>NZ_JAQQPT010000025.1:0-101581 GCF_036688725.1 Pseudomonas lactucae | reverse complement strand
GCTGTCAAGCGGTTATTTTCAGAAGCTTTCGAAGATTTCTTCAACAACTTCAACCACTTGCGCCTCCGATCTCTCGTCAGCGGGAGGCGAATAATACAGCATTGAATTACGTGGTCAACCCCCTTTCAGAAATCTTTTCCCTGACTTAACCGCGGCGCCAAAGGCGCCTCCTTATATAAGGCGGGGGCCGCATGCATCCTCCCACTTGGACCCTCTATAGATGTAGCCAAGCGCCTGGACGATGCTTTAACCGCAGCAGGTCTTTTTTTTCACACGAGGAACAGTGATCATCGCCTCCCCAAACCGCGAGGAACCGAAACCATGGAATTGATGCTGGAAGCTGTTGCCCTCTTTGCACTCAAGCTCGTGCACGAGACAGACGACGGCAGCCCGGTGTTGAGAGACGACCTGGTAATGGACGGGTATGAGCGGGAGGTGTTTGGGTTGTTGGTGCGGCAGGGCGATCTTCGCGGGATCCTGCTTAAGATTGATGAATGTGTTACGCAACTGCTGAATTGCTTGGGAGGCCTTAACACTGTGTTGGGCCGCGAACTGCAGCGGTTGGCCAACGATGTGCAGAACATCCATCAGCTCAACGAACTTCGCCCGCCGCTAGCCCTCCTCAAGGACTATCTGAAAGACATCCAATAATGTCTGCGATCAACATCCAGGCCAGGTAGGCCGCCATGCCGGTGCGACAATGCTACCTGGGCTGAAAGGTCTCAAGGTACGCCAGGATGTTTTCGATCTTCTCCTGGTCACTGATACCCCAGAAGATCATGCGCGTGCCGCTCACAACGTTCTTGGGCGCTTCGATATAAGCGGCGAGTTTGTCGCGAGTCCACACCACGCCGGAGTTTTTCATTGCATCGGAATATTGATAATCGGTCGTGGTTCCCGCCGGCCTTCCGATGATGCCATTGAGCTGCGGTCCAAACCCACCCCGTGCGCCTTCGCCGACGCTATGGCAGCCACCGCAGGTCTTGGTGAAGAGCTTGCCGCCCGCCTCGGCGTCACCGTCCGCAAGAGCCGGGGCGGTGTTGAGGATCAGGACGAAAGTGAGTAAGGCGTACTTCATGGCGGGTTCCACATTGGCGGGTACGGCGAATTATGCCTGCTTGCCAGGATCGTGCCGTACATCCCGGCAAACACGCAACCTAGACAGCTCGATCGACCACCCATCGTTTAAAAAACATCCAATCGAACCTAATCCTCCACTGCCCACTCCACCTAACTGAACCCTGATGGTGGAGTAAGGATCATGGCTCAGCCATCGATTTTGGTGCTGGAAGACGACGAGATCATTCGGGCGTTGATGGTGGATGTGCTGGAAGATTTCGGCGCAGTAGTGACGTCGTTTCCTTCGGCGGATGACGGAATGATTTACCTGGAACGGGGCGATGAACCGGTGGACCTGATTGTCAGCGACATCCAGATGCCGGGATTGCTCAATGGCTATGACTTGAGCCGCGTGGTGGCCCACCGCTGGCCGGAGGTGCGAGTGTTGCTCACATCCGGCAACACCAAGCTCGCGGCGCAACTGGGCGGATCGGTGCGGTTCCTGCCCAAACCCTGGAGCACCCGACATCTGCTTGAATGCGTGCAAACGGCGCTGGCCTCGCAGGGGCCGTGCATGCACTGATAGCGTCGCGACATCATCCAAACCGAACTTCAAGGTAGCCGCTGCGGTCATTAGAGAGCAACGAGCGATTATTCTGATAGCTGGTCAGGTTTTTCGTTTTGCGCGTACAGAGAATGGTCATGAGTTGTGTAGAATCGTCGCCCATTTTCTTGCGTCATTCATGGCCGGCAGGCCCACAGTTCGAGCTTATTGAATGCATTCACAGGCCCATGACGTCAGTGCGCCCCCATTGCTGGAAGCATTGCGCAAGGGCACGGCCCTGCTGCATGTAGCCCTGGAAAAACGCTTGCCGTTTTTTTCCGACTGCCTGGATGCCGGCGCTTACCGACGCTTGCTCCAGGCGTATTACGGATTTTACGCGCCGATGGAAGCGGCGTTGCGTGACTGTGAATTGATCCCTGAAGGATTCGACCAGGCACTGCGTGTAAAAACGCCGACCCTGGTGAGCGACCTGCGCGCCCTCGGCCTGAGCGACAAGGCCATCAGCGCCCTGCCCCGCTGCGCCCATTTGCCATGCCTCGACACCCCGGCCGCCTGTCTCGGGGCGCTGTATGTGCTGGAAGGCGCGACTCTGGGTGGCCAGGTTTTGCGCCGGGAAATGCTCCGGCGTCTAGGGCTGGACGAGAGTAGCGGCACTGCGTTCCTCAATATATACGGTGCCGAAACCGGTCGACGCTGGAAGGAATTTCTCGATTACCTGGGTCGCATGTCACTGGACACCTCAGCTACACAGAGGGCGGCGCAAGCGGCCCGATCGACATTCAGCTGCTTTGAGCAATGGCTCGACAGCCAGGAGGTACTGCTATGAAACCCGATGATTTTGAAGAGCTGCTTGCCAACTGCGCCGACGAGCCCATTCGCTTTCCGGGAGCGATCCAGCCTCATGGTGTACTGCTGACGTTGTCGGAACCTGGCCTGAATATCATCCAGGTCAGCGCCAACGTCGGCACATTGCTCAACCGTGCGCCCGAGGCGCTGCTGGGCCAGCCGCTGCACACGTTGATCGGCGCGGAGCACGCGCAGGCCGTGCAGACCATGGCGGAGCACAACACGTTCTTCGACGCGCCGACGCTGCATGTCACCCTCAATGGGGCGACGTTCGAAGGCTTGCTGCATCGCCATCAAAACGTGCTGGTGCTGGAATTCGAACCACACCTGGAGGACTTCAAACCGCGCGCGCTGCAAGGCCGCACGAGTAATCTGGGCAAAATGTTGCAACGTTTGCAGTCGGCGAAAACCCTGCAGGCGCTCTACGAAATCAGCGTGAATGAAATTCAGGCCATGACCGGCTATGACCGCGTCCTGATCTACCGTTTCGAAGAAGAAGGCCATGGCCAGGTGATCGCCGAAGCGTCGGGGCCGTCCATGGAGCTGTTCAACGGGCTGTTCTTCCCCGCGTCCGACATTCCCGAGCAAGCGCGCGAACTGTATCGCACCAATTGGCTGCGCATTATTCCCAACGCCGCCTACGAGCCGGTGCCACTGCTGCCCAAGTTGCGTCCCGACACCGGCGAGCCGCTGGATCTGAGCTTTGCGACCTTGCGCAGTGTGTCGCCGATTCACTGCCAATACATGCAGAACATGGGTGTGCTGTCGTCCATGAGTATCTCGCTGATGAAGGGCGACACACTCTGGGGCCTGATCAGTTGCGGCAACCGTGAACCACTGATGGTGCCTCACGATTTGCGCATCGCCTGCCAGACGATCGGCCAGGTGCTGTCGCTGCAGATCAGCGCCATGGAAGCGCTGGACCTGAGCCGTCAGCGCGAAGAAAAAGTCGATGCCCTGGCGCGCCTTGACCGGGCGATGAAAGCGTCGGACGACAACGTGTTCGATGGGCTGGCCCAACAAGGCCAGTTGCTGATGGACCTGACGCTGGCCGGCGGCGTAGCAATCATTGAAGACAAACAATTGCACCGCTACGGTAACTGCCCGGAGCCGGCGCAGATCCGTGCGTTGCACAAGTGGCTGCAAGAACGCGGCGAGCCGGTGTTCTCCAGTCATAACCTGGTTTCGGTGTATGCGCCGGCCTTCGAGTTCCAGCAGGTGGCCAGCGGTGTCCTGGCCATGAGCCTGCCTAAGCCGGTGGACAACGGCGTGCTGTGGTTCCGCCCGGAAGTGAAAGAGAACATCAACTGGAGCGGCGACCCTGAAAAACCGCTCAACCTGGAAAGCTCGGACGCCGGCCTGCGTCTTCGCCCACGCACCTCATTTGAAATCTGGAAAGTGGTCATGGCCGGCATCTCCACCAAGTGGAGTCACGGCGACCTGTTCGCCGCCAACGACCTGCGCCGCTCGGCCCTGGAAAACGACCTGGCACGCCAGGTAAAGCGCGAGCAACAAGCCGTACGGGCGCGTGATGATCTGGTGGCGGTGGTGTCCCACGACCTGCGCAACCCGATGACCGTCATATCCATGCTCTGCGGCATGATGCAAAAAGCGTTCAGCTCCGAAGGCCCTCACACCTCGCGGCGGATTTCCTCTGCCATCGACACCATGCAACAGGCCGCCGGGCGTATGAATGTGTTGTTGGAAGACTTGCTCGACACCTCGAAAATCGAGGCCGGGCGCTATGTGGTCAAGCCGGTGGCACTGGACGTGAGCCAGATGTTCGAAGAAGCGTATTCGTTGCTCGCGCCGCTGGCGATGGAAAAGGGCATCGACCTGTCGTTCAACGCCGAGCCTGGTCTGCAAATCAACGGCGACCCGGAGCGCTTGTTCCAGGTGCTGTCGAACCTGATCGGCAACGCCATCAAGTTCACTCCGCGCCAGGGCAATATCGGCATCAGCGCCATGAGCAATGGCGAAGAGATTGTGTTTTCGGTACGCGACTCCGGCGAAGGCATCGCGCCCGAGCAGTTGCCTTACGTGTTCGACCGCTATTGGACCCAGACCGAGAACAATCCCACAGGAAGCGGGCTGGGGTTGTACATTACCCAAGGTATTGTCCAGGCCCATGGCGGCAAGATTGTGGCTGAGAGTGAAGTGGGCCGCGGCAGTGAGTTCCGATTCACGGTGCCCAAGGTGCTGGAAAGCTCACCTTCCTGACGCGGTAGCAATGCGCGACTATTACAGCGCATTGCGAAATGGGTTGGCACACAATCGCGCTGCGTTTGTACTGGAGGCCAGGGACGCTCCCACCTCCTCCCACCGCTGACGTTGGCATCAACGACCGCAGCGATGATGCTCGAGAAGGATCGAGGCATAGCCGTCACGTTTTGCCACAGGCTGTTTATAGATAGCCCGCCCCGCGCCGCTATAAGTTGGTCCGGCTTCACTTTGGCAGGTGAAGCTTTTTTCCATACTTATTAAAAGGAAACTCTTATGCTTGGCGCTATCAATTCTACACTGGGCAACTTCCAATACCCTCCCCTGCAGCAGGACGATGCAATCTCCCAGCGCAAGAAGCGCAGCATTGAGCAATACCCCTTTCAACTGAACGCTCAGGAATCTGACGGCTCGACGCACACTGACGCGCGCAGGGGCCGCAGCGGCGGATTGGACTCGCTGGGCAAGGGCAACTTGCTCTAACCCTTGATACGAAGGGCTGTGCACGGCCCTTCGTATTTTCATAACGGCCAGCCTTAACAAAACACTGACATTCATTGCGTTAACCTTGCCGGTTCAACCCTGGTCGAGCCTCTTCCTGCATGCCGCACCCTGACACCCTGCCGGACGTTATCGTCGGTCCCCTGCTGCGGCGGCTTGAGCCCCGACGCCTGGTACTTTGGCTGGTCGGTAGCCGTCCTCTGGACATGATCCTGAGACTGCACGTGGCCGAGCAATGCCTGGATATACCCCTAGGCCAGGTTCACTGCCAGGTCATTCCGGTGGGGCGCCACGCGTTTATCCATCTGATCGACGTGCCGTTGGACGACGCGCTGCCGCTGGATGTGGCCATCGACTACGACCTGTTGGTCGACGGTGTCGGCATTGCACAGTGGGCGCCGCATCTGCTGTATGCCAACCGGCAAACCCCGAATTTCATGTTGCACAGCCGTATCCATCAATTGGTGCATGGCTCGTGCCGCAAACCTCATCACAGCGCCAACGAAGGCCTGCTCTGTGTCGATCGCCTGCTGGCGAACACCACTACCTCGGCCGATCGCCCGGCCTTGCTGATGATGAGCGGCGACCAGGTGTACGCCGACGATGTGGCGGGGCCGATGTTACGGGCGATCCATGCGCTGATCGCGCGCCTGGGCCTGTTCGATGAGCATCTGGAGGGCGCCGTGGTGGATGACAGCGCCAGCCTCTACGAACATCACGCCAGTTACTACCATCGCGCCGATCTGTTGCCGGCGCTGGACAGCAATGAGACGCTGCGCGAGCGGTTTTTCGGCGGCGCGAAAAAGCCGATTTTCACCAGCAGCACCGCGGACAATCACTTGGTGACCTTCGCCGAAGTCATGGCCATGTACTTGCTGGTGTGGTCACCCATACCCTGGCGCCTGATCACCGCGCAACCGCCGCAATTAGGCGCTGAAGAACAGTCGCGTTACACCCGCGAGCAGGCACGGATCGACACCTTCCGCGAAGGTTTACCAGGGGTTGCACGGGCATTCGCCCATCTGTCCACCTTGATGATCTTCGACGACCACGACATCACAGACGACTGGAACCTCAGCGCCCAGTGGGAAGAAACCGCCTACGGCCATGCGTTTTCAAAACGTATCATCGGCAATGCCTTGCTCGCCTACTTGCTATGCCAGGGTTGGGGCAACAACCCGGATGCCTTCGGCGACCCGGTGGAGCAAACCCGGAGACTGACCACCCAAACGCACGACAATCACCTGGATGCCGCCACGCAGGACGACCTGTTGGCGACCCTGTTCAGGTTCCAACAGTGGCATTACGTACTGCCGACGACCCCCGCGCTGGTGGTGCTCGACACCCGTACCCGGCGTTGGCGCAGTGAGTTCACCCTCAAACAGCCGTCCGGCCTGCTGGATTGGGAAGCGTTGAGCGAACTGCAGCAGGAACTGCTCGACCACCCGTCAGCCATCATCGTCTCGCCCGCGCCCATCTTTGGCGTCAAGCTGATCGAAACGGTGCAGAAGATCTTCAGTTGGTGCGGTCATCCGCTGCTGGTGGATGCGGAAAACTGGATGGCCCACCGTGGCGCGGCACAGGTAATCCTCAACATCTTCCGCCACTCGCGCACACCCGGTAACTACGTGATTCTCTCGGGGGACGTGCATTACTCGTTCGTCTATGAGGTGCTGATCCGCCATCGCAACGCCGGCCCACGGATCTGGCAGATCACCAGCAGCGGCATCAAGAACGAATTCCCCCCGCGCTTGCTGGAATGGTTCGACCGCCTCAACCGCTGGCTCTATTCGCCACGCTCGCCGCTCAACTGGTTCACGCGCCGACGCACCATGCAGGTGGTGCCGCATATCCCGGAACATGCCGAGGCCGGTGAGCGGCTGTGGAATTCAGCCGGGATCGGCCAGGTATTTTTCAATGAGCAAGGCCAGCCTGAAGCGATCTACCAGCACAACGCCAACGGCAAGCCACGCACGCGGATGAAAGCGCCGCAGCAATAGCCAATTGCCACTTAACGCCTAATATGCAGTGACCCTATTCAAAGCGCCCGAGCCACGTTGTACAGTTAGCCCCAGCCACGGAGTATCGGCGTCAACATGGGTCCGCCTCGGTAGCCCGCCCAGGCAAGGAGCGCAAAGATGAACGATATTTCCGGCAATCGCTCGTTGACGCAGGATGCCGCCCTCGTCAACGCCGATATATTGCATACCCTCCTCGAATTGGTCAGCGATGGGATCTGGGACTGGAACGCCAATACGGGGTTCGTCTACCGCAACCCGGGTTGGTACGAAATGCTGGGCTACCCCCGCCACTCCCTGGATAACAACATATTCACCTGGGAAAACGTGATCCACCCCGACGACTACAACCAGGTGATGGCGCTGTTTGACGACTACCTCCACCGTCGTTCCCCCAGCTTCCAAACCGAATACCGGTGCCGCAAAAAAGATGGCGGCTATCTGCTGATCGAAGACCGGGCCTACGTGATTGCGCGCAACCCCGACGGCTCGGTGGCGCGAATGGTCGGGGCGTTGCGGGACCTGCAGGTACGCAAAAGCGCCCTCGAACAACTGGAGCAACGCAATCTGTCGCTTGAGGCCTTGGTGGCGGAACGCACTCAAGAACTGTCGCGCGTCCACCAGCAGTTGCAACTGCAGATCAACGAAAATCGCCTCTTGGCCGAGCGTGACGCGCTGACCCTGATCGCCAACCGCTATCGGCTGCAAAAAGTGCTGCTGGATGAGTGCAACCGCGCCCAGCGCTTTTGTCTCCCGTTGGCGCTGATCGCAATAGATATCGACAATTTCAAACCGATCGCCGATCGCTACGGCCATGCCGTGGGCGACCAGATCCTGCTGCGAGTGGTGGAGTGCCTGGAAAGCTGCGTTCGCCCCGGTGATCTGCTGGCCCGCTGGGGCGATGATGAGTTCATGGTGGTCCTGCCCGAAAGCTCGCTGGACACGGCCAGAGCGCTGGCCGAAAACATCTGCCTACAGATAAGAAACACGCCGGTGCACGACAGTTTTAACGTCACCCTGAGCCTGGGTGTGGCCGAGCACCTTACGGATGAATCCCCCGCCGCACTGATGGCGCGTGCCGATTCAGCGTTGTATCGCGCCAAGGCAGCGGGGAAAAATAGCGTGTCAGCGTAGGCCCCTTGTCAGCGCACCGGCGGCGCGTATTGGATGCCACCGTTGTTCCACAGCGCATTGAGCCCGCGCTTGATCTTCAACACGCTGCCCTGGCCGATATTGCGCTCGAACACTTCACCGTAGTTGCCCACCTGCTTGACGATCTGCACCACCCAATCCCGGCGCAGCTTCAGGTCCTTGCCGTACTCGCCATCAGCCCCCAGCAACCGCGCCACGTCCGGGTTCTTGCTGGTCCTGGCTTGCTCTTCGACGTTCTGCGAGGTGATGCCCATTTCTTCGGCGTTGAGCATGGCGAACAGGGTCCACTTGACGATGCTGAACCACTCGTCATCGCCCTTGCGCACCAGCGGTCCCAGGGGCTCCTTGGAAATCACCTCCGGCAGCACCACGAACTCCTCCGGGTGAGCCATCTTGATGCGCTGGGCATACAGGCCCGACTGGTCCGTGGTCAGCACATCACAACGCCCGGCCTCCAGGCCCTTGGCGCTTTCGTCAGCGGTGTCGAAGGTGATCGGCGTGTATTTCATGCCATGGGTGCGAAAGTAATCGGACACGTTGAGTTCGGTGGTGGTGCCCGCCTGGATGCACACGGTGGCGCCGTTCAATTGTTTGGCGGCGGTCACGCCGAGCTTGTTGTTCACCAGGAAGCCGATGCCGTCGTAGTAGGTAACGCCGGTAAACACCAGCCCCATGCCCGAATCACGGGAGCTGGTCCACGTAGTGTTGCGCGAGATCAGATCGATTTCGCCGGATTGCAGTGCGGTGAAACGCTCTTTGGCGGTCAGTTGGGTGAATTTCACTTTTGAGGCATCACCGAACACAGCGGCCGCCACGGCGTGGCACACATCCACGTCGATGCCGGTCATCTTACCCTGGCTGTCAGGGACGCCAAAGCCTGGCAACCCGTCGCTCACTCCGCACTGGATAAAGCCTTTTTTCTGGATCGCGTCCAGCGTGGTACCCGCGTGGGCACTGCCGGCCAGGCCCAGGATGAGGGCGACGCTGACCGCGGCCAATGAGGTCTTGAGGTGTTTCATGCGACTCACTCCTTGTCGAACTTTATAGGTCGGCGCCGTACCACCCACGCCATTTTTTGTTGTCCGGCAGTATCCATGGCATTGCAGCGTTGCCACAAACGACCTTTTGGCAACAGCTCCTTCCGATTTGGAATGACCCGGCGACTTTATTTCGTTTGCGACAAGGCCAGGCCCACGGCTTAGATAAAAAGGAGCCCGCCACTGCCGAGTCCCAGAGTCATGAGCCGCGAAACCATCAGCCAATCGATTTCCTTCGTTCACCCCATCCACCTCAGCCACGGCAACAACGCCGAGGTCTGGGACACCTCGGGCAAGCGCTATATCGACTTTGTCGGCGGCATCGGCGTACTCAACCTGGGCCATTGCCACCCGGCCGTGGTGGAAGCGATTCGTGAACAGGCAACCCGGCTGACCCATTACGCGTTCAACGCTGCACCACACACGCCCTACATTGAGTTGATGGATCGTCTGACGGCGTTTATCCCGGTGGGCTACCCGGTCAGCGGCATGCTCACCAACAGCGGCGCGGAAGCGGCGGAAAACGCACTGAAGATCGTGCGCGGCGCAACTGGCCGTACGGCGGTGATCGCTTTTGATGGCGGCTTCCATGGTCGCACCCTGGCCACGCTCAACCTCAACGGCAAGGTCGCGCCCTACAAACAGAAGGTCGGCGTACTGCCCGGCCCGGTGTATCACCTGCCTTACCCCAGTGCCGATAATGGCGTGACCTGTGCCGAAGCGCTGAAGGCCATGGACCGTCTGTTCAGCGTGGAAATCGACGTTAACGATGTGGCGTGTTTCATCATCGAACCGGTGCAGGGCGAAGGCGGTTTCCTGGCGTTGAACATCGAGTTCGCCCAGGCCCTGCGGCGATTTTGCGATGAGCACGATATCCTGCTGGTTGCCGACGAGATCCAGTCCGGATTCGGCCGCACCGGCCAACGCTTTGCCTTCTCGCGCCTGGGCATCGAACCGGACTTGATCCTGCTCGGCAAAAGCATCGCCGGCGGAGTGCCGCTGGGTGCGGTGGTCGGGCGCAAGGTGTTGATGGACAACCTGCCCAAGGGTGGCCTAGGCGGGACTTATTCCGGTAACCCCATCGCCTGCGCGGCGGCATTGGCAACCCTCGATGTGATGACGGATGAGCATCTACAGACATGGGGCACCCAGCAAGAAGAAGCCATTGTCAGTCGCTACGAGGCCTGGCGCGCGCAGCACCTGTCGCCTTATCTGGGCCGTTTGACCGGCGTGGGTGCCATGCGCGGCATAGAACTGGCGTGTGCCGACGGTACACCCGCCCACAAGCAATTGGCCCAGTTGCTGAACCTGGCGCGCGATGCCGGCTTGCTGTTGATGCCCAGTGGCAAGTCTCGGCACATCATCCGCTTGCTGGCGCCGCTGACGATTGAACCTGCGGTACTGGAAGAAGGGCTGGATATCCTTGAAGCGTGCTTCAAGCAGTTGGTTTAACCCCCTGCATCCGCCGACCGGCAGCCTGACCGCGCGATAAGGGCATTGTGCTGCCTTGACCTGATCCCCCTCCCCCCTGAAAATGCGCGACGCTTTTTTGTCTTCTCCGTTTACTGAAGTAGTGAAATTTCAATGTCCGATTCTTACACCGCACACTCCACCGAAGAATCCGTAGTCGCCTTGCACGCCAAAGCCGAATACGAAAACGCCATCAATCTTTCACAGCATGTGCCTGCGGCCAAGATCATCAGCGAGATGGTGTTGGACGCGTTCCACACCTCCAAGGAAAGCGATCAGATCCGCGAGCTGCGCATCGCCATCCGCCAGGCCCACGATGCCTTCGATGACGACAAGGCCTACGACCTGATGGGCCAGCTCAAGCAGTTGAAAGACGCCGAGGCCGCCGACAACATCGCGCTGGAAGACCTGAGCAGCAAATTCTCGATCAGCCGCATCCTGTCCAGCTTCAAGGACGACCCCGAGTTCCAGGAGCTGGTCTACGGCCTGGCCCTCAAAGTGCTGAACCAGTCTCACCAGGCCATCAGCAATCCGAGCGCCGGCAAGGGCAAGGCCGCCCGCCCCAAGAAAGAAACCGAAGTGTTTGTGATCAGCAAGGATGGCATCAGCGTCACCCTGCCGCTGCGCACGCCACGTTCCAAGCTGAACGTCGACCGTGAAGCGTTCGAGTTCCTGGGCTTCAGCTTTGTGGGTGACGGTGATGAAGCCGAGCTGGCAGTGGAGAGCTTTGTGGATAACGCCGGCGTCGAGCAGCCGCTGAGCCGCAAGAGCGTGATCACGGCCTTGCAGCAGCAAAGTGCCTTTGACGGATACAGCATCGCGCAGCAGTAACCCAGGACTAAACGTGGCGACGGTTCGGCTTGCTCGCCAATACCTTGCGTAGCAGCCGTCGAGCCCCGGCGAGGCTGCGTCTGCGGTCTGCCTGACACACAGCTGCCTCGCCGCCGCTACGACGACGGTTGGGGTCAGGCCAGTTGCAACTTGTGCTTCAGGCTCTGCATGACCTGCGCTTTGTTCTGCTGGTAATCACTCAAACCGCGCGCGCGCAGGTTGCACGCGTCGCAGTTACCGCAGCCACTGCCGATGATCCCGTTGTAGCAGGTCAGCGTGCTGTCACGCACCAGCTCCAGGGCATCGTGATAATCGGCCAATGCCCAGGTTTCAGCCTTGTTCAGCCACATCAGCGGGGTGTCGAGGCGCACGTCGTATTCCATGCCCAGCTTGAGCGCCTGGTTCAACGCCTTGACGAACTCGTCGCGGCAATCGGGGTAGCCGGAGAAGTCGGTTTCGCAGACGCCGGTGATCACCGCCTCAGCCTTGACCTGGTACGCGTAAATCGCCGCCAGGGTCAAAAACAGAATATTGCGACCTGGCACAAAGGTGCTGGGCAGGCTGTCGCCCGAGCTGTTCACGGTGGGTACCGGGATGTTGTCGCGGGTCAGGCTGCTGATGGCCAGTTCGTTGAGCAACGACACATCCATCACTTTGTGGACAGTGGCGCCCAACTGCCTGGCAAGCTTCTGGGCGACTTCGACTTCCGCCACATGGCGCTGACCATAATCGAAGGTAATGCAATGCACTTCGTCGTACAGCGCCAGCGCCTGGATCAGACAGGTCGTCGAATCCTGGCCGCCACTGAACACCATAACGGCTTTTTTACTCATGGGTTTGCTTCCTGCATCAGGAGGAGATAGAAACAGTTTAAAGGCCATGTCATAAAAAACCCCGCGCTTCTTGCGAAGGCGGGGCTTTTTGTTGCTCGGACCACTCAGTGTGCGTAAGTCAGCAACAGCTCTTTCGGCACTTGGAAATCCAGGGACATCATCACGCTGAGCGCGGTGATGGTGAAGATCGAGAACACGAACAGCTTGCGCGCCCAGACGGTGTCGTCCACCGCCTTGTAGCCGGTCCAGGCCATGTACAACCAGTACATGCCCATGGCGGCGGCGACGGCGAGGTAGCTCATGCCGGCGTAGCCACTGAAGGTCAACATCAAGGTCGCCACGAGGAAGGCCAGGATGTAGAGCAGGATGTGTTTCTTGGCAACCTGGATGCCACGCTTGACCGGCAGGACCGGGATCGAAGCAGCCAGGTAGTCGTTGAAACGGAAGATCGCGATGGCGTAGGAATGCGGCATCTGCCACAGGCTGAACATCACCAGCAGCACCAGCGCGGCCATGTCGAAGCTATTGGTTACAGCCACATAACCAATCACCGGCGGCATCGCCCCCGACAGACTGCCCACCAGCGTGCCGTGCACCGACTTGCGCTTGAGGTACAGGCTGTAGAGGCCGACGTAGATGACAAAACCGATCACGGCAAACAGCGCCGCCAGCGGGTTGGCCACCTTGTACAACAGCACTACACCGGCAACACCCAGGACGGTCGCGAAGATCAGTGCCAGCTTCAGGGAGATAAGGCCCTGGACCAGCACGCGATTCTTGGTGCGCTCCATCTTGATGTCGATGTCACGGTCGATGCAGTTGTTGAACACGCATCCGGAAGCTACCACCAGGGACGTGCCGATCATTGCAGCCAGGAAGATGGCCAGATCGACATGTCCCTTGGAGGCCAGGAAGAAACCGCCCGCCACAGAAAGCACGTTACCGAAAATGATCCCCGGTTTGGTGATTTGGATAAAGTGCTTAAGCGACATCGGGTTTTACCTCACTTCGCCATCATGTAGGTGTGGATGCTGAACATGATCCACAGCGACAGACCAACCAGCAGAACGATCACCAGGCCGGCGAACACGAACGCAATCACGTTCTCGCGCTGGGCCTCGGAGCGGTCCAGGTGCAGGAAGTACACCAGGTGAACCAGCACCTGGATCACCGCGAACGCCAACACGATCATCAAGGTGATCGACTTCGGCAGGGTTGGGTACATCACCAGGCCGAACGGGATCAGGGTCAGGATGACCGACAGGATGAAGCCGATAGCGTAAGACTTTACGCTGCCGTGGCTTGCATCGTGGCTGTCATGGGAGTGTGCATTAGCCATTACAGAGTCCCCATCAAGTAGACGACGGTGAATACGCAGATCCAGACCACGTCCAGGAAGTGCCAGAACAGGCTCAGGCAGCTCAGGCGCGTCTTGTTGGTGTTGGTCAGGCCGTGTTTATTGACCTGATACATCATCACCGCCATCCACAGCAGGCCGGCCGAAACGTGCAGGCCGTGGGTGCCGACCAGCGTGAAGAACGCCGACAGGAAGCCGCTGCGGTGCGGGCCGTAGCCTTCGGAGATCAGCAGGTGGAACTCGTTGATCTCCATGCCGATGAAGCCCAGGCCGAACAGGAAAGTCAGGCCCAGCCAGCTCAGTACGCCTTTCTTGTTGCCCTTGTAGAAGGCCAACATGGCGAAGCCGTAGGTGATCGAACTGAACAACAGCAAGGCGGTTTCGCCGAGCACGTAGGGCAGTTCGAAGATGTCGTGGCCCGACGGGCCACCCGCTACGTTGTTTACCAGTACCGCGTACACCGCGAAGATCGACGCAAACAAGATGCAGTCGGTCATCAGGTAGAGCCAGAAACCGAAGACGGTCATTGGCCCCGAGTCGTGGTGATGGTCATCGTGCCCATGGTCATCGACATGGGCGTGTCCAGCATTGGTCACTAAGTTCGACATGGTTTAAGCCTGTTCCAACGAGGTTTCTACACGGTTGGCCGGGATTTTCTTCTCGGCGACCAGGCGAGCGTGCTGCTCGGCTTCGATGCGCTCGATCGTTTCGACCGGCACCATGTAGCCTTGATCATCACGTGCTGCGTGGACAATGAAGTAGCCGATGGTGCCCACCAGGCTCACGATTGCCAGCCACCAGATGTGCCAGATCATCGCGAAACCGAACACGGTCAACAGCGCCCCCATCACCACGCCCGTGGCGGTGTTGCTTGGCATGTGGATCGGTTCGTAGTGCTTGGGTTGCTGGTACGCAGTACCGTCTTCCTTGGCTTCGGTGAACGCATCGATGGTGTTCGCAGTCGGGATCACGGCGAAGTTGTAGAACGGCGGTGGCGACGAGGTCGACCATTCCAGGGTGTGGCCATTCCATGGGTCGCCGGATTCGCACATGTTCTGCTTGCGATCACGCACGCTGACATACAGCTGGATCAGCTGGCAGGCGATACCCACAGCGATCATCACCGCACCGAACATGGCGACGTACAGGTACGGCACCCACTCAGGGTTGGTGGTGGCGTTCAGACGACGGGTCATGCCCATGAAGCCCAGTGCATAGAGCGGCATGAACGCGACGAAGAAGCCCGAGATCCAGAACCAGAAGGCAGCCTTGCCCCAACCTTCGTGCAGCTTGAAGCCGAATGCTTTCGGGAAGTAGAAGCTGAAGCCAGCGATGTAGCCGAATACCGCACCACCGATGATCACGTTGTGGAAGTGCGCGATCACGAACAGGCTGTTGTGCAGCACGAAGTCAGCACCCGGGATGGCCAGCAGTACGCCGGTCATGCCGCCGATGGCGAAGGTCACCATGAAGCCCAGGGTCCACAGGACCTGGCTGGTCATGCGCAGACGACCGTGGTAGATGGTGAACAGCCAGTTGAATAGCTTCACCCCCGTCGGGATGGAAATCAGCATCGTCGCCAGGCCGAAGAAGGCGTTGACGCTGGCCCCCGACCCCATGGTGAAGAAGTGGTGCAGCCATACCATGAAACCCAGCACGGAGATCGCGCCCGAGGCGTAGACCATCGAGTGGTGACCGAACAGGCGCTTGCCGGTAAAGGTCGAGATCACTTCGGAGAAGATACCGAACGCCGGCAGGATCAGGATGTACACCTCAGGGTGACCCCATGCCCAGAACAGGTTCACGTACATCATTGGATTGCCACCAAGTTCATTGGTGAAAATGTGGAAATCCAGGTAACGGTCAAGCGACAGCAGCGCCATGGTAGCGGCCAGGATCGGGAACGAAGCCACGATCAGCACGTTTGCCCAGGTGCAGGTCCAGGTGAAGATCGGCATGTCCATCAGCTTCATGCCAGGGGCGCGCATCTTCAGCACGGTGGCCAGGAAGTTGACCCCCGTCAGCGTCGTCCCGAGCCCTGATAACTGTAGCGCCCAGATGTAGTAGTCCACACCCACGCCAGGGCTGTACTGAATCCCCGACAGTGGCGGATACGCAACCCAACCGGTCTTGGCGAATTCGCCGACACCCAGGGAAACGTTGATCAGCACCACGCCGGACACCAGCAGCCAGAAGCTCAGGGAGTTCAGGAACGGGTAGGCAACGTCACGCGCACCGATCTGCAGCGGCACCGCAAGGTTCATCAGGCCGGTGAAGAAAGGCATCGCCATGAAAATGATCATGATCACACCGTGAGCGGTGAAGATCTGGTCATAGTGTTCAGGCGGCAGGTAGCCAGGCGAACCTTCGGTGGCCATGGCCAACTGGGTACGCATCATGATGGCGTCGGCAAAGCCGCGCAGCAGCATGACCATGGCAACGATGATGTACATCACGCCGATTTTCTTGTGGTCGACCGAAGTCAGCCACTCGGTCCACAGGTAGGTCCACTTCTTGAAGTAGGTGATACCTGCAAACAGTGCCAGACCACCCAGCGCGATCATGGCGATGGTAATCATCACAATCGGCTCGTGGAACGGGACCGCATCCCAACTTAATTTACCAAACATCGTTTACTCCTCTGCCCCAGCAGTTGAATGCGCGCCCGTGTCAGAACCTTCAACCGCGGCCACTTCTTTCTTCTCGTGCTTGACCGGCTTGCCTGGTTTCATGCCTTCGTACTTGTCGACGATTTTCTGAAACAGGTTCGGCTCGTACGCGGAGTACAGGGCGACTGGGTTGTTCTGGCTTGGTTTGGTCAGGGCGTCGTATTCAGCTTGATCAAGCTGTTTAGGTGCGGCCTTGACTTCGGCTACCCAGGCGTTGAAGTCTTCCTGGCTCGTCGAGATCGCTTTGAATTTCATGCCGGTGAAGCCAGCGCCGCTGTAGTTCGCGGAGATGCCTTCCATTTCAGCTTTCTGGTTGGCGATCAGGTGCAGCTTGGTCTGCATGCCTGCCATCGCGTAGATCTGGCCGCCCAGTGCAGGGATGAAGAACGAGTTCATCACGGCGTCGGAGGTGATCTTGAAGTTCAGCGGAGTGTGCTCCGGGAAGCGGATCTGGTTAACCGTGGCGATACCCAGGTCCGGGTAGATGAACAGCCACTTCCAGTCCAGCGCGACCACTTCGATGTTGATCGGCTTGGCATCGGATTCCAGCGGACGGTACGGGTCCAGAGCGTGGGTCGACTTGTAGGTCACATAACCCAGGGCAATGATGATGAGGATCGGGACCAGCCACACTGCGACTTCGATCTTGGTGGAGTGCGACCACTTCGGCGCGTAGGTGGCGCTGGTGTTCGACGCACGGTATTTCCAGGCGAAGGCGAAGGTCATGATGATCACAGGGACCACGACCAGCAGCATCAGCAGGGTGGCGGTGATGATCAGGTTGCGTTCATCCAGACCGACCTGTCCTTTTGGGTCGAGCAAGGTCCACTTGCAGCCTCCCAGCATTAACATCATGCCAAGCAGCGGCAAAAAGCCTAGTAATCGGGGGTACCTGTTTTTACTCATCTCACGACCTCTAAAGCAGCTTGCGCAATGCAGTTGGGTTTTGATCGCCAACACTTCACCCTGCCAAGGGTTGGCATTTCTCTTCGATTGAATAAGAGCCTGCCCGTCACGTCATACACGTACGCTTCACGGACCTGCGGTGAGTTCTTATTCGATTTCGTGGTTAAAGGCCTTGTTACAGACCAATTCCGTTTGGTGCGGATAGTTGAAAGGCTGCCGGAACCTTGGGGTCGCACAGAGCCATCCATCTGCTCCTCGACCGCTCCGATGCTCAAATATTGAACAGCATCGGACATTCAGTGCGGGCGATTGTAGTTAGCTGGCGATGTATAAACCATGTCTTATAAAGAAATAATTTTTATCGAAAGCAGCAATAATCCTTCACCAATATTGCAAAGGTTCGCGATCTTATCGTGTTCGATTCTCAACAAAAACCACAAAAATTGCCGTGTTATAGGGCAAAACGCCACGCCCCTTACCCCCGGTAAGGGCCTGCAAAACCTTTCCAAGTCCCCATAACACAAGGCGTTCGGACATCGGGCAAAGGCGCATCCGGCGTGAGGTCCAAGGCAGGACCCGAACCACGAACTGACAGCACTATTTGGCCCAAAAGTGCAAATTTAAGCGCTGCCACAGCGGGTCAGAAACGTCCTGCGGCAACTTCCGTGTGACAACATGTCGCACACTGCGCGCACCCAAAATTGTCCGGCGTCACGCTCTGTTCACAAAACCCGCACATGCAAAAACGCCCCGGCCTTCTTTCCAGAAGGGCCGGGGCGTTTCAGTGAATGGCTCAGGCCTTGCGCTGGCGATTACGATAGATCCCCAGAGGCACCAGGATCACCGTCAGCACGAACGCCACCAGCGCCCATTGCGCCAGGGACAGCCCAAGAATCGGCGGGTACGGCGTGCTGCAGAAGCCATCGACCTGGAAGCCCAGCGGAAACACCTTGGCCAGCGGCAGGTCATCGACAATGGGTTGCAGCACATCGACGCCGCAACTGACCTGCGGAAAGAACTGGGTGTACACATGGTGGCCGGCCGCAGCCACCCCGCCGAGGGCGCTGAGCACCACCAGGCCTTCAAAAAAGGTCAGGGCACCCTTGCTGCGCATGGCTGCGCCGAGGAACGCGAAGACCGCAATCAATAACAGTGCGTAGCGCTGCAGGATGCACAGCGGGCATGGCGCCTCGCCGAGCACCACCTGCATGTACAACGCCCCGCCAATCAGCGCCAGGCAGATGATGCCCAGCAACACCAGAAAGCGCCGCTCCTTGCCTAAACGCAGTTCGTCACTCATCCCCGTATTCCTTAGTTTGGTTGTGGCTATGGCCGCAAGTTTACACACAGAGTGTGGTTAAAACAGAAGGGGGTTAACGGGGGATTAATCGGGAAGAATGAGAGAAGCAAATGTGGGAAGGGCTTGCCCCCTCCCACACTTTGAACAGTGTTGTTTCGGAAAATCTATTCCAGGGCAGCTGCCGGGCCGAAGAATTCATAGCGGCTCTGCTTCTCCGGCACGCCCAAGGCCTTGAGGTGGCGCTTGACCGCCGCCATGAAGCCTTTAGGGCCCAGGAAGTATGCATCCACGTCACGCTGCTCAGGCAACCACGCCGCCAATTGCTCCTGGCTCAGCAGCCCGACCTTATCCGCCGCCGCGCTCACACCATCGTCCTCGGCATAGCAGTAGAAGCGCTTGAGTTGCGGATGCTTGGCCGCCAGTGCATCCACCCATTCGCGAAACGCATGCACCCCGCCATTGCGCGCACAGTGGATGAAGTGCACCGGACGCTCGGTGGCCAGGGCCGCTTCGAGCATCGGCAGGGTTGGCGTGATGCCGACTCCGCCGCTGATCAGCACCAGCGGTTTGTCGCTGTCTGCCAGAGTGAACTCGCCCGCTGGCGGGAACAGGTCAATCGTCGCGCCGACCTGTAACTGGTCATGCAAGTAGTTGGACACCCGCCCACCCGCTTCGCGCTTGACGCTGATGCGGTACTGGCCGGCATCGGTCAAGGCCGACAGGGAATAGTTGCGGCGCACTTCTTCGCCATCGAGCACCAGCTTCATACCGATGTACTGGCCGGGGGCCGCGCTGAGGATCGGGCCGTTATCCACCGGCGCAAAATAGAACGAGGTGATCTCGGCGCTTTCCTCCACGCGCTTGACCACGCTGAATGCCCGCGCACCGCGCCAGCCGCCGGGAGCCTGGGCCTTTTCTTGATAGATCGCGGCCTCGGCGCCGATCAGGATATCCGCCAGCTGGCCGTAGGCATTGCCCCAGGCGGTCATCACCTCAGGGGTGGCGATCTCGCTGCCCAGCACTTCGGAAATCGCCCGCAGCAGGCAAGCCCCCACGATCGGGTAATGCTCCGGCAGGATCTGCAGCGCCACATGCTTGTTGATGATCTTTGCGACCAGGTCGCCCAACTGGTCGAGCTGGTCGATATGCCGCGCATACATCAACACGCCATTGGCCAAGGCACGTGGCTGGTCGCCGCTGGCCTGATGGGCCTGATTGAACAGTGGACGCACCTCAGGGTACTCGGACAGCATCATGCGGTAGAAATGGGTGATCAGCGCTTCACCACCGCTTTCCAGCAAGGGCACGGTGGATTTGACGATGGCACGGTCTTGGGCATTGAGCATGGGAGCCTCCTGGGCTTCTTTACTGATTGCCTTTACCTACTCAGCATTCGTGCCAACTTATAAATCTTTGTTTTTCAATAGGCTAAATTAAATGTAGTCATTATGACTTCCTGCGCTTTATAGTCGTAAGGACTACAAGGAGTCATTATGACTGCGCAATCGCTGCTCACCACCCTACTGCCCCTGGTCGCCGATCTGTCCCGCGACTTGCCCGAAGGCGAGCGCTACCGCCGCCTGCTGCAAGCCATGCGCGCCCTGCTGCCCTGCGATGCCGCCGCCCTGTTACGACTGGACGGCGAATGGCTGGTGCCACTGGCTGTCGACGGCTTAAGCGCCGACACCTTGGGACGGCGTTTCAAGGTCAGCGAACATCCGCGCTTCGCCGTACTGTTGAGCAGCCCCGGCCCGACCCGCTTCGACAGCGACAGCCCATTGCCCGACCCCTATGACGGCCTGGTGGATGGCCTGCACGGGCACCTGCAAGTGCACGATTGCATGGGCTGCCCGCTGTTCGTCGACGACCAGCCCTGGGGCCTGCTGACGCTGGACGCGCTCGACACCGAACGCTTCGAGCGGGTTGAACTGGAGGCCCTGCAAGCCTTCGCCAGCCTCGCGGCGGCCACCGTCAACGTGGCCGAACGCATCGAGCGCCTGGCCTTGCGCGCCGAAGACGAGCACCAGCGCGCCGAGATCTACCGCCAGGCCAGCGGCCAGCAGCACAAAGAAATGATCGGGCAGAGCAAGACGCACAAACGCTTGGTCGAGGAAATCAAACTGGTGGGCGGCAGCGACCTCACCGTGCTGATTACCGGTGAAACCGGGGTGGGCAAGGAACTGGTCGCCCAAGCCATTCACGCAGCCTCGTCTCGGGCAGACAAGCCGCTGATCAGCCTCAACTGCGCCGCCCTGCCGGAAACCCTGGTGGAAAGCGAACTGTTCGGCCATGTGCGCGGCGCGTTTACCGGCGCGTTGAACGAGCGCCGTGGCAAATTCGAACTGGCCAACGGCGGCACATTATTCCTCGACGAAGTGGGCGAGCTGTCGCTGACCGTGCAGGCCAAGTTGCTGCGGGTGCTGCAAAGCGGCCAATTGCAACGGTTGGGGTCGGACAAGGAACACCAGGTCGACGTGCGCCTGATTGCCGCCACCAACCGCGACCTGGCCTTTGAGGTGCGTAACGGCCGCTATCGTGCCGATTTCTACCACCGTCTCAGCGTGTACCCACTGCAAGTACCGGCCCTGCGTGAACGCGGACGTGATGTGTTACTGCTGGCGGGCTTTTTCCTCGAGCAGAACCGCTCACGCATGGGCCTGGGCAGCCTGCGCCTGACCAGCGATGCCCAGGCGGCGCTGCTGGCCTATAACTGGCCAGGCAACGTGCGCGAGCTGGAACATTTGATCGGACGCAGCGCGCTGAAAGCCCTGGGCAACTGTCGCGAGCGTCCGAAGATTCTCAGCCTGAGCGCCCAGGACCTGGATTTGCCCGATGTCAGCGCACCGGTCATTGAAGAACCCACCCCAGTAGCGGCGATAACCGGCGACCTGCGCCAGGCCACTGAGCATTACCAGCGCCAGGTGATCAGCGCCAGCCTGGAACGCCACCAGCACAACTGGGCCAGCGCCGCCCGCGAACTGGGCTTGGACCGCGCCAACCTGGGCCGCATGGCCAGGCGCCTTGGAATGAAATAGAAGGGTCAACTCGGTCAAATGTGGGAGGGGTTTGCCCCCTCCCACATTTTTAGATAGCGCTCGCCTTGAGGACAGGACTCGCAGGCCTGGGCTTACGAAACACCAACACATTCCCCAGCATCACCAGCACCAACCCCGCCAACGCCGGCGCGGTCCATTGGTAGCCCTCGGCGAACGCCGACACGTTCAGCGCCACCACCGGAAACAGCACCGTGCAATACGCCGCCCGCTCCGGCCCCATGCGACCTACCAAGGTCAGATAAGCGGTAAACCCGATCACCGATCCGGGAATTACCAGGTACCACAAGGCGCCGATATACCGCGCACTCCAGTCCATCTCAAACGGAATCCCGCGCACCGCGCAATAGGTCGCCAGCATCGCAGCGCCATAGGCCATGCCCCAGGCATTGGTGGTCAACGGCTTGAGCCCGGCCTTCTGTTGCAGGCTCGAGAGCATATTGCCCGCCGAGAAACACATCGTCCCCAGCAACGCCAGACCCAGGCCAAGCAAGGTCTGCGGGCTGGCGGTATGCCCCACCAGTTCCGGCCAGAACAGCAAGCCCAACCCGGCCAGCCCGAGGCCGCCGCCCATTAACACATTGCGCGCCACGCGCTGGCCGAAAAATACGCGGGCGTTCAGCGCGTTCCAAAGCGTGGCCGTGGAAAACACCACCGCAACCAGGCCGCTGGGGATCCACTGGCTGGCGGTCAAAAAACACATGAAGTTGACGCAGAACAGACACAGGCCCTGAGCCACGCAGATCAAGTGCCCGCGCCGGTTCATCACCTGCAACCTGCGGCTGAGCAGCAACAGCACAAACAACACCAGTGCCGCCAGGCCAAAGCGATAGACAATCGACACCGCAATGGCCACCACGCCGAGTTGCCATTTGAGGGCGATCCAGGTGGTGCCCCAGATCAGCACAGTGAGTAAATACAGAGAAAGGTTCATCGCGGGCTCCATCAATAGAGCCACAGTGTCGCCCGCACGCCGTGCAACGCTCTTGCACATTCTTGCGCTTTTGTCGGGGCGCTGGGCTCACAGCGCCCGCCTCGCGGAGTAGGATGCAAGGCGTCAAAGAGAACTCACCATGCCAGACCTGGAATCGCTGCACGTTTTTCAAGCCCTTAACCGCTCGCCCAACGCACGCCTTGAGGCCTGCGCCGAGCTCGGTGACGGTTTGTCCGCGGCCTTATGGAGCAACCACCATGACGCCCAGGATTACCAGGCGCCCAGCCATCACACCTTGTCCTGTTACATCGGCGGCGGCACCGGCACGTTTCGGCGTGACCAACCAGGCACCAAGGGCGGGCCCGACAGGTTGTGCATTCTACCGGCCGAGCACCAGTCGGCGTGGGTGATCAACGGTGAGATCCGTCTGGCCCACGTGTATTTCAGCGCGGAGCAATTTGCCCTGGGCTGCATCACCCTGCTCGACCGCGAACCGCGCACCCTGGCGTTGCGTGAAAGCACGTTCCTCGAAGACGCCCGCCAGGCCCGGCGCTTCCACCAATTGATCGCGCTCAACTGGCACGAACCCGCCGAACGCCTGCTGACCAGCAGCCTGGCCCATGAACTGCTCAGCCACACCTTGCTCAACCAGGTGGGCGCGCGCGACGGCTTGCGTCTCAAAGGCGGGCTGGCGGCGTACCAGCGACGGTTATTGGTGGACTACATCGACCAGCACCTGGAAGAGCCGATCAGCCTCGGGCAATTGGCCGGGACGTGCGCGCTGTCGGAATACCATTTTGCGCGGATGTTCCGCCAAAGCTTCGGCCTGCCGCCCCACCAGTACCTGCTGGCGCGCCGGCTTACCCGCGCGCAGCACCTGTTACGCGGCGGTGCCCTGCCCCTCGGCGAGATCGCCCTGCTGTGCGGTTTTTCCAGCGCCAGCCACTTCACCCATCGCTTTCGCCAGGCCATGGGCGCCACGCCTGGCGATTACCGCCAAGCCTTCAGCTAAACCATCAAGCCCAGGGTCTTGGCCTTGGCCACCGCCTGGGTGCGTCGCTCCACACCGAGCTTGCTGTGGATACGCCGCGCGTGGGTCTTGACGGTGTGCAAGGAGATAAACAGCCGGTCGGCAATTTGCAGGTTGGAGCTGCCCAGGGCGATCAACTGCAACACCTCCAGTTCTCGCTGGCTCAAGGGGTTTTCCACCACGCCCGCGGTCGACGCCTGGGGTTCCATGCCCAGCTCACTGAGCAGCCCCGGCGCGCGCAAACGCAGCTCGCGAATCGCCTGCTGCACCTGGCAACGCGCCGCCAGCTCCAGCCCGGTTTGCAGTGAGCGCCGCGCCAGGCCAGGGTCGCCCAATTGCCAGGCCACTTCACCGAGCACCAGGTGCAGTTCGGTTTCCAGGCAGAGCATGCCGCGCTGGTGTGTGGTTTCCAGCAGCGCGCCGAGCCGCGCCAGCGGTTGCTCGGCGCAGCCCAGCTTGACCTCCGCCAGCACCAACAGGTACTCAAGACGCGGGATCAATTCCAGGGTGGCCGGCGGTGCCTGTTTGGCCTGGGGCCCACGGAAGTGGCGCAATACGCGGCGCACCGCTTCCACGGTCAATTCGGCGCGGCCCTGCTGCAACCAGAAGTGCCCACTGACCAACAACAGCACCGCGCGGTACACCGTGTCCGGCACCTGACGTTGCTGCATCAGCCGTTCGGCCTCGCGCAGTTGGAAAAAGGCCTGGGCGTAATCGCCATGATTGGCCGCCACCAGCGCCAGGCCCAGAAACCCATAGAGCACGCGCTTGTCCTGGCTATGCAGGCACATCTTCATGCCGCTCTCGAAACACTCGACGGCCAGGCTGTCCTGCCCCTGGCGCAGCGCCAGATGCCCACGGCGCAGCGCGATACGTCCCACCAGCGGCCCCGCGTCAAGCCGTTGCTTGAGCAACATCGCCTGCACCCCTTCCAGCAGGCTTTGCGCCCGATACGGCGCGCCGCGCTGTTCCAGCAACTGCGCGTGATCCAGCTCAAGCAGGGCCTCCAACAACAATGAGCCATGGGCACGGGCCAGGCACAACGCTTCACGGTTCAGGCCCTGGGCGACGTCCAGTTCACCACGCAGCAAGGCTTGCTGGGTCAGCCCCGACAGGCACATCAGGCGTGAGGTCCAGGCGCTGTCGGGCAAGGCGTGCAGCGCTTCCAGAAACTGTACGCGCGAGCGTTCGGCGTCGCCGCCCAGGTGCAACAACCAGCCCCACTGCGCCTGCCAACGCGCGAGCAGGTGTCGCTGCTTGGCCGCTGTCGGTTGCGGGGCAAACCGCGAGAGCTGATCAATACACACCGCCGCCTGGTCAAAGCGTCCGGCAAACAGCAACGCCGCGGTCACCAGCCCGACCAATTGCGCCGAGCCGAGCATCAATTCATCGCCATGTTGTTCATGCAGATGCAGCAACAGCGCCGCGTTGTGTTGGCGGAACAGGTCCTCAAAACTGAAGTGCTGCAACAGACTCACGGCCATTTCATATTCTTCGGCCTGCAGCGCCTGCTCGAAGGCGGCCTGCCAATCCTGTTCGGCACAGAACCACTGGCACGCTCGTCGATGCCACGAACGCTTGGCCGGCCAGGGAGCATCGCGCATCAACCGCGCCAGCGGCGGGAAAACCTGTAGCCAGTCGGTATCTTCCCACGGCTGGATAAACGCACCGAGTACCTGCAGATCGCGCAAATACTGGTCACCCTCCCCCGCACCGAACAGGTACTCGCACAGGCCGACGTTAAAACGCGGCAAATGGGCCAGCACCTGCCACGCCTGTGCCAGTTCGGGCGGCAACGTGCTGAAAAGTTCGTGTTGTAGATAGTCGAGCAGGGTTTTGTCGGGATGGCCGTCACCCAGCAAGGCAATGCGCACACCGGCGCACCAGCCGGCGCTGAACTGCAGCACGCTGTCGACCGATTGCCCGGGCGCGTGGTTGAGCAGCGGCTGGATTTCCGCCGGGGTGAACGCCAGTTCGGCGCCACACTCGAGCAGTTCATCGTCGAGCAGCAGCCGCGGCCAGTTGCACACCGGCCGCCGTCGCGCGCCCAGCCACCAGGTCAGCGCCGGGCTGCTGGCGGTGAGCAGGCGGTCGAGCAAGGCATCGGTGTCGGGGGCGGGCAGGCGGCAGAAATCATCGAGGAACAGCCAGGCCGGCGCTTGCCAGCGGCTGAGGTCGAGCAGCAAGGTGGCTTCATCGATAAACGTCAGGCCCAGGTTCTGCGCCAGGCGCTGGCACAGATCGAGCGGGCTGAGGACAGCGCCATTGAGCGGCAGCCAGTACACCTGGCAGCCCGTCGGCGCCTGCAACGCGCATTCGGCGAGCAAGGCACTCTTGCCGCTGCCGCCGGGCGCGCACAACAACTTGACCCGCACCTGCGACGCCAGCAAAGGCTCGGCCAGGCGCGGGCGCAGCAAATGGTGGGCGGACAGCCGAGGCATGAATCCAGGACGGTCCAGGCAGCGTGTCATGGCGGTCATTGCTGCATCCTGCGTTTTTATTGTTATGCAACCTGATGCGTACCCTAGTCCTGTGGTGGGCGGTTGTTGAAGAAGTATTCAGCGGGGTGATTGAGGGCCATGCACAAAACCGAATGTACACACAACCCAATGTGGGAGGGGGCTTGCTCCCTCCCACAGTGGATTGCATTTCACAGTGGATGGCACATTTCAGGTTGGGCTCAGCGTACGCCTTCAGCCCTCAAGGCCGCCGGGGTGTAGTCCGCCGCCTTGGCCGCGAAGCCGAACACGAAGCTGCTCTTCTCCTCGTTCTTCATGCCCAGCGCGATGTAGCGCCCGGCGATCAGGTCATACAGGGTTTCGACGGTGTAGGCCGGTACCTGGTGATCGTAGTAGAACTGCGCATGGCCTTCGGCAACCCGCCACAGCTGACCACGGCCGTCGTAGTGATCCACCAGCGCGACTTGCCAGCTGTCTTCGTCGATGTACATGTGCCGCTTGGCGTAGATATGCCGCTCGCTGGGCTTGACCGTGCCGACCACTTCCCACACTCGGTGCAACTCGTAGCGGGTCAGGTCCTGGTTGATGTGGCCGGCCTTGATGATGTCGTCGTACTTGAGCGTCGGCGAGTCGAGCTTGTAGCTGTTGTAGGGGATGTACATCTCTTTTTTGCCCACCAGCTTCCAGTCATAGCGGTCGGGGGCGCCGGAGAACATGTCGAAGTTGTCAGTGGTGCGCAGGCCGTCGGATGCGGTGCCCGGGCCGTCGTAGGACACTTGCGGCGCCCGCCGCACGCGGCGCTGGCCGGCGTTGTAGATCCAGGCCAGGCGCGGCTCTTTCACCTGATCGAGGGTTTCATGCACCAACAGCACGTTACCCGCCAGGCGCGCCGGGGCGGTGACCGATTGCTTGAAATAGCTCAGCACGTTGGCGGCCTTGGCCGGGTCGATATCCGGGATCGCTTGCGGCACGGCCACTTCTTCTTCGAAGCGGATCGGCGTGTAGCTGCCGTTGGTCTGCGGGGTGGCCTGGGTGATGATGCGGCGCAGATTGCCGCCGTGGTAACGGGTGATGTGGTTCCACAGCACCTCCACGCCGTTCTTCGGAATCGGGAACGCGTAGTAACGGTTGCCGGTGAAGTTCTCCAGGCCGTTACCGTCGTTGATTGCCTTGACGTTCAGCGCGCTGCGCTTGATCGACTCGTAGATATCCGCCGGCAGGTTGACCGTGCGATGGCTTGGGTACACCGGGATCTTGTAGGTCTCGGGGTAGCGCTTGAACATCGCCACCTGGCCGTCGGAGAGTTTGTCCTTGTACTTGTCGACGGTGGCGGCGGTGATCACGAACAACGGTTTTTCACTGGCGAACGGGTCGGCCAGGAAGCCTTTGCTGTCCACCGCGCCGGCGTTTTTGGGGATGCCGCCGGTCCAGGCCGGGATCGAGCCGTCGGCGTTGCCGGCCTTTTCGGCACCGACCGGCGTGAGGGTGGTGCCCAGCTTGGCGGCTTCTTCCGGCGACACCGCCGCCATCACGTGGGCGGCCAACAGACTCAGGGCCAGCACTGCAATTGTCTTACGCATAGGTTCTTGTCCTTCTTTAAGCCAAATCAGAAGTTCACGCCGAAGCTGAGGGCGAGGAAGTCACGGTCGGTCAGGGTGTTGTAGTCGCCGCCAAAGAAGTCGGTGTAGCTGAGGCTGGCGGTATAAGTGCTGCGGTAATCCGCATCCACGCCGACGCTGATGGCCTTGGCGCCTTTGTTGAACAGACCGTTGGGGCCGTAGCCGGCCACGTCATGGGACCAGGACAGGTTGGGCTTGAGGTTCACCCCGGCGATCGCGTTGTTGTAGTCGAGGATTGCCCGCGCACGGTAGCCCCAGGAGGTGGAGGTGACGAAACCGTCGGTGTCCCCCTCGAAGCCATAAGCGCCGTACACCGAGTCGCGGCCGTAACGCAGTTTGGATTTGTCTTCCAGGCCGGCCACGTGCACCACGGCCGCTTCGCCCACCAGTGTCAGGCGTTCGGCGCCCAGCACCTGGTCGAAGAACTGGGTCATGGAGCTTTGGATCTGGGTGATTTCCTTGCGGCGATAGCCTTTGTTGTCGCTGCCGAAATTGCTGCGGATGGGCGAGGCCGTTTGGTTGGCGATCGGGTTGACCAGTGCCAGGGTCAGGTCGGTGGTGTTGAGTTGTACCGGGGCGTTGGGCCGGTAGCTGATCTCGCCGGTCCACGCGGTGCCGGTGGGCAAGGTGGTGGAGAAGCTCGCACCGAACAGGCGGATGTCTTCCGGGTAATCCAGATAGTACTGGCCACGACCAAGCATGGTGCTCTGGGCCAGGGCGCCACGGAAGGCCGCCGGGGTGGCCGCACTGATCGCGCCGATGGTCGCCAGGTTGGTATTGGCGGTAATGGTGCCCACGGTCGGAGTACGGCTGTGGTAGTTCATGAAGTACAGGCCGTATTCGGTGTCGTCACCCAGCCAGCGCAAGGCGGCGCCGAACTGGCCGGAATCCCGTGCATCACGGTCGCCGGCACGCTGCACCACCACGCCTTCGCGGGTCACCACGAAGCCTTGACCACGGGCGGCGGCAATCGGTTGCAGCGGCGCAATCCCCGGGCTGCCCACCGTGTAGTTGCCGGTGCAGCCATCTGCCGCCACGTCACCGCCGAAGAAGGTGCCGCAGTTGTCCAGTACGGTCTGGTCCCATTCCAGCTGGTAGAAGCCTTCCACGGTCAATTGGTTGGTCAGGCTCTGGGAGGCGAACAGCATGTTCACCGGGATCAGGCCTTCCTTGATCTCGGCGCCTGGCCGACGGAACGCCGACACGTCGATCGGGTTGATGCTGTTGATGGAGTTGCCGATGAAGGTACTTTCGCCCCAGCTGACCACCTGCTTGCCGGCGCGCACGGTGCCCGGCAGATCGCCGAGGGAGTAGTTGTGGTAGACGAAGGCATCGAGGATCTGCGCACCGCTGGACTTGGCGCCTTCCTTGCGATTGTGGTCGCTGATCTGCTTGAACTCGCGGTCCTCGTCCTTGAGTTCGAAGTCGTACCAGTACTTGCCGCGTACGAACACACCGGTGTCGCCGTACTTCAGCTCCAGGTCGTGCAGGCCCTTGAAGATCTTGGAGAAGGTCTCGCCCTTCTTGAAGTTCAGACGCCCGTCATCCCCGGTGGACGCCTGCCCCGTGCCGCCGTTGACGGTGCCGACCAGGCTCTTGTCGGCATCGCGCATGCCCCAACTCGCGCCCACCGACAGCGAGGAGTCGAATTGCCCTTCGATCTCGCCAATGTTGAACGAAACAGCCTGTGCCTGGGCACAGCAACCCAACGCAACCGCAGCGGCCAGCGCCTGTGGCGTGAAGATGGCGCGCATTGTTGTTTTTGTCATGCGTCTTCCCCGGTGAGTGACAGAAGGCTTCACCCTACTGCCGCGCACCGGGAGCGATAAGCGCACCAAGGAGGGATTCGTGCTGTCGCTCGAAAGGATTACCGGGCGCTCTGGCCTGGGTCTGGGCGATGACATGCATCGGCTGGATAGCGGGTTATCAGGGGAATGGATGGCGCCGCCCACGACTGTTGCCGTTTCAGTAACAGTCCTTGTCCCGAACGGCTATTACTCATTCGCTGACAAGCGACTATTCTGGCCGGGCTTTCAGGGCAAACCGCCCGCTTTCGACACCGGAAGAAAAGCCAGACTCAAATGGATTGATGCTTTTTTTCAATCTGTTACCGCTGTTCACTGACGTTGATTTGTCGCTCCTTGATCCAACGTCTTACTTCGGCCGCTGCGTTTGCAGCGGCCTTTTTTATGCCAAAAATAAAACGGGGCGCCTTCAGCGCCCCGTTAGATTCAATGGTGTTCAAGCAACGATCACAGGCTGTATTTCTGCAAGTTGGCCATCATCTCCTTCAACGCTTCAATGTTGTCCTTGGGATGAGCCGCGCCGTCGAAGTCACAGATCTGCTGCCAGTGTGCCGCCACTTCGTCGGGCGAAAAGCCGGCCTCGGGATCAAAGCCCACGCCCAGGCTGCGCTCCCAGCGGGTCTTGCCGATCCAACCGCCGCCCACTTCAAACAGACCCGAAGTTTCCTGGCACGCCTCGCTGCCCAGGTACACCACCAGCGGGCTGACCAGCTCCGGCTTGAGACGCTCGAAGACCTGCGGCGGGATCAGGCCTTCGGTCATGCGCGTGCCGCCGGTAGGCGCGATGGCGTTGACCAGGATGTTGTTCTTGCGCCCTTCCAGCGCCAGGGTACGTGTCAGACCATACAGGCCAAGCTTGGCCATGCCGTAGTTGGACTGCCCGAAGTTGCCATAGATACCCGAGGTGGACGCGGTGAAAATCACGCGGCCATAGCCTTGCTCACGCAGATGGGGCCAGGCGGCGCGGGTGACTTTGTAAGCGCCTTCGACGTGCACTCGGTAAACCAGGTCCCAGTCAGCGTCATCCATTTTGTGGAAGGTTTTGTCGCGCAGGATGCCGGCATTGTTGACCACTACGTCGATGCGACCAAACACGTCGAGGGCGTGCTGTACGATCTTGTCACCCTCGGTGACAGAGTCATGGTTAGCCTCAGCGATACCGCCCGCCGCGCGGATCTCAGCCACTACCCGATCAGCCGCCGACGCATTGGCGCCTTCGCCCTGGGTAGAACCACCGAGATCGTTGACCAGCACCTTGGCCCCGTACCTGGCGAACAGCAGCGCATGGGCCCGGCCCAATCCGCCGCCGGCACCGGTGACGATCACGACCTTATCCTGGAACTGCACTGACTCACTCATACCGAACTCCAATGGCGACGATGGGAATGGGTCGAGTGTCAGGCACGCAGCCGCCGGTCACAATAAAGTCGACCAGAGCTGAATGGTGCTCGATAAGGCTGGGGGATGATCCTGCGGCTCAGGAATAAGCCATGCGCGACTCAACCTTGCGGATGCGATCACGAAATGCCAGGTAGTGCTTGAGCACGTGTACCGGCGCCTCGATCTGCGGATAGTGACCGATATTGGCCAGCAGCACCGTATCAGCATCGGGCACCAGGTGATGGTATCGCTCGACCGTATGCGCACCGGAAATCGGGTCGACCTCACCCGCGATGACGCGCAGCGGCACTTCGTCCTGCTGCATCGCCGCCACCCACCGGTCACGCAGACGCCGGCGCTGGGGAATATAGGCAATCAACTTATGCAGGATGCGCGTGCCGTCGTTGCACTCGATCAGGCTCCAGAAATCATCCAGAGCGCTTTCGCTGGGGCGGGTATCGGGACCAAAAATCTCGTTGAAGCTGTTCGCCAGGGCATTGCGCCCAAAGGCACGCCCGATCATCCAGCCCAGCGGGCTGAGCAAGAGCTTTTGTACCAGCGCCGGGCGATGGGTTTCAGGGAACAACCCACCGTTGAGAAACACACCACTGGCCATCTGGAACCGGCCCTCATAGTGACGAGCCAACAGTTCCTGGGCGACGCTGTCGCCGTAGTCATGGGCCAGCACATGCACCGGCTGCTCGACCCGCAGGTGTTCGAGCAGGGCTTGTTGCAAATCCGCCTGCTCCAGCAGGCAATAGCCATGGTCCAGCGGCTTGGCCGAATCGCCAAAACCGAGCATGTCGCAGGCGATGACCAGGTGATGCTGAGCCAACGGTTGCCACAGGTAATGCCAGTCCCAACTGGCGGTGGGAAAGCCATGGATCAGCAGCAGCGGCTCACCCTGCCCCGCCACCCAATAACGGATGGTGCGGCCGCGAAAGTCGAAACTCTGGCCGCGTTTGCGCCAGGCTCTGAGCGGGATCTCGGCGAGTGGCATCAGCTTCTATACCCAGGGTCTTGAGCATCCAATTTGCGTAGCAACGCCGGCCAGGCCAGCGCGCCCCCCATACCTTGAGCACTCTTTGTGACAGCCGCCACCATGGCTTTGGCGCCCGCCAGAATCTGCGGACCGATGGCAATCAATTCAGCGCCGCCGTTTTGCGCCAGCACCTGGATATCGCAGGCGCGCTGGAACGTGAACATCATCAGGAAGGTGTCGGCGATGGTGCTGGCGCAGGTCAGCAGGCCATGGTTGTGCAGCATCAGGAAATTATTCTCGCCCAGGTCGGCCTGCAGGCGCGCCTTCTCTTCATGGTTCAGTGCCACACCTTCGTAGGCATGATAGGCCAGGCTCGACAGCACGAAGATCGATTGCTGACTGATCGGCAACACGCCCTGCTTTTGCGCGGCCACCGCAACACCGGCGGCGGTATGGGTGTGCAGCACACAGGTCACATCGTGACGCACCTCGTGGATGGCGCTGTGGATCGTGTAGCCGGCCGGGTTGATCTCGTAAGGGCTGTCCATCAACTTGTTACCCGCCTGGTCGACCTTGACCAGGCTCGACGCCGTGATTTCGTGGAACATCAGCCCGTAGGGGTTGATCAAAAAATCATCGGTGCCCGGCACCTTGGCCGAAATATGCGTGAAGATCAGGTCATCCCAGCCATGCATCGCCACCAGGCGATAGCAAGCCGCCAGGTCGACACGGGTTTGCCATTCGGCAGCGCTGACCTGGTCTTTGACATTCTGTGGCGATAGAACGGGGGCTATGCTCACGATGAATCTCCTTGACGCACTTTATTATTGTTTTTCGAGTGGTGGGCCCAGTCTAGTCAGACACCCAGGCCCAAGGAGTTGCCTTCGCAGCCAGCTTGATGACCGTGCGGGTCAGCCTTGAGGATAGTTTAAATCTGCATAAACGGCGTCAGAGAAACGCCGTCAATCATCAGCCGGTCCGGTCACCCACGCAGGGCCGTGACCAGTTCCATCAGCCAAGGCTCGGCGTCGGATTCCGGGGTGACGCTTTCGCTGGCATCCAGGCGCAGCATCGGTAGCACTTCACGCACGCCCAACTCGCCGAACAGCTCGCGCATCTGTTCGCCGCCGCCACAGAAGGTATCCCCGTAGCTGGCGTCACCCAGGCCGATCACCGCTCCGGGCAGGCCGCGCCAGGCGGCGGGCAACTGATCGCGAATCGTCGAATACAGAGGTTGCAGGTTGTCGGGCAACTCACCCATGCCGGTGGTGGAGGTCACGGCCAGGAGGGCGTCCGGGGCAAAAGCCTGCACGTCGGCCAAGGTGGCGCGCGGGTTGTGCCAGGTTTCAAAACCGGCCTGAGTGAGGATGCCTGCGGCGTGGCGGGCAACTTCTTCCGCCGTGCCGTACACCGAGCCCGAAAGAATGGCGACTTTCATCAATCTGATCCTGTAGTTGAGTGAAAGCCTGGGATATTAACAGCGACGCAAATATTTTCGGGGCCCGTCGTGCAAGATTCCGAAGTTGCCATAAACTGCTCCTTTGCACATAAAAGCCACGGAACGCTCAATGATTAACGCCAAGCTGATGCAAATGGTCGTCAACGCTTCCAACGATGGCATTGTGGTCGCCGAACGCGAAGGCAAGGACAAGCCGCTGATTTACGTCAACCCGGCTTTCGAACGGCTGACCGGCTATACGCTGGATGAAATCCTCTATCAGGACTGCCGCTTCCTGCAGTCCGGCGACCGCGACCAGCCGGCCCTGATGGCGATTCGCGAAGCCTTGGAGGATGGCGGTTCCTGCCGCGAAATCCTGCGCAACTACCGCAAGGATGGCAGCCACTTCTGGAACGAACTGTCGCTGTCTTCGGTGTATAACGCGGCCGACAGGCAGACGTATTTCGTCGGTGTGCAAAAGGACGTCACGCTTCAGGTCAAGGCCCAGCAACGGGTTACACAGCTGGAAGCGGAACTGGCCGGAGTCAAGGCTGAGCTGGCGGCGCTCAAGTCGACCAGCGGATCCAACAAAATTTAGATAAATGAATCACCAGAGGGGATAATGGCATTTTAATACCCCTATTGAGCCATCGTGATGCCACGCAACGCGCTTCTCACCCAGGATGAGCTGGATTTCATTCAGAGCATGCAGCACAACCCGCAACTGAACCAGCGGGATGCTTCGTCGAGCCTGACCGTCAACGGCGGCGTACAGATTCGCGACTTGCTCACCCGCCTGGCCGCCCACGATCACCTCACCATCCAGGCGCAGTTCGAAAACCAGCAACTGACTTTCCCTCTGCACCTGGTGGAAGATGAGTTCAATGCGATGCACCTGCGCCTGGGCGTGCCGAGCATTTTCGAGGACGGGCCGATGATTCGCCCATGGCGTCTGGCGCTTGAGGCCCCCGTGGCGTTAGAGAACGTCAGAGGCAACTCGAGCGCACTGTGGGTACATGAAGTGTCATTCAAGGGTGTGCTGATTGAGGTTCGCGGCCGCATCAAGCCGCCGAAAACCTTTTCCCTGTGGTTCAGCCCTTCCGGTTACGAACGCATTGCGGTGCGCGGGACGCTGGAGCGGGAAACCGCGCGGGGCCTGTTCGCCTATCGCCTGAGCCAGGGCGATGCGGATGAAACCGAGCGTCTGCGCCAGTTCATCCTGCATCAGCACCGCCTGATCCATCCCCACGTGCACGCCTGACGCTCAGGTATCCAGGCTACCACTGAGGAACTGTTGCAGACGGCGCTGCATCAGGCGCCCTTCATTGCCCAGGCAGCCGATCGAAGAGCCCGCCAACTCTGCCTGGGCCAGGTCTGACGCCGCGCCGGCCAGAAACACCGGGCAATCGAGGGTCAATGCCAAACGGCTCAAGCGCCCCACCAGATCATTGTTGTGCGAATGGTTGGAATAGATGACCAGTGCCTGGGGACGGATCTTTTCACAGACCAGTGTCAATTCATCCAGCGGCTGGCCCATGCCCAGCACCTTCACGGCCAGGTCTTCGCGACTCAGCAACAGCGCTGCCACCAGCAGTTCCAGTTTGCGGCACTCGCCCGGCATGGCCGTCAACAAAACCCTGGGCGCCGGTGATGCGCTGGCGACGTGCAGGCGCAAAAAGGTCTGTACGCGCAGGAAGGCATCGAAAAACAGCCATTCGCTGGCCTGGCCGAAACGCCCCTGATGGCGCAGCAGCTCGTTCCAGAGCGGCATGAGAATGTCCTGGAACGCAACGCTCAGGGGGTAAGTGGCAACAATCCGCCCGTAGAGGCTCTCCAGTTGCCGATCATCGAACGCCGTGATCGCGCTCAAAAGGCGTGTGCGCCACTGCGACCATTCGTTTTGCTCGATTGTGTCACGCTCGATACGCACCGCTTCGGCCTGCTGATCGTCGCGGGCGAGAATCTTGCCCACTTTGCTCACCGCCACCCCGCGTTCGATCCAGTCGAGGATACGATCCACGGTCGCGATATCGGTCTTGGAGTACAGACGATGCCCGCTTTCGGTGCGCACAGGCTGAATCAGCCCATAACGTCGCTCCCAGGCACGCAGAGTGACCGGGTTTACACCTGTCAATCTGGAGACTTCACGAATCGGATACAGTTGCTCGGAATCGTCTGATTCCAGATGCGAATCGCTGCTAACGGTGGCATGTGTCACGGGCATGGGTACCAAAAACCAGCGCTGATTGGGGGGTCATTTAACGCCTTTAAACCTGTCTTTTTCAAGCCTGTTGCATTTCGGACCAATGCCGCTGGCGTATTGCGCAAAAAAAGGAATAATTCTTGCCTGTCTGCTCCTGTGAAAAAGAGCAACGTCGCTGCACCACCCCGCAGCCTCGTCCATGCGCCACTTACCCGGTTGCGCGCATCTGTACATCTGGAGATACATAATGTCTACCTCACCCGTCACCCTGATGGTTGCGCGTCGCGTCGCCAAAGGACGCTACGAAGAATTGATGGCCTGGCTGCGCGAAGGCGAGCAACTGGCCACGGACTTTCCCGGCTACCTGGGCTCGGGCGTGCTCGCACCGCCGCCCCATGATGATGAATTCCAGATCATTTTCCGCTTCGCCGATGAAAAGACCTTGCATGCCTGGGAGTTTTCCGCCTCCCGCAGTGCCTGGTTGAGCCGCGGCAGCGAGCTGTTTGCCGACCCGTCCGAGCACCGCGTGCGGGGCATCGACGGCTGGTTCGGTGCAGTGGGCGCAAGGCCGCCACGCTGGAAGCAGGCGGTGGCGATCTGGCTGGCGTTTTTCCCGGTGTCACTGCTGTTCAACTTCGTGCTGGGCCCGTTGCTCAATCACCTGGACCTGGTGCCTCGCGTGCTGGTCAGCACCCTCGCGCTCACGCCGTTGATGGTTTACCTGTTTATTCCGCTGTCGACGCATCTGCTGGCGAACTGGCTGCACCCCGCGCCGGCAACACGCAAGGCCGCCGAAGCGGCGGCGTGAGTACAGGGGCGGCCCGTCGCTGGTATCATTCGAGCCTGCCAGCGATGCGAGCCTCCCATGACTGCAACGAACGCCCCGATCCTGATCACCGGCGCCGGCCAGCGTGTCGGCCTGCATTGTGCCCTGCGCCTGCTGGACGAGGGCCAGCCGGTGATTTTCAGCTACCGCAGCGAACGCCGCGGCGTGCAGGCCCTGCGCGAACGTGGCGCTGTCGGCATCTTTGCGGACCTCTCCAGCGAGGCCGGGATACTGGCGTTCATCGCTGAACTGAACACCCATGCTCAAAGCCTGCGTGCAATCATCCACAACGCCTCAGCCTGGGTCGCGGAAACGCCTGGCGACGAAAGTCGCGCGTTTACCGACATGTTCAGCGTACACATGCTTGCGCCGTACCTGATCAACCTGCATTGTTCACCTTTGCTGCAACGCTCATCACCTGCCGACATCGTGCACATCAGCGACGATGTGGTACGCAAGGGCAGTCGTCAGCACATCGCCTATTGCGCCACCAAGGCCGGGCTCGACAGCCTGACGCTTTCGTTTGCCGCGCAGTTTGCGCCGCGAATCAAGGTCAACGGCATCGCCCCGGCGATGGTGATGTTCAACGAAGACGACGACGCGGCCTACCGCGCCAAGGTCCTGGCCAAGTCGGCCCTGGGCATCGAGCCCGGCCCCGAGGTGATCTACCAGAGCGTGCGTTACCTGCTGGACAACCCCTATGTCACCGGTACCACCCTGACCGTCAACGGCGGGCGGCATATCAAGTAAGCCGTTTGTGAGGATGTTGTATGACTTTATCCCTGCCCCACCATTACCGTGAGATTCTCAAGGGCTTGGGTGAAGACCCGGAGCGCGAAGGTCTGCTCGATACGCCCAAACGCGCCGCCAAGGCCATGCAATACCTGTGTCATGGCTATGAGCAAAACCTGGAAACCATCGTCAACGGCGCACTGTTCGCTTCCGACAATGACGAGATGGTGATTCTCAAGGACATCGAGTTGTACTCGCTGTGCGAACACCACCTGCTGCCCTTTATCGGCAAGGCCCACGTGGCCTATATTCCGACCGGCAAGGTGCTGGGCCTGTCGAAGCTGGCGCGCATCGTCGACATGTTCGCCCGACGCCTGCAGATCCAGGAAAACCTCACGCGGCAAATCGCCGATGCCATCCAGGACGTGACCCAGGCCGCCGGTGTAGCGGTGGTGATCGAGGCCAGGCACATGTGCATGATGATGCGCGGTGTGGAAAAACAGAATTCAACCATGAACACCTCGGTGATGCTCGGCGCCTTCCGCGAGTCGAACACCACGCGCATGGAGTTTCTGCAACTGATTGGACGGAGCAAGTAGCAATGCCACAACTTCAACCAGGCATGGCGCGCATCCGGGTCAAGGACCTGTGCCTGCGCACCTATATCGGCATCAATGAGGACGAGATCCTCAACAAGCAGGATGTGCTGATCAACCTGACCATCCTGTATGCCGCCCAGGAAGCCGTGCGCGACAATGACATCGACCATGCCCTGAACTACCGCACCATCACCAAGGCAATCATCGCCCACGTGGAAGGCAATCGCTTTGCCTTGCTGGAGCGCCTGACCCAGGAATTGCTGGACCTGGTGATGAGCAACGAATCGGTGCTGTACGCCGAAGTCGAAGTGGACAAGCCCCACGCGCTGCGCTTTGCCGAGTCGGTTTCGATCACTCTGGCCGCCAGCCGCTGATAGTAAGTGAGCCCTATGAACGACCAACAACGCCTCGAACTCGAAGCCGCCGCCTTTCGCCGATTGGTGGCCCACCTGGACAGCCGCAAGGATGTGCAGAATATCGACCTGATGAACCTAGCCGGCTTCTGCCGCAACTGCCTGTCCAAGTGGTACAAGGCCGAAGCCGACGAACGCCAGATCGAGGTCAGCCTCGATGACGCCCGTGAAGTGGTGTACGGCATGCCGTACGCCGAGTGGAAAGCCCAATACCAGAAAGAAGCCAGCGCCGAGCAACAAGCGGCGTTCGCCAAAGGAAAACCCCATGATTAGGCGCTTGCCGAGCGTTAATTAGAAATGTTCATGCTGGATCCTGAGGCGCGTTTCCCTCACCCTCGTCCCACCCTTGACGTTGAATCGCAACCGAACATTTTATTCTGCGGCCAGATACGCTAAAACTCTAAGTGCTAAGCCAGCTTGGAAGGCAACTTATGGCAATAACGCAAAACACCCGTTGGGTGCAGGTGGACAGCCCCCTCGGCGGCGATGTCCTGCTGCTGCAGAGCATGACCGGCAGTGAAGAGCTGGGGCGTTTGTTCCACTACGAATTGGACCTCACGTCCGAAGATCAGGCGATCAAGTTCGACCAGTTGCTGGGCAAGCCGATGGGCCTGAGCCTGGAACTGTTCGAGGGTGGCCGTCGCCACTTTCACGGCATTGTCGGCAGTTGCCGACAGCTGACCGGCCATGGCCAGTTCGCGGGCTACCGCGTCAGCCTGCGGCCCTGGTTCTGGCTGCTCACACGCACCTCGGATTGCCGGATTTTCCAGAACAAGACAGTGCCGGACATCATCAAGCAGGTATTTCGCGACCTCGGTTTCTCCGACTTCGAAGACAGCCTGAGCGGCAGCTATCACGAGTGGGAATACTGCGTGCAGTACCGCGAAACCAGCTTCGACTTCGTCAGCCGGTTGATGGAGCAGGAAGGCATCTATTACTACTTTCGCCATGAAAAGGCGCGCCACGTACTGGTGCTGGCCGACGCCTACGGTGCCCATTCCACAGCGGCAGACTACGCCTCGGTGCCTTTCTACCCCCCCGATCGGCAAATGCGCGAGCGCGATCATTTCTACGATTGGCAACTGGCGCGGGAAGTGCAATCCGGTTCGCTGGCGCTGAACGACTATGACTTCCAGCGCCCCCGTGCCAGCCTTGATGTGCGCTCCAGTGTGCCGCGCAACCACAGCAACGCCGATTACCCGCTCTACGACTATCCCGGTGAATACGTACAGAGTAACGATGGCGAGCACTACGCGCGTACCCGCATCGAAGCCATTCATAGCCAGTTCGAGCGCGTGCAGTTGCGCGGCTGCGCCCGCGGCCTGGGCTCCGGCCATTTATTCAGACTGACTGGCTACAACCGTGAGGACCAGAACCGCGAATACCTGGTGGTGGTCGCACGCTATCAGATCCGCCAGGAACTCTATGAAAGCGGGCACTTGGAACTGGCCGAGCAGTTCATCAGTGAGCTGGACTGCATGGATGCCAGCCAGGCCTTCCGCCCCCTTCCCTTGACCCCCACGACCATCGTCCGCGGGCCGCAGACCGCCGTGGTGGTTGGCCCCAGTGGCGAGGAGATCTGGACCGACCAGTATGGCCGGGTCAAAGTGCACTTCCACTGGGACCGCCATGACCAATCCAACGAAAACAGCTCTTGCTGGATTCGCGTATCCCAGGCCTGGGCCGGCAAGAACTGGGGAGCCATGCAGATCCCGCGGATCGGTCAGGAAGTGATCGTCAGCTTCCTCGAAGGCGATCCGGATCGGCCGATCATCACAGGTCGTGTCTACAACGCCGAACAAACGGTGCCCTACAAGCTGCCGGCCAATGCCACCCAGAGCGGTGTGAAAAGCCGCTCAAGCAAAGACGGCTCACCCGCCAACTTCAATGAAATCCGCATGGAGGACAAAAAAGGCGAGGAGCAACTGTTTATCCACGCCGAGAAGAACCAGGACATCGAGGTCGAGAACGACGAGACCCACTGGGTCGGCCATGACCGCAGCAAGACCATCGATAACGATGAAACCGTGCACGTCAAACACGACCGCACAGAAACGGTGGACAACAACGAAACCATCTCCATCGGTGTGAACCGTACCGAAGATGTGGGTAATAACGAGAAAATCAGCATCGGTGTCAATCGCACCGAGCACGTGGGCAGCAACGAGACCATCACCATCGGTGCAAACCGCACGGAAAAGGTCGGTGCCAACGAAAAGATCACCATCGTCAGCAACCGCACCGAAGAGGTAGGTGGCAACGAGACCATCGACATCACGGGCAACCGTAATGAAACGGTCAACGGCAACGAAGGGATCGAGATCAACGGCAACCAGAGTACCCAGATCGGCCAGAACGAATCCCGTGACGTCGACCGGAACCGAACCACAAGCATCAAGCAGAACGACAGCCTGGACGTTGGCAAGCACTTTTCCCTCACCGCCGGCGACTCCATTACCCTGACCACGGGCGCGTCCAGCATCACCATGAAGAAGGACGGCTCCATCACGATTCGCGGCAAGAACATCATCATCGACGGTTCCGGCGCCATCAACCTCAAGGCCAACAAGAACGTGGTGATCAAAGGGCAGAAGATCCTGCAGAACTAGGACATGGAGGTATGTATATGACGGTTCATTACCCGCTACCCACCCAGGCCCGCATCGACGGGGTAGTCATCGGCACCCTGCTCGACCTGCCGACTGCCGGCGCGCCCACGGTCACCTACCCAGGTTGCCCGAACAGCAGCGGCATCGTCGCTCGTTGCACCGCACGGCTAAGCCCGGCGGATATCGGCAGCCCGGTGGCGCTCATGTTCGAAGATGGCGACCCGGTACGCCCTCTGGTGATCGGCCTTCTGCTTGGCGCACAGGCCGCACCGGCTCCCGTCGCCAGCGTGCGGCTGGATGAGCAGTGCCTGGAGTTGAGCGCAGAACGCGAGATTGTGCTGCGTTGCGGCAAAGCCAGCATCACCCTGACCCGCGCCGGCAAAGTGATTATCCAGGGCGCCTACCTGTCCAGTCGCTCCAGCGGAGTCAACCGCATCAAGGGCGGTTCGGTGCAAATCAACTAGGCAGGTAGTCGCACGATGGAATTGCTCAATGCCAGCAAACTGATGACTGCCTATACCTTGGGCATGGGCCGCGATGGGCGCGAATCCCTGGTGGTGGTGGCCAAAGGCACTTTTAATCTGCCGCTGGACGGCCGCGCCCTGACCCTCGCAGACAGTCAGCAACCGCTATTGATGGCAGACACCTTCCTCGGCGAGCCGGGCCTCAGCGCCCCGCTGCAGGAAATGGACTTCGCCCCAGTCAAGCCCTTCTGCGATGTGCTGGTGTGTGGCAAGGCCTACGCGCCCGGCGGGCGGCCCGTAACGCAGTTGACGGCGGGTATTCGCGTGGGTCGGGTGAGCAAGGCTTTTTCCGTCCTTGGCCCGCGGCACTGGCAGTTGGGACTACTGGGTATATCTCCCGGCTCGCCGCAACCTTTTACCGAACAGAGCATCTCCTATGCCCAGGCCTACGGTGGCTCCCATCCTATGGTGAACGCCCCCGAAATGCGTGACGGTTACCGGGACAACCCAAGCGGTTGTGGCTGGTACCCGCGCGGCCTTGATAACGCCTACATCGTCGGCAGGCCAATGCCCAACACCGAGGAAGTGGGCAAACCGATCGACAACCCCTGTGGTGATTTTCGCCCTATGGCCCTCGGCCCCATCGCTCGTAGCTGGCCGCAACGCGCGCGCTTCGCCGGTACCTACGACGATGCCTGGAAGGCCGACTGCTTTCCGTTTCTGCCAGCGGACTTCGACACCCGCTACTTTCAGGCCGCCCCTGAGGACCAGCAGATCGAATACCTGCGCGGCGGCGAGGATGTACGACTGCTAAACCTCACCGCCCAGGAGCAGGCGGGCTTTCGCATCCCTGAAATGGAGGTGCCGGTGACCTTTTTCCTGAAAAAAGGCGGCCATGAAACGGTGTCAGCGGTGATCGACACCCTGCTGATCGACACAGACGCTCGCCAGGTGCAGTTGACCTGGCGTATCTCCCGTCCGCTACGGCGCAACATGTTCGAGATTGCCCAGGTGCTGGTCGGCACGATGTCCACCGGCTGGTGGCGCGCCCGAGAACTGGGTAAAGATTACTACCCGTCGCTGCGCGCCCTGATAAACGCCAGGCGCGCCCCAGAGGAAACGCACTGATGCGTGCGCTGAGCATTATCGGCTCCGGCATGGTCAGCGCTGTCGGCCTCAGTGCACCGGCCAGCTGCGCGGCGATCCGCTGCGCCATCGACAACTTCCAGGAAACCCGCTTTATCGATCGCGGCGGTGAATGGCTCATTGCCGCCAGCGTGCCGCTGGAACAGCCCTGGCGCGGCCGCACCAAGCTGATCAAGATGGCCGCCCGAGCCATTGCCGAGGCGCTGCACAGCACCCCCAACATCGACCCGGAAAAGACCCCGCTGCTGCTGGGGCTGGCAGAACTCGAGCGCCCCGGCCGCCTCGAGGGTCTCGATAAAGGGCTGCTGCACGCCATCGAAGACGAACTGGGCCTGCGTTTTCATCCCGCCTCCAGCATCATCGCCCATGGCCGGGTCAGTGCCGCCGTGGCACTTCTTGATGCACGCACGCTGATCTACCAGGGTGGCCATCGCCACGTGCTGATTGCCGGCGTCGACTCCTTCCTTAGCGGACCAACGCTGACCGCCTTCGAACAACGCGAGCGCCTGCTCACCCGTCAGAACTCCAACGGTTTTATCCCCGGCGAAGGGGCTGCAGCCGTGGTGCTGGCCGCCCTCGTTGCCAGTGAAAAGCCGCAATTGACCTGCATCGGCCTGGGTTTCGGCACGGAACAGGCCACGGTGGAGTCCGAAGACATCCCGCTACGCGCCGAAGGCCTGACCCAGGCCGTGCGCGCGGCCCTGAGCGAAGCCGGTTGCGGGTTGGAGCAGATGGATTATCGCCTGACGGATATTTCCGGCGAACAGTATTACTTCAAGGAAGCCTCCCTGGCCCTGAGCCGCAACCTGCGGGTACGCAAGGAGTTCTTCCATCTCTGGCACCCGGCCGACTGCATCGGCGAAGTCGGCGCCGCCATCGGCCCGGCGATGCTCGCCGTAGCGCTGGCCGCCAGCCGTAAGGGCTATGGCGAAGGACCGAACATTTTTTGCCATCTGGGCAACGACGCCGGCCAACGCGCCGTCGCACTGCTCAGCTACCAGACCGTGAGGGCTGCCTGATGGCCAACCAAGTATTTGCCAACAATATGGAAGTGTCCTGCAAATCGGCCGACGGCAAGTCGATCGCCTGCTTTCCGGATGTCTGCTTCACCCCCCCCGTGGCCCCGCCTACCCCGCTGGGTGTGCCCATCCCCTACCCCAACACCGGCATGGCCAAGGACACGACCAAGGGCAGTCGGACGGTGAAGATCAGTGGTAAGGAAATCATGCTCAAGGACCAGAGCTACTTCAAGACCAGCTATGGGGATGAGGCTGGGAACGCCCCCAAAAAAGGCGTCATCACCAGCAAGATAAAGGGCAAGGTGTATTTCACCTCCTGGTCGATGGATGTGAAATACGAAGGGAAGAACGTTGTCCGACACATGGACCTGACCACCCACAACCACGCCTCCCAACCGGGCAACACCATGCCCTGGACCTACACGGACCGAATGGCACTGGCCAAGGATTTGTCCCAATGCGAGGGAGAACGAGACCGGGCAAAAGACGCTTGCGGGGATACCAAGCAAAAAATGATCTGCCCGGATATCACCACACTACTGGCCGCGACCAAAGCCAGGAAAGCCGCTAAAGACGCGGCAGGCGACGGTTTTAAAGATAATGCGGCCTATGCGGGCAAACATGCCGAAGTCCAGGGCGAGTATTCGACCCTGGCCAAGACCATCAACAGCGACGCGTGCCAAAAGGCGATGCGCTGTTTTCTTGCGCCGTTCAAACCCAACAGATGCTGCCCGGGACAAACCGGCGACCACCTGATCGATTCGGCGTCCTTTACCGACGGACCGGCCTTTCCCGGCCAACCCAGAAGCAAGCACCCCACCAAAGCCGGCTGGAGCAAATACCGGACCGACAAAGCCCCGGTGATGTGTGCAGAGGGGCCCAATCAGACCACCGCCACCCACGGCCAGATGCATACACGGCGTGGGGTGGTGGCCTTGCATGAAGCCGATACAAAGGGTGAGTGGCCAAGGGCAAAGGCCACGCAGACTGGGGCCTTGGCGGCCAAGAAAACCTTTCCGGACTCCGACTGCAGTCAGGAATGTCTGGAAGCTCAGTTGAACAAGTATCACGACAAAGTAAAGGATCCAGGCAAGGAAAAACCGATCAATGCCTGCGCGTCGATGACCAGCAATCAAGACGAGCGCAATAAGGCTCAGGCCGAGATGAAGCCTATCAGGCGTGGCCGTTAATTTACTCACATCAGGAGACCAACATGGACACTCGAGACCCAGCATTCCGCGGCCTCAGCATTGGTACTGGGGTCGTTCGCTACTCAGATCTCAGCTATTTGATTACTACGAACGACCTTTCTATCAGCGAAGGCTACACCGGTTCGATAATGTTCAACCTGGACTGTGGAGACTGGTACGCAGGGACAGTGCCATGGCTTGCCTGTTCAGGAACGGTCTGTCATATCCCGGCTGAGCGCTTCCTGGCATTGGGCATTGATGGATCTATAGAAGCCAGTGGCGGTGGCGAGGTAAAGGAAGAAGCCCCCATCGCCAACTGCGGCGTAGACCCCAAAAAACGCGGCCCTCTGCGTGAAATCCGTGGCATCGCCAAAGGTCGAGCCTATGCCGTAGGCACCTGTCGGCAAGCCTATGTTCGCGAAGACGAAGACCAGTGGCGATGCATCGACCAGAGCGCCCAGGTCGGTGACACCCCGATCACCGACACCAGCTTCGAATCCATCGATGGCTTCAGCGAACAGGAAATCTATACCGTCGGTTGGGAAGGGGAAATCTGGCAATACGACGGCGCCCGCTTCACCCAGCAGAACAGCCCGACCAACCTGGCGCTCTACAAGGTTCGCTGCGCGCCGGACGGCTTCGTCTACGCCTGCGGCCAGCTCGGGACCTTGCTTCGCGGACGCAATGATCAGTGGGAAATGATCGAACATGAAAGCACGGAGGAGGACCTCTGGGGCATGGAAGTTTTCGATGGACAGCTTTATGTGTCTTCCACGCATTTCGTCTACCGGCTCGAGGACGGCAAACTCAAGCCCGTCGACTTCGGTGACGACGTTCCACTGACCTGTTATCACCTGAGCGCGGCCGACGGGATCATGTGGTCCATCGGGCCCAAGGATGTCATGCAGTTCGATGGTTCGACCTGGACGCGGTGCCTGCGAATTGACTAACCCAACGCTCCTGCCCTGCCCTTGCATCAGGAGCGACGACTGATGAACACACTTCCCGTCGTCCTTGACCTGCATGCTGAAGAAGCCAGCTTCCTCGCTGTCCTGCGTGACTACGCATTACGCGCGCCACATTACGACTTGGACGATCTCGGCAAACTGGAAGACCGTATCGACGCTCATCTCGATGGCCTGCGTATCGCCGGCCCCGCCGGCCTGGAAACCTTGCTGGCCCAACTCGGCCCACATACGGTTGGCGAGGTGTTCGCTGGCGTGGTCCTGGCCTTCGAGACACACAATACGAACGGGTTGGCGCAGCTCAGCGAGCACGTGAGAGAGGCTGTGGAAACGGAGCGAGGTTACCTGATGGCCTTGGGGTGGCTCGATTGGGAGTGGGTAGCGCCCTGGATCGACCGCATGCTCGCCTCCCCCAAGCCCCTGTTCCGCCGCCTCGGCCTTGCCGCTTGCGGTATGCATCGCCACAATCCCGGCGCTGCGCTGCTTACGGAGCTTTCGCAAGCCGACCCCAGCGTACTGGCACGTGCCGCCCGCACGGCCGGCGAGCTGCGTCGGCATGACCTGATGCCGACCATTCGTGCCCACCGTCTACATCAAGATGCAGCGACGCGCTTCTGGGTCAATTGGGCCACCGCACAAATGGGCGATGAGTACGCCCTGGAGCCACTGCGCCCCTTCGCCGAGCAACCGGGCGAGTTCCAGTACCGCGCGCTCTGCGTCCTGTTGGCCTGGCAACATCCTGAGCACAGCATCGCCTGGATACACCAGTTGATACAGAACCCTGAGCAGCGCCGCATCGGCATTCAGGCCATTGGGCTGCTGGGTAATCCCGTCGGCGTGCCGTGGCTGATCCAGCAGATGAGCGACCTGCCTTATGCCCGCGTCGCCGGCGAAGCCTTCAGCCTGATGACCGGCGTAGACCTTGCGCTGCTCAATCTGGAACTGCAGCAGTTGCCGGATTTCGATGCTGGCCCGAACGACGACGCCGAGGACTCCAATGTCGTCATGGACCCCGATGAGAACCTGCCCTGGCCCGACCCGCAGTCAATCGCCGTCTGGTGGCAGGCTCATGAAGGCGATTTCCAGACAGGCGTCGGCTACATACTGGGGTTGCCTCAAAGCGAAAGCAGTTTCAAGCAAGCGCTTGCCGGGGGCCTGCAACGCCAGCGCATTGCCGCCGCCTGTGGTATCGCCCGCTTTCGGCCGAGCGACGTGCTTTTCCCGACCAGCGCACCGGTCAGGCGACAAAAGAAGTGCTGGAACGTCCGGGGCGATTAATCCTTCGGTAGTTAAAAATCGCAAAAAAATTGCATCCGGTAAACGATTGATTTATGAACGATAAAACTCACATAACAGTAGTAAGGCTGCAGAAATCATGACTGACTTGAACTCCCTGCTCACCAGCCTCAACAGCGGTGAACACGCGTTTGCCGATACCCTGGCCTTTGTTGCTGCCGGCTACGACTACCAGCCTCAAGGCTTCACCAACGGCGGCGTGGAAAACGCTGCCGGGCAAAACGAAGGTTCGTGCAAGACCTTGGGGTTGGCGCTGCTGGAAGGCTTGAGCGACCAGCAAGCGCTGCGGGCGTTTGGTGAACATTACCGTTCGGTGGTGGCCACGCCGCAGGGCAGTGACCACGGCAATATTCGCGCGTTGATTGCCCACGGGCTGGCAGGTGTGAAATTTGCGGCACAACCCCTGACCCGAAAATCCTGAGTCAAATGCAAATCAAAATGTGGGAGGAGGCTTGCCCCCGATAGCGGTGGGTCAGCCAACTATTCATCAACTGGTACATTGCCACCGGGGCAAGCCCCCTTCCACCTTTAAATTGCACTCATAAAAAAACCGGCCTCGCAGCCGGTTTTTTTTAATTCAACGGGTTCAGAACGAAGCGTTCTGCAGACCGTCCAGGTACCGCTCGGCATCCAGGGCCGCCATGCAACCGGCACCGGCGGAGGTAATGGCCTGGCGATACACGTGGTCAGCCACGTCACCGGCGGCGAAGATGCCTTTGATGTTGGTGGCAGTCGCATTGCCTTCGCGGCCGCCCTGCACCACCAGGTAACCGTCCTTGGCTTCCAGCACACCTTCGAACAACGAGGTGTTCGGGGTGTGGCCGATGGCGATGAACACGCCGTCGACTTTCAGCTCGTCGAAGCTGCCGTCGTTGTTCTTCAGGCGGGCACCGGTCACGCCCATGTTGTCGCCCAGGACTTCGTCCAGGGTGGCGTTGAGCTTGAGGATGATCTTGCCTTCAGCCACACGGGCGTGCAGCTTGTCGATCAGGATCTTCTCGGCGCGGAACGTCTCACGACGGTGAACCAGGGTCACGGTGCTGGCGATGTTGGCCAGGTACAGCGCCTCTTCCACGGCGGTGTTGCCGCCGCCGACAACAGCGACCGGCTTATTGCGGTAGAAGAACCCGTCGCAGGTCGCGCAGGCCGAAACGCCCTTGCCCATAAACGCTTCTTCGGACGGCAGGCCCAGGTAGCGGGCGCTGGCACCGGTAGCGATGATCAGTGCGTCGCAGGTGTAGACGCCGCTGTCGCCGGTCAGGCTGTAAGGCTTCTTGGAAAAGTCGACTTTGTTGATGTGATCAAACACGATCTCGGTTTCAAAGCGCTCGGCGTGTTCTTTCATGCGCTCCATCAGCACCGGGCCGGTCAGGCCGTGGACGTCGCCAGGCCAGTTGTCGACTTCGGTGGTGGTGGTCAACTGACCGCCCGCCTGCATGCCGGTGATCAGCAGCGGCTTGAGGTTGGCCCGGGCAGCGTAGACGGCAGCGCTGTAACCGGCAGGGCCGGAACCGAGAATAATCACTCGCGAATGACGGGTATCAGACATGACTCGCTCCTATCGACCGCCCGGACTACAAGACGGCTGGAATAAAAAAGGACCGCGAAGCACTTGGGGAAGGCTTGAACTCGCGGATCCTGAAAATAATGGGTGCAGCGTATAGAGGGGGGCAAGATTAAGGAAATACGGAATAACAATCCAGCTCATAGGTGGTCTCTATGCAGTCACCCCGTTCAATCGATGGGTTTGTTACCGCTGATGTCGCCGCTTTCGCCTGGGATACAAAGCCGGTAAGGTCGGCGCGTTCGCCCCTTTGCTCGGAGTTCTCCATGCCCGCCCCCGCTCTTTCCGGCCCGCAGTACCTGCGTGAAGGCCTCAAACTGGTGTTGAGCCCTGGCCTGCGCCTGTTTGTGCTGCTGCCGCTGATGATCAATCTCGTGCTGTTCGTCGGTTTGATCTATTTTGCCGGCCATCAATTCAGCCTGTGGGTCGACCATTTGATGCCGACTCTGCCCAATTGGCTGAGTTTTCTGAATTACCTGCTTTGGCCTTTATTTGTGGTGCTGGTGGTGCTGATGGTGTTTTTCACCTTCACGATGCTCGCCAATATCATCGCGGCGCCGTTCAATGGCTTTCTCTCGGAGAAGGTTGAAGTGGTGGTACGCGGCACCGATGACTTCCCGGCCTTCAGCTGGGGCGAGTTGATCGCCATGGTGCCGCGCACGCTGGCCCGTGAATTGCGCAAACTGGGCTACTTCCTGCCGCGAGCCATCGGCCTGTTTATCCTGTCGTTCATCCCGGTGGTCAACCTGATCGCGGCGCCGTTGTGGCTGCTGTTCGGGGTGTGGATGATGGCAATCCAATACATCGACTACCCGGCCGACAACCACAAGTTGGGCTGGAACGAAATGCTCGCCTGGCTGCGCCAGAAGCGCTGGCAGAGCATGAGCTTCGGCGGCGTCGTCTACCTGGTGCTGCTGGTGCCGGTGGTCAACCTGCTGATGATGCCGGCGGCGGTGGCCGGGGCCACGTTGTTCTGGGTGCGTGAGCAAGGCGCCGAGGCGATGGCCGTGCCGAAAGTGACCCGGTCATAAATCCATCATCTGCATGACACAATGGCGACATGGCCCACAGCGACACTGTGGGTCATGACGACCGCTTTGCTTCACATCACCCTCATCACCGAAACCTTCCCGCCAGAGATCAACGGGGTGGCCAATACCCTTGGCCGCTTGTGCGAAGGATTACGTGCGCGTGGCCATCAAGTCGAACTGGTACGCCCACGCCAGGGCGCCGACCAGAGCCGCCCCAGCGACGACGAATTGCTGCTGTGCCGTGGCTGGCCATTGCCCGGTTACCCGGGCCTGCAATGGGGCCAGTCGTCTATGCACAAGCTGCTGCGGCGCTGGACACGGCAGCGCCCGGACGTGCTGTATATCGCCACCGAGGGGCCGCTGGGGCTGTCGGCACTGCGTGCGGCGCGGCGCTTGGGGATCAGCGTGGTCAGCGGTTTTCATACCAATTTCCAGCAGTACTCCAACCAGTACGGTTTGAGCCTGTTAAGCCGCCTGGTCACGCATTACCTGCGCTGGTTTCATAACCGTTCCACGTTGACCTTGGTGCCCAGCGCCAGCCAGCGCCTGGAACTGGAGCGGCGGCATTTCGAACGTCTGGGGATGTTGTCACGCGGGGTCGACAGCCAGCTGTTCCACCCGGCCAAGCGCGACAACACCCTGCGTGATAGCTGGGGCTTGGCAAACGATGATATTGGCGTGCTGCACGTTGGGCGCCTGGCCCAGGAGAAAAACCTCGCGCTGCTCAAACGCTGCTTCGATGCCCTGCAGGCAACGTACCCACAACGCCGGATGAAGCTGATCATCGTCGGCGATGGTCCGCAACGCCCGCTGCTGGAACGCGACCTGCCCGATGCGGTGTTCTGCGGCACTCAGCGCGGCGAGGAGCTGGCACGGCATTACGCCTCGGGGGATCTGTTCCTGTTTCCCAGCCTGACCGAAACCTTTGGCAACGTGGTGTTGGAAGCGATGGCTTCAGGATTGGGCGTAGTGGCTTATGACCAGGCGGCGGCCACCCAGCATATCCGCCATGGCTACAACGGCGTATTGGCGATGCCGGGGGATGAAAACGCGTTTTGCGATGCGGCCATTTGGCTGCTGGAAGAACGGGAGACGTTGCGCAGGGCGCGCTTGAATGCCCGCCAACATGCCAGCCGCCAGGGCTGGCCGGCGATTATCGAGCAGTTCGAACATCAACTCCGTGGGGCGTGCGGCGAGCAGCCTGCGATTGCAGGGGCGTCGCGCTTGATCTGACGGGCTTGATGGGCCGTCGGATCAAGCGCGGGCAAGCGCCGCTTAGACCAGGGTCGTCAACGCTTCACGACTGAACGGCAGGATGTCGCCCTCACGACCTTCACGCACCTTCACCGCCCAATCCGGGTCAACCAGCAGCGCGCGGCCCACGGCGACCAGATCGAATTCATCGTTGTTCAGGCGCTCCAGCAGTTTCTCCAGGCTGGCCGGCTGCGCGACTTTGTCGGTGTTGACCATGAACTGCAGGAACTCGCCATCCAGGCCGACGCTGCCGACGGTGATGGTCGGTTTGCCGGTGAGCTGGCGTGTCCAGCCGGCCAGGTTGAGGTCGGAGCCTTCGAATTCCGGCTCCCAGAAACGGCGAGTGGAGCAGTGGAAAATATCCACGCCGGCGTCGGACAACGGCTTGAGGAACTCGCCCAGCGCCTCGGGGGTTTGCACCAGGCGCGCGGTGTAATCCTGCTGCTTCCACTGGGAGAACCGGAAGATGATCGGGAAGTCCGGACCGACGGCAGCGCGGGTGGCCTGAATCAACTCAATGGCGAAACGCGACCGGTTGGCCAAGCTGCCACCGTACTCGTCGGTACGCTGGTTGCTGCCTTCCCAGAAGAACTGGTCGACCAGATAACCATGGGCGCCGTGGATCTCAACGCCGTCCATGCCGATGCTCTGGGCATCCTTGGCGGCTTGGGCGAAGGCGTTGATCACCTCCTTGATGTCTTGATGCGTCATGCCATGCACCACCACAGTGCCATCCTTGAGTTTTTCCATCGGGCCATAGGCCGGCACGCTGGCGTCGGGCTCGGTGCCGATGCGGCGCACGCTGCCCACGTGCCACAACTGCGGGACGATCTTGCCGCCTTCGGCGTGTACCGCATCGACGACTTTCTTCCAGCCCGTCAGGGCGGCTTCACCGTAGAAGTGCGGCACATTGGGGTAGCCATTCGAGGCTTGATGACCGACCACGGTGCCTTCGGTGATGATCAGGCCTACGCCGGCAGCGGCACGGCGACGGTAGTACTCGATGACTTTGGAGTTGGGAACGCCACCCGGCGAGAACGAGCGGGTCATCGGTGCCATGACGACGCGGGTCGACAGTTGCAACGCACCGAGCTGGAAGGGTTTGAACAAGGCTTGGACGGGCATGGGGCACTCCACGAAAGACGGGGTTTATGACGTGGATAATATGGGGAGCGCAAGGTGCTGGGTAGCACTATTGATCTGGGTGATTAAGGGGTAAAAGTGGCACAACCCGGTTGCCGCTGACCTGTAGTGAGCGGGCTTGCCCGCTCACCACAAAAGCCTCCTGGAGGTCTTCAGGCCAGGGCTTTTTCGATGGCCTGGACGATCGTCGGATCATCCGGCGCAGTACGCGGGGAAAAGCGTGCGAGCACCCGCCCATCCTTGCCCAGCAGGAACTTCTCGAAATTCCAGGTGATGTCCCCAGGAAACTCGGCACCCTCGCCCGCCAGCAAGCGGTACAGCTGATGACGGTCAGGGCCGTTGACCTCAAGCTTGCTGCCCAGGGGGAAGGTCACGCCGTAGTTCAGGCTGCAGAATTCCTGAATCTCTTGCTCGGTACCCGGCTCCTGGCCCGCAAATTGATTGCACGGCAGGCCAAGCACGGTAAATCCCTGGCCTTTGTATTGCTGATAGAGGTTTTCCAACGCCGCGTATTGCGGGGTCAAGCCACACTTGGACGCCACATTGACCACCAGCACGACTTGCCCCTTGAAGGGGGCCAGCGGCAGCTCTTGTCCGTCCAACGCTTTGAGTTTCAGGTCGTGGAAAGCACTCATGACGAACTCCAGATATTCCATGTTCTTTGCATTACGATGCTTGGAGATTACAACCCGCAAGCCTGCAATCATAGACGCCGATGACAAAACTCGCCTGCGGGTTACTGAGCGGTCGGCCACGGCAAAATCGGGATGGCGGTCACCGCGTTCTGCGGGCTGCCTTCGATCAGGCGGTCGCTGTAGACCAGGTAGACCAGAGTGTTGCGCTGCTTGTCGAGGAAACGCACCACCTGCATGGTCTTGAACACCAGTGAGGTGCGCTCCTTGAACACTTCGTCGCCGTCCTTGAGTTCACCCTTGAAGCGAATCGGCCCGACCTGGCGGCAGGCAATCGATGCTTCAGCACGGTCTTCGGCCAGGCCCAGGCCGCCTTTGACGCCGCCGGTCTTGGCACGCGACAGGTAGCAGGTCACACCGTCGACCTTGGGGTCATCGAACGCTTCAACAACGATCCGGTCGTTGGGGCCGACAAACTTGAACACCGTCGACACCTGGCCGATTTCCTCGGCCGAAGCCAGCAGCGGCATGGCCAGCAGCAGGCCGAGCAATCCCTTCATCACGCGCATCGTGTACTTCCTATGGTTAAACCAGGATCAGGTTGTCGCGGTGAACCAGTTCCGGTTCGGCCATATAACCCAAGAGTCCGACAATCGCATCCGACGATTGTCCAATAATCTTCTGCGCTTCCAGGGCGCTGTAGTTGGCCAGGCCACGGGCGATCTCGCGACCGTCGGGCGCGACACACACCACCATCTCGCCACGACGGAAGCTGCCCTGTACCAACTTGACGCCCACCGGCAACAAACTCTTGTTGCCCTGGGACAAGGCCGACACGGCACCATCATCGAGTACCAGAGTGCCACGGGTCTGCAGGTGCCCGGCCAGCCACTGCTTGCGCGCCGCCAGCATGCCGCGCTCCGGCGACAGCAACGTGCCGATGCGCTCACCGGCCTTGAGACGATCCAGCACGCGCTCAATGCGCCCGCCAACGATGATGGTGTGGGCACCGGAACGCGCGGCCAGGCGCGCAGCGCGCAGCTTGGTCTGCATGCCGCCACGGCCCAGCGCGCCGCCCACGCTGCCGGCCACGGCGTCCAGTGCCGGGTCATCGGCACGCGCCTCATAGATCAACTGGGCATCGGGGTTGTTGCGCGGGTCGGCGTCGAACATGCCGTCGCGGTCGGTGAGGATCACCAACAGGTCGGCTTCCACCAGGTTGGCCACCAGGGCGGCCAGGGTGTCGTTGTCGCCGAAGCGGATTTCGTCGGTGACCACTGTGTCGTTCTCGTTGATCACCGGGATCACCTTGAGCTCGACCAGGGCACGCAAAGTGCTGCGGGCATTGAGGTAGCGCTTGCGGTCGGACAGGTCGTCGTGGGTGAGCAGGATCTGCGCGGTGTGGCGGCCGTGCTCGGCAAAGCTCGATTCCCAGGCTTGCACCAGGCCCATCTGGCCGATGGCGGCGGCGGCTTGCAGTTCGTGCATCGCGCTGGGTCGCGCGGTCCAGCCAAGGCGGCTCATCCCGGCGGCAACCGCCCCGGACGACACCAGTACCAACTCCACGCCCGCTTCATGCAGGGCCACCATCTGTTCGACCCAGACGCTCATGGCTGCGCGATCGAGCCCCTTGCCATCCGCCGTCAACAACGCACTGCCGATCTTTACGACCCAGCGCTGCGCACCTGTCACTTTGCTCCGCATCATCTTCAACCTTAGAGTGAGGGCCGCGCGACCCAGCGCCGCCCATAACGTTATACCCGGATACCAAAACGCCGCTCCAGGGAGCGGCGTTCAAGTTTATCGCAACGGATCAGTCGCGCACGTAAATGATTTCCGGACCGTCTTCATCATCTACGTCTTCTTCGTCCCAATCGTCGTCGCCGATGTCGTGCACCGACTTCACGCCGCTGCGGCGCAGGGCACGCTGGTCGTCCAGGGCCTGCAACTGAGCACGGGCTTCGTCTTCGATCTGCTGGTCAAGCTCGGCGAGTTCGGCCTTGTACACCGGGTCGGCCGCCAGGCGGTCGGCGCGGTCTTCGAGGTAGCGCATGATGTCGCGGGTCAGGCGCTCGGTGCCCTCTTTGGCGATGGCCGAGATCACGTAGACCGGGCCGGTCCACTCCAGGCGGTCGACGATTTCCTTGACGCGTTCCTCGTGCTCTTCTTCGAGGATCTGGTCGCATTTGTTCAGCACCAACCAACGATCACGCTCGGCCAGGGCCGGGCTGAATTTGGTCAGCTCGCTGACGATCACTTCGGCGGCATCCGCTGCGCTGGTTTCATCCAGCGGCGCCATGTCGACGAGGTGCAGCAACAAACGGGTACGCGACAAGTGCTTGAGGAAGCGAATCCCCAGGCCTGCGCCGTCGGAAGCACCTTCGATCAGGCCGGGAATGTCGGCGATGACAAAGCTTTTCCAGCGATCGACGCTGACCACGCCCAGGTTGGGTACCAGGGTGGTGAACGGGTAGTCGGCGACTTTCGGCTTGGCGGCCGAGACCGAGCGAATAAAGGTACTTTTGCCGGCGTTCGGCAGGCCCAACAGGCCGACGTCCGCCAGTACTTTCATTTCCAGCTTGAGGTCACGCTGCTCGCCCGGCTTGCCCGGCGTGGTCTGGCGTGGCGCACGGTTGGTACTGGACTTGAATCGGGTGTTACCCAGACCGTGCCAGCCGCCCTGCACCACCATCAGCTTCTGGCCGGCCTTGGTCAGGTCGCCGATCACTTCCTGGGTGGCGGAGTCGATGATCGTGGTGCCGACCGGTACACGCAGTACCAGGTCTTCGCCTTTTTTACCGGTGCAGTCGGTGCTGCCGCCGTTGGAGCCACGCTCGGCATCGAAGTGGCGGGTGTAACGGTAGTCGACCAGGGTGTTGAGGTTTTCGTCGGCCATCATGTAGATGGAACCGCCGTCACCGCCGTCACCGCCGTTGGGGCCACCGTTTTCGATGAATTTTTCGCGACGGAAACTCATGCAACCGTTACCGCCGTCGCCTGCTTTTACTCGGATGGAAACTTCATCAACGAACTTCATAACAAAACGCCTCTCGCCGCACGGACGAGCTTAAAAAACCAAGACATAAGACTCTTGCAAAAATGAGCGCAGCGACCTCAAACAGCGACCGCCTATCCAGCGCCTGAGCTCATTACAAACAGCTTTGCAAGAGACTCACTCCACAAACGAAAAAGCCCCGTCGCAAGACAGGGCTTTTCCAGCGATCTCGCAATTAAGCTGCGACAACGCTCACGTAACGGCGGTTGAACGCGCCTTTTACTTCAAACTTGATCACGCCTTCGATTTTCGCGAAGAGGGTGTGATCTTTACCCATGCCAACACCGTAACCGGCGTGGAATTGGGTGCCGCGCTGACGCACGATGATGTTGCCCGGAATGATTTTCTGGCCGCCATACATCTTAACGCCAAGGCGTTTGGCTTCTGAGTCGCGACCGTTACGGGTACTACCACCAGCTTTTTTGTGTGCCATGAGTCAATTCTCCTAGTGAGGAATTAGGCTGAAATTAAGCCTGAATACCGGTGATTTTGATCTCGGTGTACCACTGGCGGTGGCCCATACGCTTCATGTGGTGCTTACGACGACGGAACTTGATGATGCGGACTTTATCGTGACGACCTTGGGAGATCACTTCAGCCACAACGGTAGCGCCAGCAACAACTGGAGCGCCGATGTTCACGTCATCGCCATTGGCGACCAACAGAACGCGATCAAAAGTAACGGATTCGCCGGTAGCGATTTCCAGTTTTTCGATCTTCAGGTATTCACCTGGGGCGACCTTGTATTGCTTGCCACCAGTAACAATTACTGCGTACGACATGGTATTTCTCCGATAATCCTGCTCACCCAGCGCTTTATAAGAAGAGGTATTGGCTGGCATGGCTGCATGGGATGGACGTCCCGAATGCAATTGCGTAAGGCAGGTGCTGCCCAGGAAGTTCAGGGTGCGCGATTGTACGCAAGCTGTGGAAGGCTTGCAAGGGGCCGTCTATCGCGCCTTGACACTGCGGGGTCAGGGTCCTAGCATGCCGCGCAACCCTTCTGGAGCGACTGTCGCTGATGCAACCCCAAGCTTTCTACCGCGCGGTCGCGGACGATTTTAGCGCCGTCGACGGCATCATCAAGCAGCAGCTGACGTCTAAAGTGCCGCTGGTCTCCAAAATTGGCGACTACATTACGTCGGCGGGCGGTAAGCGCCTGCGTCCTTTATTAGTGTTGCTGTGTGGCAAGGCCCTGGGCCGCGAAGGCGATGACCTGCGCCTGCTCGCCGCTACCATCGAGTTCCTGCACACCGCCACCCTGCTGCATGACGACGTGGTCGACATGTCCGGCATGCGCCGTGGCCGTGAAACCGCCAATGCCATGTGGGGCAACGCCCCGAGCGTGCTGGTGGGCGACTTCCTGTATTCGCGCTCGTTCGAAATGATGGTCGAGCTGGGCTCGATGCCGGTGATGAAGATCCTTTCACAGGCCACGCGCATCATCGCCGAAGGCGAAGTGTTGCAACTGTCGAAGGTGCGTGACGCCAGCACTACCGAAGAAACCTATATGGAAGTGATTCGCGGCAAGACCGCGATGCTCTTCGAAGCCTCGACCCATAGCGCCGCCGCGTTGTGTGGCGCCAGCGCCGAACAGGCCGAAGCGCTGCGCACCTTTGGTGATCACCTGGGCGTGGCGTTCCAGCTGGTGGACGACCTGCTGGACTACCGCGGCGACGCCGAAACCCTGGGCAAGAACGTCGGTGACGACCTGGCCGAGGGCAAACCGACCTTGCCGCTGATCTACACCATGCGCGAAGGTACGCCGGAACAGGCCGCCCTGGTGCGCAAGGCGATCCAGAAAGGCGGCATCGAGGACCTGGAAAGCATCCGCGCTGCCGTGGAAGCTTCGGGTTCGCTGGACTACACCGCGCAACTGGCGCGTGACTATGTGGCCCGTGCAATCAAATGCCTGGAAGCCCTGCCGGCCAGCGAATACCGGGACGCCCTGGTTGAGCTGAGTGAGTTCGCGGTCGCGCGTACGCACTAAAATACTTGCATGTGGGAGGGGCGCCGCCCCTCCACATTTAGGTTGTATTGCCAATTCCAGGGCGCCCCCGAGCCAAAAACCTTATATAATGTGCGACTTTTAGCCATCCCTGACTCCCGAGGAGCTTTAGTGAGCACGTTGCCACCCTGCCCGAAATGCAATTCCGAATTCACCTACGAAGACGGCGCCCAACTGATCTGCCCGGAATGCGCCCATGAGTGGTCCGCCAGTGGCGAGGCCGAAGTGGCCGGCGATGAAACCGTGAAGAAAGACTCTGTGGGCAACGTCCTGCAGGACGGCGATACCATCACCGTGATCAAGGACCTCAAGGTCAAGGGCACTTCCCTGGTGGTAAAAGTCGGCACCAAGGTCAAGAACATCCGCCTGTGCGACGGTGACCATGACATCGATTGCAAAATCGACGGTATCGGCCCGATGAAGCTCAAGTCCGAATTCGTGCGCAAAGTCTGAACCTGCTGTTTCCATCCCGCGCCCGCCGCGGGATGGCGCTTTGCCCTCCCCGTTGACCTTTCTCAATACCCACACAGAAAAAACCAGAAACCGCCAATAGGCACTTGCTATTCCACGAATAAGAATTATTCTCATTGAAACTCATCAAGGAGAACGACCATGACTTATTTGATCGATGCCTGGCTGGACCGCCCCCATCCTTACCTACGAATCCTGCATCGGGAAACCGGTGAAGTCTGTGCGGTGCTGGAAGAAGAAGCGCTGACTGAACTACAGGACCAAGGCGACCTGGACGTCAATGGCCTGAGTTCAAGCGAACCCGGTGTGCTGAAGGAAGTGGTGCGTAATCTGTTCCTGTTCTGCTATGCCCGGGCGTTGCGCCCGGCGACGGAGCTCAATGGCAAGTTCCATCCATGAGTACACCGGCAAAACACTGTAGGAACGAGCAAGCTCGTTCCTACAGGTAACAGCAGGTCTTACAGAACGTCGAGCAGTTCGACGTCGAATACCAGAACGCTGTGCGGCGGGATGCTGCCAACGCCTTGAGCGCCGTAGGCCAATTCGCTCGGCACGTACAGGCGCCATTTGCTGCCGGCATTCATCAGTTGCAGGGCTTCGGTCCAGCCGGCGATCACGCCGCCCACCGGGAATTCTGCAGGCTGGCCACGCTCGTAGGAACTGTCGAACACAGTGCCGTCAATCAGAGTGCCGTGGTAGTGGGTGCGCACCTGGTCTTCACGGGTCGGCTTGGCGCCGTCACCGGCGGTCAGCACTTCAAACTGCAGGCCGGAAGCCAGGGTGGTGATGCCATCACGCTTGGCGTTTTCAGCCAGGAACGCCAGGCCGGCGCCTGCGGCCGCTTCAGCCTTGGCAGCCGCTTCGGCTTGCATGATTTCGCGGATGACCTTGAAACTGGCGGCCATTTGCTCTTGGTCAACACGGCTTGGCTTGCCTGCGAATGCGTCGGTCAGGCCGGCCAGGATCGCGTCCAGGCTCACGCCCGGTGGTGGGTTGTCGCGCAGTTGGTCGCCCAACTGACGGCCGATACCGTAGCTGACGCGGGTTTCGTCGGTGGACAGATTAACTTCGGACATGAAGAGGCTCCGCTGCAGGACAACGCGATTAACCGCGCCGTCCAAAACTAAAAGGGCCCGCAGACTAGCACACAAGACCGGGTCGTGATGAGCCCCTGCAACGCTGTAATCCATCCGGGTCGCCATCGCCGCACCGCGATGATGACCCTTTGTCGCCCCCCCAAATTAAGCCCTTCAGATTCACACCCGGCCGCCGATAACGGCCTACACCTTGGCTGGCTCAAAAAACAATACCGCCCAGCAAACAGACATCATTCTTGTGGAGCATTAGATGAACAGCTGGTTCGGTAACATCAGCGTCAACCTCAAACTGGGCCTGGGCTTTGGCCTGGTACTTGTCCTCACCTCGATCCTGGCTCTCACCGGCTGGACCAGCCTGGGCAGCCTGATCGACCGCAGCAACTGGATGAGCGACATCACCCAGCTCAACGCCTCGCTGACCAAACTGCGGATCGTGCGCCTGCAGTACATGCTGGCCAACGGCGATGAAGCCGTGGCGCAGAACGTACAGAGCAGCCTGGACGCCTTCGCGGCCCAACAACAGAAACTGCTCGACAGTTTCAAGAGCCCGGAAAACGTCAAGCTGCTCAACGAGCAGAAAGCGGTCATCACCGCTTACCAGCAATCACTGAACAAAATGCGCGAGGCTTACCGTAACGGCAACGCCTCGCGCCAGGTGATGGGCGACAAGGCCGACATCGCCAACGCGCAGATCAACGCGCTGGATGCGACGGTGCAACGGATGCCCGAGAGCCCCGAGCGCTTCGCTCAGTTCCAGGCCGTGACCAATGCCAAGTTCGAGTTTCTGTCGGCCCGCTACGAAGTGCGCGGCTACACCGGTAACGTCAACCCGGACACCGAAGCCCGCGCCGCCGCGCAAATTGAAAAAACCATCAGTGGCTTGAAAGACCTCAGTGCCGCCTTCGGCGCCAGCCAGCAAAGCGCGTTGAGCGCGCTGGAAACCGCCCTGAGCGCGTACCGCACCGCCGTGCAGAACTACAAGGTGGCCAACGCCAACATCGTCGCCGCTCGTGCGGAAATGACCACCCAGGGCGCGGATATCGTCACCATCAGCGACAAGCTCTACGAGATCCAGCTCAACCGCCGCGACGCCGAAAGCGCCCAGGCCCGTAGCCTGCAATTGATCAGCACCCTGCTGGCACTGCTGGTCGGCATCATCGCCGCGCTGGTGATCACTCGCCAGATCACCCGTCCATTGCAAGACACCCTGGCCGTGGTCGAGCGTATTGCCTCGGGCGACCTGAGCCACAACATCCAGGTCACCCGCCGTGATGAACTGGGCGTGCTGCAACAAGGCATCCAGCGCATGGGCAGCACCTTGCGCGAACTGATCAGTGGGATTCGTGACGGCGTGACCCAGATCGCCAGCGCCGCCGAAGAACTGTCGGCCGTAACCGAGCAAACCAGCGCCGGGGTGAACAGCCAGAAGATCGAGACCGATCAAGTCGCCACCGCGATGCACGAAATGACCGCCACCGTCCAGGAAGTGGCGCGCAACGCCGAACAGGCTTCGCTGGCGGCGGCGGATGCCGATGGCCAGGCCCGCGCAGGCGACAAAGTGGTGGCTGAGGCCATCGCCCAGATCGAACGCCTGGCCGCTGAAGTGGCGCGTTCCACCGACGCCATGAGCCATCTGCAACAAGAGAGCAACAAGATCGGCAGCGTGATGGACGTGATCAAGGCCGTGGCCGAACAGACCAACCTGCTGGCGCTCAACGCGGCGATTGAAGCGGCACGTGCCGGTGAAGCCGGCCGCGGGTTTGCCGTGGTGGCCGACGAAGTGCGTGGCCTGGCCCAGCGCACGCAGAAATCCACCGAAGAAATCGAAGGCCTGGTCGCCGGCTTGCAGAACGGCACCCAGCAAGTGGCCAACGTGATGAACAACAGCCGCAGCCTCACCGACAGCAGCGTCGAGCTGACACGCAAGGCCGGCGTATCCCTGGAAAACATCACCCGTACGGTGTCGAACATCCAGTCGATGAACCAGCAGATCGCCGCTGCAGCCGAACAGCAAAGCGCGGTGGCTGAAGAGATCAGCCGCAGCATTGTGAATGTGCGTGATGTGTCGGAGCAGACCGCCACCGCCAGTGAAGAGACGGCCAAGTCGAGTGTGGAACTGGCGCGTTTGGGTAGCCAGTTGCAGCAGATGGTTAGTCATTTCCGCGTTTAAAACCGGCAAAATCACCGTGGCGAGGGAGCTTGCTCCCGTTGGACTGCGCAGCAGTCCCTTCTTTATAAAACAAAGAGCGGGGCCGCTTCGCGGCCCAACGGGAGCAAGCTCCCTCGCCACAGGTACAGTGCTCGCCCTTAACCGCCTGGTATTATCTGCCAAGGCGGTTTTTTATTGCCTGCGATTTACCTCTCAGCCCTCGCCTTCCTCGACAAACACCACCCGGTTCCCAAACGGGTCCTTGATGCTCATCTCCCGCGAGCCCCAAGGCGTTTGCTCAACCTCAGGCTTGGCGTAACGGTAATCCTTGCCCTGCAATTGCCGCTGGTACGCGTCCACGCCCTGCGCTTGAATCCGCACCGCCGCGCCGGGTGAGGCATCGCCATGGTGTTCGGACAAATGCAGCACGCACTCGCCCAACGACACTTGCAGATACAGCGGGAAATTCGCTTCGAATCGATGCTGCCAATCGACCTTGAACCCGAGGAAGTCGACGTAGAATTCCAGCGCCTTGGCCTCGTCGAATATTCGCAGGATGGGGGTGACTTTTCCTAAGTGCATGGCGACCGCTCCGTGTATGAGATCGCCCACTATAAAGGCGAAAATCCACCCCGCAAATCCCCACTGCGTTGCAGAAACCGCCCCGCCCGCTCGCCATTCGCCTGCCCGTCGCTGTAGCTCAACACGCCATTGACCCATACCCCATCGATGCCTTCTGCCGCGCGTTGCGGCGTTTTGAAATCCGCCACGTCCCGCACCCGCAAAGGATCGAACAACACCAGGTCCGCCCAATGCCCTTCACGAATTTCTCCGCGTTGCGACAGACCGAAACGCGCCGCCGACAAGCCGGTCATCTTGTGCACTGCCGTGTGCAGCGGGAACAACCCGACATCCCGGCTGAAATGCCCCAACACTCGTGGAAACGCGCCCCACAACCGTGGGTGCGGAAACGGATCTTCCGGTAAGCCATCGGAGCCCACCATCGACAATGGATGCGCCAGGATGCGTCGCACATCCGCCTCGTCCATGCCGTAATACACCGCGCCCGCCGGTTGCAGGCGACGCGCGGCGTCCATCAGCGAAACATCCCACTCGGCAGCGATATCCTGCAGATCACGCCCGCCCATGTCAGGGTGCGGTGTGGACCAGGTGATGGTGATGCGAAACGCATCGGTCACTTGCTTGAGGTCCAGAGTCGATGAGCTGGCCGCATAGGGATAACAATCGCAGCCCACAGGATGGGTTTTCGCGGCATTTTCCAGCGCCGCCAGCAGCTGCGGACTACGTCCCCAGTTCCCCGCACCGGCACACTTGAGGTGGGAAATAATCACCGGCGCCCTGGCATGCCGGCCGATCAGAAACGCCTCGTCCATTGCCTCCAGCACCGGTTCGAATTCGCTGCGCAGATGGGTGGTGTACACCGCGCCGTATGCGGTCAGCGCCTCACTGAGTTGCAGCACTTCATCGGTCTCGGCATTAAACGCACTGGCATAAGCCAGGCCTGTGGATAAACCGAGCGCGCCGGCTTCAAGGCTCTCTTGCAACTGCACACGCATGGCGGCGATTTCATTCGGGGTGGCCGTACGATGCAGGTCGTCCATCTGGTTGCTGCGCAGCGCCGTGTGGCCGATCAGCGCCGCGACATTGACGGCCGGGAGGGCGTGTTCGACGGCGATGCGGTAATCGCTGAAACGCGGATATATAAACGCCTCGCGCGTGCCCAGCAGGTTCATCGGGTCCGGCGGATCGTTGCGCAGGCTGACCGGCGACGCGCTGATGCCGCAATTGCCGACGATTACCGTAGTCACACCCTGACTGAGCTTGGGCAGCATCTGCGGATAACGGATCACCACAGTATCGTCGTGGGTGTGCACGTCGATAAAGCCCGGCGCCAACACGCGGCCCCGGGCGTCGATGACCTGCTCGGCCACGGCTGTGGACAAGTCGCCAATCGCCTCGATACGGCCCTCGCGCAGTCCCACATCGGCGACGTACCCCGGCGTGTTGCTGCCATCAATCACCAGCGCCTGACGAATCAGCGTGTCGTACTTCATATCAGTCTCCAAGCGGCAGGCTATCGGGGCCGCCGCGATAATCGTCCAGGGCCAGCTTGATCCGGCGCAGGCGTTCCTGGTTGTCGTCCGGCAGGGCCAACGCCAGCTCGGTGGCGAGCAGGTCAATGGCCAGCAGCATGCCGTAGCGCGCCGCCGTGGGCTTGTAGATAAAACTGGTTTCGGCCGGCTGCAGCGGCAGCAGCACATCGGCCAATTGCGCCAGAGGCGAATCGGTCAGGGTGATGGCGATGATGCGCGTGTCGTAGTTGCGCGCCAGCTCCGTCACCGCCAGCAACTCCGGGGTGAGGCCGGTGAGCGAGCATACGATCAACGCGTGGTCCGGGCCCAAAGTGGCGGCGGTGACGCGCATCATCACCGGGTCATGGCAGGCGGCAATCGGGTAGCCCAGGCGCACCAGGCGCACCTGCAATTCATCGCTGCACAGGCTCGATGGGCCGCCCATGCCGAAGGCATGGATCATCCGCGCCTTGCCCAACAGGCTGACCGCATCGACAAAACTTGCCTGGCTGAATCCCGACAAATGCTGACGCAACGTCGCCTCGATATCACCGAGAATCTGCCGGTGAAAGGCCGATTGTTCGGGTAGCCCGGCAGGGTCGAGGAAGCGGCTGCCGACACCACTGGCCTGGGCCAGTTGCAGGCGCAAATCACGCAGGTCGCGGCAACCGACGCTGCGGGCAAAGCGCGACAAGGTCGCCGTGCTGACTTCGGCCCGTTGGGACAATTCCTCCAGGCTGGCCGATGCGGCAAAGCCCACATCATCGAGCATAAGCTGGGCGATGCGCCCTTCGCCGGCGCTGAAGGACGCCTGGCGGGCGCGGATCTGGTAGAGGATGTCCATGGGGGCTCCGGGTTACAGAAGGCAGGACAGACCGTAGGTCAGAGCGAAGGCCACCACCGAAATCAGGGTCTCCAATACGGTCCAGGTCTTGAAGGTCTGGATCACCGTCATATTGAAGTATTCCTTGATCAGCCAGAAGCCGCCGTCATTGACGTGGGAAAAAATCACCGAGCCCGCGCCGGTGGCCAACACCAGCAATTCCGGATGTGGATAACCCAGGCCCAGGGCGACCGGGGCTACCACGCCCGAAGCCGTAGTCATGGCTACCGTGGCTGAGCCCGTCGCAATCCGCATCAACGCCGCGAACAGCCAGCCCATCACCAGCGGCGACAAGTGGAAGGCATGGGCTAGGCCGAGAATTTCATTGGTAACGCCAGCGTCCACCAATATCCGGTTCAACCCGCCACCCGCGCCCACCAGCAAGGTGATGCTCGCGGTCGGCGCCAGGCATTCATTGGTGAACCTGAGGATCGACTCGCGGTTGAAGCCCTGCGCCAGGCCCAGGGTCCAGAAACTCACCAGGGTCGCCACCAGCAGCGCGATCACCGAGTTGCCGATAAACAGCAGGAACTGGTTGAAGCCCGTACCCGGAGTGGAAATCACGTTGGCCCAACCGCCGATCATCATCAGCACCACCGGCAACAGGATGGTGCCCATGGTCAGTGCAAAGCTCGGCAAACGCTCACGGGGTTCGCGCTCGATGAACTGGCGTTCCAGCGGGTTTTCCGCCGGCAGGTGAATACGCGGCACAATGAATTTGGCGTACACCGGGCCGGCGATGATCGCCGTCGGGATACCGATGAGGATCGCATAGAGCACCGTCTGCCCCACTGACGCGTTATACGCCAGCACCGCCATCATCGCCGCCGGGTGCGGCGGCACCAGCGCATGCACCACCGACAAGCCTGCGACCATCGGCAAGCCGACCATCAGGATCGACACCCCCACACGCCGTGCCACGGTAAAGGCGATCGGCACCAGCAACACAAATCCTACTTCGAAAAACAGCGGCAGCCCCACCAGGAACGCGATGCACACCATGGCCCAGTGGGCATTGCGCTCGCCAAACCGGTTGATCAACGTGCGCGCCACCTGCTCGGCCCCGCCGGACTCGGCCATCATCTTGCCGAGCATGGTGCCCAGCGCCACCACCAGTGCGATATGCCCCAGGGTCTTGCCGACGCCGGCTTCATAGGACCCCATGATGGTGTCCGCCGGCATCCCGGCCATCAGCGCCAGGCCGATGGACACCAGGGTGATGACGATAAACGGGTTGAGCCGGTAACGTGCGATCAGCACGATCAAAGCAATGATGGCGATGGCAGCGTATGCCAATAGCCCGAAGCCCGGTGATGCGGCCATGCGGTACTCCTCGGAAAAGGGTCACGTCGAATTGGTTGTGAAACTCATAAATCATTACCAAGGAGCGTTTTCAATTTTTATGAAAGTAATTTTCGCCCACGGATAAGGGTTGTCGCGTCGGGATATGCCCAACACCTGTGTATGAAAATTCGAGGGGGGTTCTTACATGAAGATCAGAAAGGTCGGAAACTCAACGGACGCGCTTGAGTCTTAAAATTCACATCCCTTGATTGCCCAGGAAAAACGGACATGATTCGTACGACATTCGCCGTCAGCGTCTTGCTGCTCGCCCTGTGCGGCACCGCTGCCGCCGCCGAGAACCCGGCGTTGAAAAAGTGCATGGATGGCGCCGACACCACCGCCGACATGGTCACTTGCAACATCAAGGAAACCAAGGTGCAGGACACGCGCCTGAACAAGGCCTACCAGACGGCCCTCGCGGCTCAGGAAGGCAATCGCAAGCAGCAGCTGCAAGACGTGCAGCGCCTGTGGATAAAGTACCGCGATGCCAATTGCCAATTTATCGGCTCGGCCACCGGCGGCACCATCGACCAAGTCAATGGCACCGGCTGCGTACTCGATATGACCCAGGCGCGAGCCCAGGAACTGGAAGACCTGGTCGGGCCTTGATCACTTATTCGTGATGCACACGAGCGCGCTTGAGCAGCTTCCGGCAGCGCTCCGACAAATGCAGCACGCGCAGGTGCTTGCCGGCCTTGGTGTAACGCTCGCGCAGGGTCATCAGCGCGGCAATGGCCGAGTAGTCGACGAAGCTCAGATGGCGGCAATCCAGCGTCACCTCGGCCGGGTCATTGGCCGGGTCGAACTGGTTCAAAAACGGCGTGGTCGAGGCAAAGAACAAGGTGCCGTGCAGGCGATAGAGCTTGCTGCCATCGGCCTCCAGGTGTTCATCGGCATACAACTCACGGGCCTGCTGCCAGGCAAAATTCAGCGCTGCGATCACGATCCCGCACAGTACCGCGGTGGCCAGGTCAGTGAACACCGTGATCACCGTCACCGCGATAATCACCAGCACGTCATTGACCGGCACCTTGTTGATCACCCGCAATGAAGCCCAAGCGAAGGTCTGCTGGGACACCACGAACATCACCCCCACCAGCGCCGCCAGCGGAATACGCTCGATCAGCGGCGATAGAAACAGGATGAACAGCAGGATCATCACCCCGGCAAACACCCCGGAGAAACGCCCGCGCCCGCCGGAACTGAGGTTGATCACGGTTTGCCCGATCATCGCGCAACCGCCCATGCCGCCGAACAGGCCCGAGACCATATTCGCCGCGCCCAGGGCCACGCTTTCGCGGTCGGGGTAGCCACGGGTCTCGGTGATTTCGTCGGTGAGGTTGAGGGTCAGCAGGGTTTCCAGCAGGCCGACCATCGCCATCAGGAACGCATAAGGCGCAATGATGCCCAGGGTTTCCAGGGTCCAGGGGATCTGCGGCAACGCGAAGCTCGGCAGGCCGCCGGCAATGTGCGCCATGTCGCCGAGGGTGCGGGTGGGCAAGCCTAGCAGGTACACCGCCAGGCCCACGCCGAGGATCGCCACCAGGGCCGGTGGCACCGCGCGGGTGATGCGCGGCAGCAGGTAGACGATGGCCATGGTCGCCGCGACCAACCCGCTCATCACATACAACGGCGCGCCGCTGAGCCACTGTTCAGCGTTCTTGAAATGCTCCAGCTGCGCCAACGCGATGATGATCGCCAGGCCGTTGACGAACCCCAGCATCACCGGGTGCGGCACCATGCGCACCAGCTTGCCAAGGCGCAACAGGCCGAACGTCATCATGATCAGCCCGCCCAACAACACCGTTGCCAGCAGGTACTCCACGCCGTGCTGCACCACCAGCGCGACGATCACCACCGCCATCGATCCCGCCGCCCCCGAGACCATGCCCGGACGACCACCGAACAACGCAGTGAGGGTGCAGATGATAAAGGCGCCATACAGGCCCATCAGCGGGTTGAGATGGGCGACCAAGGCAAAGGCGATGCACTCGGGCAGCAGCGCGAAAGACGTGGTGAGGCCGGCCAGGGCATCGGCGCGCAGACGGGAGAGATTCATGAGGTACCAGGGCATTGCGGGGGATTAGGCGGGGAATGGTACGAAATTGCGCTCGGTGGGGCCAGTAATGTGTAACGACAGTTAAACCGGATCGCCCTCTTCGCGAGCCCCACCCATTCAGCACGCATACCGCGCCAGCTTGGCCTGGATAAAATCCAGGAAACACTGGATGCGCAACGCCAACTGCGAATTGCGATAGAACACCGCATGGATCGGCTGGCGATAACCACTGTTGAACGTTTCCAGCACCGGCACCAGGCGCCCGGCGTCGATATCGGCGCTGGTCATGAAGTTCGACAGGCAACAAATACCCTGCCCTTGCAGTGCCAACTGGCGCAGGGTTTCGCCGCTGGACGCGGCAATACCCGGCTCGATCAGCCAACGGTCGCCCTCCACATGGCGCAGCGGCCAGTGGTTGAGGGTTTCGGTCTGGGTGAAGCCAAGCAAGGTGTGCTTCGCCAGGTCGGCGACGGTCTGCGGCGCGCCGTACTGCTTGAGGTAATCGGGGCTGGCGAGGATATGCAGCGGGGTGCAGCCCAGTGAACGCGCGTGCAGGGTGGAATCCGCCAGGGCGCCGATACGGATCGCGATGTCGGTGCTCTGCTCCAGCAAGTCGATGATCAGGTCATCGCTATTGAGCTCCAACTGGATATCCGGATAGAGGCTGCGAAACTCCGCGATGTACGGCACGATCCCATGCAGCATGAACGGCACCGCAGCGTTGATGCGCAACCGCCCGGCGGGGTTCTTCTGGCGCGATGACAAGCGCTCTTCCAGCTCATCCATCTGCGCCAGGATCAGCTTGGCCTGCTCGAAGAAGTACTTGCCCTCCTCGGTCAGGTCCATGCGCCGCGTGGTGCGGTTGATCAGCGTGGTGTCGAGCTTGGCCTCCAGGCGCGACAAGGTGCGGCTGACCGCCGACGGCGTCTGCCCGACCTGATCCGCCGCGGCCGAAATCGAGCCGCACTCGATGACGCTGACGAAGATCTGTAACTCATCGGATCGGGCTTTCACAGGCGGTCCTCGCAATCGGTTCCGCGCAGCTTACACCGAGAGGTTGAAGACCTGCGCCAGATGTTGCTCGTAACGCGCCACGTCAGCCTCGATCGCCGGGCTTTTCATCACGTCCACACAGAGGAAGGTCGGCAGGCCGGTCATGCCGAGGAACTGATTGGCCTTGTGGAACGGAAAGTACACCGCGTCCACCCCCTTGGCCTCGAAGAAATCGCTCGGGTCGTCGAAGGCTTGCCGTGGCGCGTTCCAGGTCAGCGACAGCATGTACTGCTTGCCCTGGATCAGGCCGCCGCTGCCATATTTCTGCGAGGCATCGGAGCGGGTACGACCGTCGCTGGCGTACAGGCTGCCATGACCTTCGGTGAAGACTTCGTCGATGTACTTCTTGACGATCCACGGCGCGCCCATCCACCAGCCGGGCATCTGGTAGATGATCACGTCGGCCCAGAGGAATTTGGCGACCTCTTCGGCCACGTCGTAGCCCTGGTCGATATGCGTGACCTTGACGTCGATGCCGCCACGGTCCAGCACGGCCAAAGCGGTGTCATGCAGGGTGTTGTTGTAGCGGCCATCGGAGTGGGCGAATTTTTTACCGCCGTTGAGCAGGAGTACTTTTTTCATAAGAGGGCATCCAGAAGGTTGAAATGTCTGGATGCAGACTATCGACCTCAGCCCCTCGAAATAAGCATCCGCGCAGCAAAATACCTTTGAGCAAAAAGCACGAATACCGAGCACATTGTTAACCACTGATCAGCAGATGCACGCCCAACAGCGCCATGCCGATGAAAAATATCCGCTTGAACAGCACGGCACTGATGCGCTGGCGCAGCGCCTGGCCGAGCCACATACCCAGCAACGCCGGCACCAGCGCCAGCAATGAAGCAGTGACTTCACCACCGCCCAACGTACCCCGCCAGGCCAATCCGGTGGCCAAGGCGAGCGTCGACACCGTGAACGACAACCCCAGCGCCTGTACCAGTTGATCGCGATTCAAACCCAGCGCTTGCAGGTACGGCACCGCAGGAATCACGAACACGCCAGTGGCCGAGGTGATCAGGCCGGTGATCAGCCCACACACCGGTCCAAACCAGCGTTCAGTGGAGGTTTTTACCTTGAAGGTGGGCATGAACAATCCACTCAACGCGTACACCAGCAACGCGCCGCCCAAGGCGCGCACCACCCAACGCCCGCCATCCATGCCCAGCCACACCGTGCCAAGCCCGGTGCCGAGGAAAATCAGCAACAACATCGGCCACAGGCGCTTGAGCAAGGCACTCAGGTGGCCGCCGAACGCCAATTGCCACAGGTTCGTCACCGTTGAAGGAATGATCAGCAACGCCGCAGCCTGCGCCGGCAACATAGCCAGGCCGAGCAGGCCCATCGCCACAGTAGGCAAGCCCATGCCGATCACACCCTTGACGGCGCCGGCCAGCAGGAAGGTGGCGATCACCAGCAGGGTCAGGGTCGGGCCGAGGTTTTGGTAGAAGGTTAGGAAGGTATTCATTGGGTGATTGTGCGGGCTTGGAGCGAAGCTGGAAATTCACCATATACTGAGGCAGCCTCTTGTTTTGTGTGAGGCTGAGGGCCTAATCGGGCGCCAGTGAAGCCACTCGAGAACTCCAGCCATGCACTTTGACCTGATCGACCTGCGCCTCTACCTGCACACCCTCGACACCGGCAACATCACCGCCGGCGCCGGCCGCAGCCATTTATCCCTGGCCGCGGCCAGTGCGCGCATTCGTGCCATGGAAGCCTCGCTGGGCATCGAGCTGCTTGAGCGCGGCCGCCGTGGCGTCACCCCAACCCCCGCCGGCAAGGCACTGGCTCGCCACGCCCGCCTGCTGCTGCAACAGGCCGACCATCTGCAACAGGACCTGGCCGAGTACGCCAAGGGCATCAAAGGCCAGGTGCGCCTGCTGTGCAACAGCACGGCGCTGAGTGAATATCTGCCAGAACCATTGGCGGATTTTCTGCGCGAACAACCCAACCTTGAGATCGATCTGCAGGAGTGGCCCAGCCTGCGCATCACCCAGGCGTTGCGCCAGGGCACGGCAGACCTGGGGATTATTTCCGGCGCCGTCGACACCCACGGCTTGCAGACCCTGCCCTTTCGCGACGACCCGCTGGTGCTGATCCTGCCGCTGGAGCATCCGCTGGCGAATGAAACGGTAAGTTTTATCGACAGTCTGCAACACGATTACGTCGGCCTGACGGCTCATAGCGCGCTGGCGGTATACCTTGAGGAGCAGGCATTACACGCAGGCTTTCGCTTGCAGACGCGCATCCGCGCCGACAGCTTTGATGGTGTGATTCGCATGGTCGCCCGAGGGGCCGGCCTGGGCATCGTGCCCCAGGCGGCGCTGGAGCGCTGGCCGTTGCCGCGCCACTTCAAGGCCCAGCCTCTGCGAGAAGACTGGGCCTGCCGCCAGTTGTTACTGTGCGCGCGTTCGTTCGAGCAGTTGCCGGGTTACGCCAAAGCCTTGTTCGACGCCTTGGCCCTGCCCTTGCGGAAAAACCCGTAGTACACCGCGCTCAGAAACAGCAGGAACGGCACGCCGAAGACCAATGTCATCTTGAACGCCTCGGTGAAGTAGGTGGTGATCATCACCGCGCCCATCAGCACCAGGCCCAGCAGCGTGCTGTAGGGAAACAAGCGCAGTTGGAACGACAATTTCGGCCCGCCATGGCGCTTGCGATAACGGCGGAAAAACAAGTGCGTCAGAAAGATCATGAACCAGGTGAAGATCGCGCCGAACATCGAGATCGCCATCATCAGGGTGAACGAACTTTCCGGGTACACCACGTTGAGCAAGGTCGCCAGCGCGATGCCCGAGCTGGACAACAGCAACGCGTTCAGCGGGATGCCGCTCTTGCTCAGGGCGCCCATGGACTTGGGCGCAAAGCCCGCGCGGGACAGGCTGAACATCATGCGCGTGGTGATGTAGAGCTGACTGTTCATCGCCGACAACGCGGCGATCAGGATCACGAAGTTCATCACCCCGGTAGCGCCCGGGATGCCGATGGTCTGCATCACCGTGACGAACGGGCTCTGGGTCTGCCCGGCCTGGTTCCACGGCACGATGGCCAGCATCAGCGCCAGGGTCAGCAGGTAAAACACCACCAGGCGCACGATGGTCGCGCGAAAGGCTTTTTTCACCGCCTGCTCCGGGTCGGCGGCCTCACCGGCGGCCACGGCGATCATTTCCACGCTCAGGTAACTGAAGATCGACACGATCACCGCGATCCACATGCCGCTCAACCCGTGTGGGAAAAAGCCGTCGTGGGCCGTGTAGTTATGCACGCCGTATTCCGGATTGCCGGAACCGAACACCACATACACCGCCAGGATGATGAAGCCGACGATGGCACTGATCTTGATCGTGGAAAACCAGTATTCGAAGTTGCCGAAGGTCTTCACGCTGATGGCGTTGAGCACAATCAGCACACTGGAAAACGACACGATCCATACCCACTCCGGCACGTTGGCGAACCAGTACTTCATGTACATCGCCACCGCCGTGACCTCGGCGCCGACCGCCAGCACAATCGCCGCCCAATACGCATAACGCACCAGAAACCCGGCCAGCGGGCTGATGTAGTACTCGGCGTAGGCGCCAAACGACCCCGAGGTGGAATGCGCCACCGTCATCTCCGCCAGGCAGCCCATCAGCAGCAAGGTGATCAACGCGCCGATGGCATAGCTCACCAGTACACTGGGCCCGGCATAACCGATGGCATAGGCGCTGCCCATGAACAGCCCGGTGCCAATGGCGCCACCGATGGCGATCATGCTCATCTGGCCGGAGGTGAGCTGGCGCCGCAGGCCCAGTTCGCGGTGGGTGATTTCTGCAAAGCCTTGGTCTGGCGTAGTCACGTTGGTGTGCCCCTTATTATTGTGATTGCACTGTTTTTGCTGTTGTCGCAGATCCCCTCCCACATTTTGATCGGTGTTTTATTCAGGTGACGCTGTGGCGGACCTTGAACTGCGGCTGGTCCCAGGTGTTCTCATCGAGGATTTCACCGAGGATTTCCACCGCGTCCCACACTTCGGTGAAGCTCGTGTACAACGGCGTAAAACCGAACCGCATGATGCGCGGCTCACGGTAATCGCCGATCACGCCTCGGGCGATCAACGCCTGGATCACCGCGTAACCTTCAGGATGCTCAAAGCTCACATGACTGCCGCGCCGAGCGTGTTCACGCGGGGTAATCAGTTTCAAACCGTGGGCGGCGCAGCGGGCTTCAACCCGCTCGATAAACATATCCGTCAGCGCCAGAGATTTGCTGCGCAAGCTGCCCATGTCGGTCTGTTCAAAAATTTCCAGGCCGCTTTCCACCATGGCCAGCGAGGTGATCGGTTGGGTGCCGCACAGGTAGCGGGCGATGCCGGCGCTCGGTGCATAGTTGGACTCCATGGCGAACTGCCGGGTGTGCCCGAACCAGCCCGACAGCGGCTGGCGGACCACGTCCACCAGCGCCGGGTTAACCCACACGAACGCCTGGGAACCGGGCCCGCCGTTGAGGTATTTGTAGGTACAGCCAATCGCGTAATCCGCCCCGGCGGCGTGCAGGTCGATGGGCACCGCGCCGGCCGAGTGCGCCAGGTCCCAGATGCTCAGCGCGCCGCACTCGTGGCTCAGGGCGGTGAGCGCCTGCATGTCGTACATATAGCCAGACTTGTAGTTGACGTGGGTGAGCATCACCACCGCCACGTCGTCGTCGATAGCCTGGGGCAGTTCGTCCGGACTGTTCACCAGGCGCAGGGAATAGCCCTGCTGCAGCAAGTCGGCCAGGCCTTCGGCGATGTACAGGTCGGTAGGAAAGTTGCTCGCTTCGCTGACGATTATCTTGCGCGCGGGTTCGCGTTGGTGCTGCACGGTCAATGCGGCACTGAGCACTTTGAACAAGTTGATAGAGGTGGTATCGGTGATCGCCACTTCGCCTTCGCCTGCGCCGATCAGCGGTGCCAGGCGATCGCCCAGGCGCAGCGACAAATCCGCCCAGCCGGCGCTGTTCCAACTGCGAATCAAGCCATTGCCCCATTCCTCGGCAATCACCTGTTGCGCCCGCGCCAACGATGCCACGGGCCGCGCGCCGAGGGAGTTACCGTCGAGGTAGATCACGCCCACAGGCAGCGCGAACTGATCGCGCAGAGGCGCCAGCGGGTCCTGGGCATCGAGGGTTTGGCAATGGCTTCGGAAGGTCATGGCGGGTCCTGGTGTTTATCAGTGAAGATGGACCAAATAATGAACGAAGATTTACAGAATTTTCGTGCAAAGTGGTGGGTAACAGGCTAATTAAGCTGTAGGAAATTCGAATTTACCTTCAGAACACGCGGATTTATTCTAATCATGATTCTCGACGCCACCGACCTGCGCCTCCTGCATTTCCTGCAACAGGATGGCCGTATCAGCAACCAGGAACTGGCGGAAAAAGTCGCACTGTCCCCGTCCGCCTGCCTGCGCCGTTTGCGCCTGCTGGAGAGCGAGGGAATCATCAGCGGCTACCGCGCGGTATTGAACGCCGAGCAACTGGGCATCGAGCTGGAGGCCATCGTGCACCTGTCGTTGCGCCAGGATGTCGAGGATTGGCATGAGACGTTCATCAAGAAGGTCCAGGGCTGGCCGGAGGTGGCCAGCGCCTACGTGATCACCGGTGCCAGCAACTATGTGCTGCGGGTGCAGGCGAGGAACCTCAAGCACTTTTCGGACTTTATCGTGAACCACCTGAACCGCACGGCGGGGGTGATGGATATACGGTCGGAGATTGTGTTGCAGAAGATCAAGGATCGGGATGAGGTGCTGGATCTGGTCGTTCGCAAATAGCGACTACAACAAAGATCAAATGTGGGAGGGGGCATGCCCCTCCCACATTTTGACTGCGTTGATCAGTCCTCCAGGGCACGCACTCGCTGCATGCGTTTCTGTTCCAGCGGAGCGTCAGCCACCTGCAACTCAAAGTCAAAATCTATCTGCGCAAAGCGCCCTTGCACCCCAAATTCCCGCGCCAGCTGTTGATCGTCACTGAAGCGGATTTCGGCGATCAATTCGTCACGTGTCGCGTACGCAAAATCATCATGCAGGTACGGGTCGTCGGACAGGTTGATCTGGGTGGTCAGGTGACGATATCCCGGTGCCGAGATGAAGAAGTGGATATGCGCCGGCCGTTGCCCATGGCGCCCCAGTTGATCGAGCAACTGTTGGGTCGGACCGGTCGGCGGGCAGCCGTAGCCCGACGGCACGATGCTGCGAAACCGGTAGTTGCCCTGGGCATCGGTCTCGATGCGGCGGCGCAGATTGAACTCCGATTGGCTGCTGTCAAACCAGGAATACGTACCGCCGGTGTTGGCCTGCCACACATCCACAATCGCCCCGGCCAGCGGTTTACCATCGGTGTCGCGCACCTGGCCGCGCATGAACAGCGGCACCGCTGCATCCGTCCCGTCATCCAGGCGCGCTTCGTAGTGGGAGAGCGGCGCACCGGCCACATACAACGGGCCTTCGATGGTGCGCGGAGTACCGCCGGATTTACCGGCTTCTTCGTCGGCGGCATCCATCAACATGTCCAGGTAGTGCTCCAGACCCAGCCCGGCGGCCAGCAGCCCGGCCTCCTGGTTCTTGCCCAGTTCGTTGAGGTAGTTGACCGCCTTCCAGAACTCTTCCGGGGTCACGTCCAAGTCTTCGATGATGTTCACGGTGTCGCGCAGAATGCGGTAGACCAGCGCTTTGGTGCGCGGGTTACCGCCGTCATTCAGGTTGCCGCTGGCTTCTTCGAGAAACTGTTGGGCGTGGGCAGTCTGGGACAGTCGGATGGACATGGTGCACTCCTCATCTTGTAATTATCAGGTGTAGGACAGGCTTAACGGTCGTCCTCATGGATCGACGAAGGGTGCCGGCACAGGGCGTTCACTTCGATGGCCATGTAGGGGTAGAGCGGCAGTTGCATCAGCAGGTCGTGCAGCTCTTGCACGCTGTCGACATCGAACACGCTGTAGTTGGCGTAGAGCCCGGCGATACGCCACAGGTGGCGCCATTTGCCCGCTTGTTGCAACTGCTGCGCAAGGGCTTTTTCGTCGGCCTTGAGGCGGGCGGCGCGCTCGGGGTTCATGTCGACGGGCAGGTTCACGGTCATTTTTACGTGGAACAACATGGCGGGCGCCTCTTAGTGTTTATCACGACGGAAGAACGCCAGGCGCTCTTCATCGATGGCCAGGCCCAGGCCTGGCGCGGTGGAGACATGCAGCTGGAAGTCGCGATACACCAGCGGCTCGCTGAGGATGTCTTCGGTGAGCAGCAGCGGGCCGAACAGCTCGGTGTCCCAGGCCAGTTTGTTCAGGGTCAGGAAGGCGTGAGCCGAGGCCAGGGTGCCGATGCCGCCTTCGAGCATGGTGCCACCGTACAAACCGATACCGGCCGCCTCGGCAATCGCCGCCGTGCGCAACACCGCACGCGGGCCACCGTTCTTGGCGATCTTGAGCGCAAACACCGACGCAGCACCTTCACGGGCCAGGTTGAAGGCATCTTCGACACACTCGATGGATTCATCGGCCATGATCGGCACCGGGCTCGACAGGTTCAGCCGCGCCATGCCGCCACGGTTGTTACGCGAGATCGGCTGCTCGATCAGGTCGATACCGTTATCGCCCAAGACCTTGCAGGCCCGCAGCGCCACGGCTTCGTCCCAGGCCTGGTTGACGTCGACGCGCACACTGGCACGCTCACCCAGGGCCTTTTTGATCGCAATCACGTGGGCCAGGTCGCGGCTCACTTCACCGGCACCGATCTTCAACTTGAAGATGCGATGGCGGCGCAGGTCGAGCATCTTCTCGGCTTCGGCGATGTCTTGCTCGGTGTTGCCGCTGGCCAGGGTCCAGGCCACCGGCAAGGCGTCACGCACACGGCCGCCGAGCAGTTCGCTCACGGGAAGATTCAGGCGTTTGCCCAACGCATCGAGCAAGGCGCTTTCCACGCCGGACTTGGCAAAGGTATTGCCGCGGATACTGCGCTCCAGGCGCAGCATGGCGGCGTTGATATTGCTGGCGTCCTGGCCGATCAACAGCGGCGCGAAGTGGCGGTCGATGTTGATCTTGATGCTGTCGGGGCTTTCGTTGCCGTAGCTCAGACCGCCAATGGTGGTGGACTCGCCGATGCCTTCGATACCGTCGGCGCAGCGCACGCGGATGATCACCAGGGTCTGGTTTTGCAGGGTATGCATCGCCAGCTTGTGCGGGCGGATGGTGGGGAGGTCGACGATAATCGTCTCGATCGACTCGATGGCGCAAATCGGCATGGCAATACCCGCTGGGTTCTTTATAGGTCTTGGCTGATTCTGTGCTGCATCTTTGCGGGCTTCCAATATAGAATTAGTCTTGAGCAATACCCTAAAGGTATAGAAGGAGCCGTCATGGAACTGCGTCACCTGCGCTACTTCCAAGTGCTGGGCGAAACCCTCAACTTCACCCGCGCCGCCGAACGCCTGCACATCGCCCAGCCGCCACTGAGCCGGCAGATCCAGCAATTGGAAGAGGAACTGGGGGTGATCCTGCTGGAGCGCGGCAGGCCGTTGCGGCTGACCGAGGCCGGACGGTTTTTCTACGAACACGCCAATGTGTTGCTCGAACAGTTGAACAAGGTCTGCGACAGCACGCGACGCATCGGCCAAGGTGAAAAAACCTGGCTGGGCATCGGTTTTGCGCCGTCGACCCTGTATGGCGTGTTGCCGGAGCTGATTCGACGGCTGCGTACCCATGAGGCGCTGGAGCTGGAATTGGGGCTGTCGGAGATGACCACGCTGCAGCAGGTCGAAGCGCTCAAGGCCGGGCGTATCGATGTGGGTTTCGGACGAATTCGCATCGACGACCCGGCCATCGTCCAGCGCGTGCTGGTGGAGGATCGTCTGGTGGCGGTGCTGCCAGCCGGTCATCCGTTGCTCGCCGCGCCCGCCACCCTCGCCCAATTGGCCGCCGAGCCGTTTGTGCTGTACCCCGGCAACCCGCGCCCCAGTTATGCCGACCATGTGATCGCACTGTTCGATGCCCACGGTTTGAGCCTCAAGGTCGCGCAATGGACCAACGAACTGCAGACCGCGATCGGCCTGGTCGGTGCAGGCATGGGCGTGACGCTGGTACCGGCGTCGGTGCAGGTGCTGCATCGGGCGGATATCGGCTACACGCCGGTGGTGGAGGCCACGGCGACTTCGCCGATTATTTTGAGTCGACGGGTGAATGATCAGTCGCCGGGATTGAGGCATTGTTTGCAGTTGGTTGAAGAACTGATCTAAGGTCGTCCAAACACCACAAATACCCTGCGGGATGGGGCTTGCTCCCGATAGCAGTGTGTCAGTCGATGCATAAGTTGGCTGTTCCACCGCTATCGGGAGCAAGTCGAATCGTCGCACCGCCTCTCCCACCTTTTGATCTTCATTGCTTTCAAAGACTGCGCAGGCGCTTGCGCTGCAAAGTCTGGCTGGGGGATTCATCGAACAGCTTTCTGTACTCCGCCGAAAACCGCCCCAGGTGCGTAAACCCCCAGCCCAGGGCGATCTCGGAGATGGTACTCGTGGAACCCTGTTCGAGAATGTCCTGGCGCACACCACCCAGTCGGTATTTCTTCAAATAGGCCATTGGCGACAGCGCGAAGTACTTGCGGAACGCATCGAACAACTTGAAACGCGACACGCCCGCAGCCGCTTCCAGGTCTTCCAGGTGCACCGCCTCGCGTGCATTGTCGTGAATGTACTGGCGCGCACGAATCAAATAGTGCGGCAGTTTCACCCCGAGTACATCGCGCAGTTCTTCAGAATAATTGTTCGGCTGGGCCAGGATCAGCCCCTTGATCAGCGAGCTTTCCAGGTCGCGGGTGAACGCGGCCTGCTCATATAATTCGCTGCTGCGTTCCAGCTCGGCGATAAAGTAGCGCGCCATGCGCCACCACGAGGCCGGCGCGCCGTCCACCGCATCCATCACCGGTTCAAAGCGCAGCGGCGCATCGATTGGCCGTTGCAGCAGACCTTCCAGGGACTCACTCATCGCCGCCCGCGTGATCACCACTTGCAGCTTGCGACAGTCCCCGGAAATCGCCAGCACCTGGTGTTCATGGGGCGAAATGATCACACCCTGGTCACGGTTGGAACTCAGGCGCTCTCCGTTCTTGCACAGCTCCTGCTCGCCCACCAGCGGCAGGCTCAGGCTGTAGCTGCTGAAGTGCTCGGCGTCTTCGATGTCGATGGTCACGTCGGTGCCGTATTCGATCACCCCCAACGTGGTGGCGCGGGACTTGAACACGTTGGCGCTGTGATGAAAGCGCAGGCGTTCCGGCGTGCTCGTCGCCAGGCGATGCGGCCCGCAGATGCCGGACATCCAGCTGCGGGCGCCTTCAAGGTCGAAGCGTTGAATACGGATATCGCGTGTCTGGCTACTCATCAGGGTGCACCCACGGCGGTTAGGCGTTTGCGCGCTCTGGCGGCGCGTCTATCGGTGTTGGACAGCAAGTTCCACGCCACGCCGGCGCTATTGCAACCGGGTGGATAGCAACGGTCGACTATGTGGATAAAACCCAGACGTTTCCCACAATCATCCCGCAGGAGGGTAGCGCATGGCGTCACCGCGCTGCACCGTTGTGAGTATTTGCTGCCCAACTTTGCGGCCCATCTTCCCCCATTAAGCGGATAGCCCGCGCCCCGCCCGGCTGCCTTTAATGAACCACCGATCAGCCCCATCAAAAAAAGGTGCCTCCCATGAGTGGTGCAAGAAGCGTCGAGCAGTGGAAAAGCTTTATCGAAAGTTGCCTGGATTTTCGCCCGGCCGATGAAGTGTTCCGCATCGCCCGCGACATGTTCACCGAGCCGCAACTGTTCGACCTGGAGATGGAACTGATCTTCGAGAAGAACTGGATCTACGCCTGCCACGAAAGTGAGCTGGCCAATAACCACGACTTCGTGACGATGCGCGCAGGCCGCCAGCCGATGATCATCACCCGCGACGGCGAGGGCCGCCTTAACGCGTTGATCAACGCCTGCCAGCATCGCGGCACCACCCTCACCCGCGTTGGCAAGGGCAACCAGTCCACGTTCACGTGTCCCTTCCACGCCTGGTGCTACAAAAGCGATGGCCGGCTGGTGAAGGTCAAGGCGCCGGGGGAATACCCGGAAGGCTTCGACAAAGCCACGCGCGGCCTGAAAAAGGCGCGCATCGAAAGCTACAAGGGCTTTGTGTTTATCAGCCTGGACGTGAACGGCACCGACAGCCTGGAAGACTTCCTCGGCGATGCCAAAGTGTTCTTCGACATGATGGTCGCGCAGTCCGCCACCGGTGAACTGGAAGTGCTGCCGGGCAAGTCCGCCTACACCTACGACGGCAACTGGAAGCTGCAGAATGAAAACGGCCTGGACGGTTATCACGTCAGCACGGTGCACTACAACTACGTGGCCACGGTGCAGCATCGCCAACAGGTGAATACCGAAAACGGCACGGGCTCAAGCAGCACGTTGGACTACAGCAAACTCGGCGCGGGCGATGCGGATACCGACGACGGCTGGTTCGCCTTCAACAATGGCCACAGCCTGCTGTTCAGCGACATGCCCAACCCCAGCGTGCGCTCCGGCTACGCCACCATCATGCCGCGCCTGGTGGAAGAGCACGGCCAGCCAAAAGCCGAATGGATGATGCACCGCCTGCGCAACCTGAACATCTACCCGAGCCTGTTCTTCCTCGACCAGATCAGCTCGCAACTGCGCATTATCCGCCCGGTGGCGTGGAACAAGACCGAGATCATCAGCCAGTGCCTGGGGGTGAAGAACGAGTCCGACGCCGACCGCGAAAACCGCATTCGCCAGTTCGAGGATTTCTTTAACGTGTCGGGCATGGGCACGCCGGATGATCTGGTGGAGTTCCGTGAAGCCCAGCGCGGTTTCCAGGGCCGCCTGGAGCGCTGGAGCGACATCTCCCGCGGCAGCCATCGCTGGGAGACCGGGCCGACGCCGAACAGCGAAGCCATCGGCATTCAACCGGCCATGACCGGCACCGAATTCACCCACGAAGGGTTGTATGTGAACCAGCACCGCAACTGGCAGCAGTTCCTGCTCAAGGGCCTGGACCGACAAGCACTGACACTGCGGGAGGTGGAATGATGAATGCCGAGTTGCAGTACCGGATCGAGCAGTTTTTCTACCGTAAATCCGAGCTGTGCGACGCCCAGGACTGGGACACCTATGTGCAGTTGTTCGACCCGCTGAGCGAATTCCACCTGCCGCAATGGGACTCGGAACACGTGTACACCCGCGACCCCAAGCGCGAAATGTCGTTGATCTACTACGCCAACCGTTCTGGCCTGGAAGACCGCGTATTCCGTTTACGCACCGGCAAGGCCGCGTCGGCCACGCCGATGCCGCGCACGCTGCACCTGATCAATAACGTGCGCATTGCCGAGCAGGCGGATGGCACGCTGGAAGTGAAGCTGAACTGGCACACGTTGTTCTATCGGCTGGCGACTTCGGAGCAGTTTTATGGGCACGCGACTTACACCCTGAAGCCCGACGGCGGCAGCTGGCTGATCACGCGCAAACATGCGCTGCTGCTGAACGACACCATCAACTCGGTGCTGGATTTCTATCACCTCTAACCGCAGCTGTTGCGCTTTTGTAGTGAGCGGGCTTGCCCCGCGCTGGGCTGCGTAGCGGCCCCTAAAATGGGAGCGCTGCGCACTCCAGCGCGGGGCAAGCCCGCTCACTACAGGGGTTTTGTGTTGCCCATCAGACTGTACGGAGTTCAACCAATGAATCACAAAGTGGCCTTCAGTTTTGCCGACGGCAAGACTCTGTTTTTTCCGGTGGGTGCCAATGAAATCCTGCTCGATGCCGCCCTGCGCAACGGCATCAAGATCCCCCTGGACTGCCGCGAAGGTGTGTGCGGCACCTGTCAGGGCCGCTGCGAGTCGGGCGATTACAGCCAGGATTATGTGGACGACGAAGCGCTCTCAAGCCTCGACCTGCAACAGCGCAAGATGCTCAGTTGCCAGACGCGGGTGAAGTCCGACGCCACGTTCTACTTCGACTTCGATTCGAGCCTGTGCAATGCGCCAGGGCCGGTGCAAGTGTGCGGCACGGTCAGCGCAGTGCAGGTGGTGTCGGCCAGTACCGCGATCCTGCAGGTGCGTTTGGACGCACTGCTGGATTTTCTGCCGGGCCAATATGCGCGGCTGGCGGTGCCGGGCACCTCCAGTTGGCGCTCATACTCCTTCGCCAATCAGCCGGGCAATCAATTGCAATTCCTGATCCGCCTGTTGCCGGACGGGGTGATGAGCAACTATATGCGTGAACGCTGCCAGGTCGGCGATGCGCTGCTGATGGAGGCGCCGCTGGGCGCGTTCTACCTGCGCCACGTCGCTCGGCCGTTGGTGCTGGTGGCGGGCGGCACCGGCCTGTCGGCATTGCTGGCCATGCTCGACGAACTGGTCGCCACGGGCTGCGAGCAACCTGTGCACCTGTATTACGGCGTGCGCGGTGCCGAGGACTTATGCGAGGCGGCGCGCATCGCCGCCTATGCCGCAAAAATTCCGGGGTTTCGCTACACCGAGGTGCTCAGCGACGCCTCACCGGAGTGGGCCGGCAAGCGCGGTTACCTCACCGAACATTTCGACCTGGCCGAATTACGGGACAGATCGGCGGATATGTACGTGTGCGGCCCGCCGCCGATGGTCGAGTCGATCCAACAATGGCTGGCGGATCAGGCACTTGATGGCGTTCAGCTGTATTACGAAAAGTTTACCCAGAGTAATATCTGACCCCTCAGCACTTCTGAGGGGCTGGTGCGGCGTGCAATCAACCCCAAGAAAAACAAGTAAAAGGGAACCTTATGGCGGATGACATGGTTAACCCGGTGGGCCTCAAGCGTGGCCTGAAGAACCGGCATATTCAGCTGATCGCCTTGGGAGGGGCGATCGGTACGGGGTTGTTCCTCGGCTCGGCCGGGGTACTCAAGTCGGCGGGGCCGTCGATGATCCTCGGTTACGCGATTGCCGGTTTCATTGCGTTCCTGATCATGCGCCAGCTTGGCGAGATGATCGTCGAAGAGCCGGTGGCCGGGTCCTTCAGCCACTTCGCGCACAAATACTGGGGCGGTTACGCAGGCTTTCTGGCCGGTTGGAACTACTGGGTTCTGTACGTGCTGGTGGGCATGGCCGAACTGACGGCCGTGGGCAAGTACATCCAGTTCTGGTGGCCCGAGATCCCAACCTGGGTCAGCGCGCTGGTGTTCTTCGTCGCGGTGAACCTGATCAACACGCTGAACGTGAAGTTCTTCGGTGAAGCCGAGTTCTGGTTCGCGATCATCAAGGTGGTAGCGATTGTCGGCATGATCGTGCTCGGTTGCTACCTGCTGTTCAGCGGTACAGGCGGCCCGCAGGCGTCTATCAGCAACCTGTGGAGCCACGGCGGGTTCTTCCCCAATGGCGGCATGGGGCTGTTGATGTCCATGGCGTTCATCATGTTCTCGTTCGGTGGCCTGGAGCTGGTGGGCATCACCGCCGCCGAAGCCAGCGAACCGCGCAAGGTGATCCCCAAGGCGATCAACCAGGTGGTCTACCGCATCCTGATCTTCTACGTCGGCGCCCTGACCGTGCTGCTGTCGCTGTATCCCTGGGACCAACTGCTGCAAACCCTCGGCGCCTCGGGCGATGCCTACAGCGGCAGCCCGTTTGTGCAGATCTTCTCGCTGATCGGTAACGACACCGCTGCACACATCCTCAACTTCGTGGTGCTGACCGCGGCGCTGTCGGTGTACAACAGCGGTGTGTACTGCAACAGCCGCATGCTGTTCGGCCTGGCCGAGCAAGGCGATGCGCCCAAGGCGCTGATGAAACTCAACAAGCAAGGCGTGCCGCTGCGGGCGCTGGCGATTTCGGCATTGGTGACGATGCTGTGCGTGGTGGTCAACTACGTCGCGCCGCAAAGTGCCCTGGAGTTGTTGTTTGCGCTGGTGGTTGCCTCGCTGATGATCAACTGGGCGCTGATCAGCATCACCCACATCAAGTTCCGCAAGGCCATGGGCGAGCAAGGCGTGACGCCGTCGTTCAAGACCTTCTGGTTCCCGTTCAGCAACTACCTGTGCCTGGCGTTCATGCTGATGATCATCAGCGTGATGCTGGCGATTCCGGGGATTCGCGAGTCGGTGTATGCGATGCCGATTTGGGTGGGGGTTATCTATGTGGCCTACCGGTTGCGGAGCCGAAACGCGAAAGTTGCGGTCGCGCAATAACCCACATGTAATTGCAGTGCAAATGAAAAGCCCCGGTGATCCGGGGCTTTTTGTTTACAGAGTAGAGCGCACTCGCCACAGCTCGGGGAACAACACCGTGTCGAGCATCTTGCGCAGGTAGCCCACGCCTTCGGTGCCGCCAGTACCCGGCTGGAACCCGATAATCCGCTCCACGGTGGTCACATGCCGAAAGCGCCACTGACGGAACGAGTCCTCCAGGTCGATAAACTTCTCGGCCAACTGATACAAATCCCAATACCGGTTCGGATCGCGATACACCTCGCGCCATGCCGCTTCCACCGACTCATCATGCACCGTGGCCGCCGTCGGGTCGCGTTCGGCACGCTGCGGATCAATCGCCAGGCCCGCCTTGATCATCAGGTTGATCGCCTCGTCATACAGCGACGGCGTGGCAATCGCCACTTTCAACTCGTTCAACAGCTCCGGCCGATGGGCATGCGGGCGCAGCAGCGCCGCGCTTTTATTGCCGAGGATAAATTCGATCTCGCGGTACTGGAACGACTGGAACCCCGACGACTGCCCCAGGAACGGGCGGATCGCCTTGTATTCCGACGGCGTCATGGTCGCCAGCACCGCCCAGGCGTGCACCAGTTGGTCGAAGATCCGCGAGACCCGCGCGAGCATCTTGAACGCCGGCGGCAACTCGCCCAGGCGCACGTGTTCGCGGGCAGCCTTGAGTTCGTGGAGCATCAGTTTCATCCACAGCTCGGAGGTCTGGTGCTGGATGATGAAGAGCATTTCGTTGTGGTCCGGCGACAGCGGATGCTGGGCGCTGAGCACTTTGCCCAGGTCCAGGTAGTCGCCGTAGCTCATGGACTCGGAAAAATTCAGTTCGGCGTTATGCCATTCTTCCGGGGGTTGGTAGTCAGCAGAGAAGGGACATTGGCTCATCGCGTGGGCTCCAAAAGCGGGCGCAGGATTGCGCGGACCGGGCTGGCATCCAGGTTGGCGAAGCGCAGCGGCAGGGCGATCAGTTCGTAATCACCTTCCGCTACGTCATCGAGCACGATGCCTTCGAGAATCGCCATGCCATGGCGGGCTACGGCGTTGTGGGAATCCATGGTCTTGGACTGCTGCGGGTCCAGGGATGGGGTATCGATGCCAATCAAGCGCACGCCCAGGCTGGCGAGCAGCTCAATGGTCTGCGGCGCGACGGCGGTGAAATTCGAGTCCCATTCGGTCAGCGGCGCTTGTGGATAAGTGCGCAGCAGCACACGCTCCGGCAAGTTATCCACACGCCCTTGCAGCTGGTGCGGCTGCACCAGCGCGCCGCTGGCCAGGCAATGCAGCACGCGGCAGGGGCCCATGTACACATCCAGCGACACCTCACCGATCGGCGCACCGTCGGCGCTGTAATGCAGCGGCGCATCCACATGGGCGCCGGTATGCGGCGACAGGGTAATGCGCCCGACATTCACCGGGCACTCGGGACCGAACTGCCACACACGCTCCTCTTGGAACGGCGTATCGCCCGGCCAGGTCGGGGTCGCCGTGCTCAAGGGCGGGCTGATATCCCACCACGTTTTTATTGGGTTCATTGCAAGGCTCTCACTCGTTACGCGGGTGAATGATACGAGGGCCAGACGTGAATTTTCTTGCGAATTCCTGCGGCGAGAGTGATTTCTTTCGCACTTACTGCGAGGAAATGGCTGATTCACGCTCAAAAGTTTCGGCTATCGAAGATCAATGTGCCAGTAGAACGGTATCGCCTGCGCTTCTGGGCATCCCGATGTCGAGTTCAGACCACTGGCCCGGCGCCCAAGGCCTTAGGGTGCAGCTTTGCATTCACTGCCTCGGAGTCATCATGTCCACACCCATCACCGTACTGCGCGACACCCATCCCCTGCCGGTCCTGGATGCCTGCAAATGGGAAAAGCTCGAAGGCGACCCGCACACCGTCAACCTCAACGCCTACACCAGCGAAGACGGCAGCAAGATCATGGGCACCTGGATCTGCACCCCGGGCAAGTGGTACGTGGACTACGTGAAGTGGGAATACTGCCACTTTCAGGAAGGCTACTGCATCATTACCCCTGAAGGGATGGCGCCGATCCACCTGCGGGCTGGGGATATCTTTGTGGTGGAACCGGGGATGAAGGGGACGTGGGAAGTGGTCGAGACGGTACGTAAGTATTTTGTATTTGCCTGAAACTGTTGTGTAGTGGGCGGGCTTGCTACGGCAAGCCCGCCCACCCCGACGGGTTATTTGGGCTTGCGATAGCTGTTGATGATCGCCGAGAAGTCCTTGCCCCCTTCCCCACGCTGGCTCATCGATTGATACAACTGCTGGGCCACCGCGCCAAGAATCACCGGTTGCCTGGCCTGGCGCGCCGCTTCGGTGGCCAGCCCCAGGTCTTTGAGCATCAGGTCCGCACCGAACCCGCCGGTGTAGCCGCGCGATGACGGCGCGGTTTCGATCACGCCCGGCCACGGGTTGTAGGTGTCGGAACTCCAGCAGCGCCCGGTGGAGCTGTTGATGATGCCGGCCAGCACTTGGGTGTCGATGCCCAGCGCGTCGCCCAGCGCCATGGCTTCGCTGACGCCAACCATGCTGATGCCCAGCAGCAGGTTGTTGCAGATCTTGGCGATCTGCCCGGTGCCGACCTCACCGCAGTGCACGATGTTACGGCCCATCTGCGCCAGCACCGGTTGCAGGGTTGCAAACAGTGCCGGGGTGGCGCCGACCATGAAGGTCAGGGTGCCGGCCTGTGCACCGCCGGTGCCGCCGGAGACCGGTGCATCGGCCATCACCACGCCGTGTTTGGCGGCAGCCGCCGCCACATCGCGAGCGGTTTGCGGGTCGATGGTACTGCAATCCACCGCCGGCACGCCTTTGCCGATGCCGGCAAGCACGCCGTCCTCATTCAGCCAGACGCTGCGCACATGGGCGGCGGCCGGCAGCATGGTAATCACCAGCTCGGCACCTTGAGCCGCATCACGCGGGGAATCGCTGATACTGCCGCCCAGTTCGGCGAGTTCCTGAAGCACGGTCTGGTTCAGGTCGAACAGGTTCAGCGCATGGCCGGCCTTGATCAGGTTGCGGGCCATGGGCGCACCCATGTTGCCCAGGCCGATAAATGCAATTTTCATGGTCGTCTCCCGGGTTCAGCGCAGGTTGATGGTGGTGTTGACGCCATCGTTGACCGTGTCGTCATCGAACCAGCGGCTGGTGACGGTTTTGGTCTGGGTATAGAACTGCACCACTTGCTTGCCGTAAGGCCCCAGATCCCCCAGCTTGGAGCCACGCGAACCGGTGAAGCTGAAGAACGGCACCGGTACCGGGATCGGGATATTGATGCCGACCTGGCCCACATCGATTTCGCTCTGGAACTTACGCGCCGCCGCCCCGCTCTGGGTGAACAGGCCGGTGCCGTTGCCGAACGGGTTGGCGTTGACCAGCGCGATGGCCTCGTCAAGGGTGTCGACTTCCAGCACCACAAGCACCGGGCCGAAGATTTCCTGGGTGTAGATCTGCATGTCCGTGGTCACGCCCGAAAACAGGGTCGGGCCGACGAAGTTGCCCTGCTCGAAGCCCGGCACTTGAATGTCACGACCGTCCAGCTCCAGCTTGGCGCCTTCTTTCACGCCGCTTTCGATCAGCTCCAGGATGCGTGCCTTGGCGCGCTTGGAAATCACCGGCCCCACGTCGGTACCGGCTTCGCTGCCCGCGTTGACCTTGAGCTTTTGCGCCAGCGCCTTGAGGTCCGGCAACCATTGCTTGGACGCGCCCACCAGCACCACCACCGAGGTGGCCATGCAACGCTGGCCCGCAGCGCCGAAACCGGCACCCACCAGGGCGTTTAGGGTGTGTTCGCGATTGGCATCCGGCAGCACCACGGCGTGGTTTTTGGCGCCCATCATCGATTGCACGCGCTTGCCATGTTTGCCGGCCAGGTCATAAACGTGAGTGCCGACCGCCGTCGAGCCGACAAAGGACACGGCCTTGACGTCTTTGTGAGTACAGAGCGCATCCACCACGTCCTTGCCGCCATGCACCACGTTGAGCACACCCGCCGGAACACCGGCCTCCAGTGCCAGCTCCACCAGCAGCAGAGTCGACAGCGGGTCCTGCTCGGATGGCTTGAGGACGAAGGTGTTACCGCAGGCGATGGCCATCGGGAACATCCACAGCGGAATCATCGCCGGGAAGTTGAACGGCGTGATGCCGGCGCACACGCCGATGGGCTGGCGCAGGGTGTAGGTGTCGACGCCACCGGCAACGTTCTCGGCGAACTCGCCCATTTGCAGGGTGCCGATGGAACAGGCGTGTTCCACCACTTCCAGGCCACGGAAAATATCGCCCTCGGCGTCGGCAATGGTCTTGCCCTGCTCGGCGCTGAGGACTGCGGCGATGCGTTTGGAATGTTCGCGGATCAAGGCTTGCAGCTTGAGCATGATGCGCATGCGCGCGCCGATCGGCGTGAGCTTCCAGGTCTGGAAGGCGCGGTGGGCGGCGTCGATGGCGGCGTTGACTTCATCAGCGGTGGCGAACGGGACTTTGGCCAGTACTTGCTGGGTGGCCGGGTTGACGATGTCTTGCCACTGGGTGGTCTTGGACTCGACCCACTCGCCGTTGATCAGCAATTTGACCTGTTGTACGGAAATGTCGGCAGATGCGTTCATGGGGTCTCCAGAATCTTGTTGTTATACAGAGAGTGAATCGCCTTGAAGAATGAGGCGTTCGGACGGTTTTTGGAGTATAGATGTGCAAATCTCTAATAAGAACGCACATAAAAGCCGGTCCAACATGCAAAAAAACATCACATCGCTGGGCTCCCTGAACTGGGATGACCTGAAGTTTTTCCTTGAAGTGGCCCGCACCCGCAAGGCCAGCGTCGCCGCCAAGCGCCTGGCGGTGGACTACACCACCGTGTCGCGACGCATCAGCTCACTGGAAGTGTCGCTCGGCACGCTGCTGTTCGAAAAATCCCGGACCAACGGCTTTGTGCTCACCGCCGAAGGCCAGCGTTTGCTGGGCTATGCCGAGTCCATCGAAAGCACCCTGCACATGGCCTGCGAGCAAGTCTCCGGCTCCGGCGTGGCGCTGTCCGGGCATGTGCGCATGGGCTGCACCGAAGGCTTCGGCAGCTTCTTCGTCACGCCGCAGTTGAGCCACTTCGTCGACACTTATCCTGCGATCTCGGTAGACATCCTGCCCCTGCCCCACTTCATCAGCCTGTCCAAGCGCGAAGCCGACATCGTCATCGCCCTGGAACGTCCGGAACACGGGCCCTACGTGTGCTGCAAACTGTGCGACTACAAACTGCAGCTGTACGCTACCCAGGACTACCTCGACCAACACCCACCGATCCAACGCCCGGCGGATTTGGCCGAGCATCCGTTTATCAGCTATGTGGATGACCTGGCGTTCAGCTCGGAGTTGCTCTACCTGGCCAACGTCGTGCCCGGCGCCAGTGCGAGCCTGCGCAGTACCAGCGTGATCGCACAGTACGTGGCGGCGCAGCAAGGACGGTCGATGGCGATATTGCCGTGCTTTTTGGCGGCGCAGGACTCGCGGTTGTTGCCGGTGTTGGGTGAACAGATTGCGATTACGCGGCAGTTCTGGATGTATTGCCGGGAGGATTTGAGGAAGCTGAAGCGGATTACGTTGTTGTGGGATTACATCAGGCAGGTGACGGAGCAGAACCAGGGGTTGTTGATGGGGGAGACGCGGGAGATGCGGTTTGCGGACTAAAGGCCAGCACCCGGCGGTGTAAATGTGGGAGCAAGTCGAATCGTCGCACCGCCCCTCCCACATTGGATTGCATTTCAGATTGGGGCGGGATGATTCCAGTCAGTCAGCAATCACCACGATCGACACCCGCCGATTCTCGGTGCGCCCTGCCGCCGTGTCGTTGGACGCCACCGGCTCGCCACTGCCCAACCCGCGCAGTTGGACGTTTTGTTCTTTCATGCCCACCCCGGTCAGCACGGTGGCCACACTTTTGGCGCGGCGCAGGGAGAGTTGCTGATTGTAGATTTCCTTGCCCGAGGCGTCGGTGTGGCCGTCGACGCGCACGCGTTCGATGCCCACGCCCAGCAGGGCCTTGCCGATGCGCTGGACGATCTCGGTGCTGGGTGGGTTGAGGGTTTCAACGTCGCTGCCAAACAGCACTTTGCCGGACAGGCCGAATGCCCAGCCTTCGTCGGTAAGTTCGAAGCCTTGCTGTTTGAGGACGGCAACTTGCGCGGGCGTCAGGCCTTTGGGGGGAGGTGTCTGGCAGCCGCCAAGGGCCAGCAGTGCCATCAATAATGTGAAGAACATAGCGCGCGCAATCGAGAACAAGGGATCAACTCCTGTGTTGAACATTGACGGCGGAATGCTCCGATTCCGCCGTTTGCTGGCCGCCCTGGGCAAACCGTTTGGCCTGGTACATCGCCGCGTCGGCGGCGTTGAGCAAGGTGCCGGGAGTGGCGCCATGATCGGGGTAGAGGGCGATGCCGATACTGAGGGAAGTCAATACCTGGGCGCTGCCGGGCACAGCGATGGGTGCGTCCATGCTGGCGATGATCTTGTCGGCGATGCGCCGGGCATCTTCGAGCGAGTGCAACGGCGCCAGCAGAATGGCGAACTCATCACCGCCCAGGCGCGCCACCAGGTCATCCTCACGCAACTGCGCACGCACGCGGTTGGCGACGGCGACGAGGACGGCATCACCGGCGGCGTGACCAAAGCTGTCATTGATTTCTTTGAAACGGTCACTGTCGAGGTAAAGCACTGCCAGCCGCTCCTTGGCCTTGGCGGCGCTGCGCAAGGCACGGATCAAGCGGCCTTCGAAGAACGACCGGTTGGGCAGGCCGGTGAGGCTGTCGTGGTTGGCCTGGTGGGCCAGGGTTTCGTTTTCGCTTTGCAGATGGTTTTGCCAGACGCCCATCTCACCGAGCAAGGCGTTGAAGTCGCTGCCCAGATTGTCGAGTTCGGCAATGCGCGCCGGCGGTACTCGACGGTCAAAGTCGCGCTCGCTACGGGCGGCGTGGGCCACGGCGGCAAGGCTTTGCAGCGGCTCGGTGATGCCACGTAACAGGCGTCGCGCCAAGTGCAGGGCGACCCAGGCGCTGAGGGCGGTACAGACCAGAATCCCGGCCAGGCCACTGAGCAGAAAGCGCAGCAAGCTGCCGCCGTGACCGGTCAGGTGAATGCTGCCGATGGCGCGGCCCTGGTGCAGGATCGGCTGGTTGATCGGCTGTTCGAGCAGGGTATGCGCCAGCGCCAGCTCGACCCGCGAGAGCATGCCGGTTTCCGGGCGTTCCCAGTTCGCAAGCAACTGGCCATTGGCATTGAACACCTCGGCTTCAGCCACTTCTTCGGTGGAGGCGATCAGGCTGAGGGCTTCGGTGGCGGCGGCGCGGTCGTTGAACACCACCGCCGCTTCCACGGTGTAGTTAATGGAGCGCGCGATCAGGTGCAGGTTGTGTTCGGCGTAGACCCGAAGCGCCAATACGCCGAGCAGCGTCAGGGACACACTGGCCAGGATCACCGCCACCAGCGCCAGGATCAGGTGCCCTCGGCCGATCACGGAACGCAGGGTCGGTCGCGCTTTGATGGCGATCATGGGACAGGTGCCCGACGACGTGACAGCTGCAGCACACTGGGATGAATGCGCACGCCGCTGCGCGCCACCGAGTCGAGGTTGACCTCGAACGACACTTGCTCATCGCCCACTCGCAAACAGAACAAACTGCCCACGGTGCACTGGTCGCCACCTTCGCTGATGCTGAGCACCGGATGGCCGATCAATGAGGTAAACAGGCGGCTGCGCTCGTCATTGCTGAGCTTGCCGATGTACACCGCATCACAGGCGTTGGCGATATCGGGATGGTCGGCCAGCAGACGCCGCACCACCACCGCACGCCCAGTGGCTTGGGTGGTGCCTTTGATCAGGTCGTCGGTGTATTGCGTGGGGCCGACGATGCACAGGTGCAGTTGTTCGGGTTCCACCGGCCAGCGGGCATAGCTGAGAATGCCGAGCACCACCTGGGTCACCGCCTGGGCGCGCTGATCCGCAGCGCTCGGCGCCTCGGCAAACGCGCACGGTGCCAGCAGGCAGAGAATCGCCACCCGCAACACGCGTCTCCAGCTCAAGCTACGGCCTACAGGCGAGACAGCCACGTTCATGCAGCGATTCTCTTCGATCTTATCGGAATGATGCCGCAACGATAGCACACGGCAAGAAAACCCCGTGAGGCGCCACCTCGAAGGGTCCTGCTATTTTTTCAGAAAATGCCCACAACTCAACCAGATTAAATGACCATTCAATCAGCTATTCCCGGCTCCTGACCCAGCTCCAGCATCAACCCACTCAATCGCTTGACCTTGCGCCGCACGGCCTCCTCAAACACGCCGCCACGCGGTTCGATCAGGCTGAACCAACGCTTGGCGCGGGTGATACCGGTGTAGATCAGCTCTTTGGTCAACACCGGGTTCAAGGCATCCGGCAGGATCAGCGCAGTGTGGGTGAACTCCGAACCCTGGGATTTGTGCACGGTCATGGCGTACACGGTTTCCACATCGTTGAGACGGCTGGGCAAGACAAAACGCACGCCGCCCTGGCCATCGTTACGCGGGAACGCCACGCGCAGCACCTGGGGGCCGCCGTCGCTTTCGGGCAATTTGAGGGCGATGCCGATATCGCCGTTCATCAGACCCAGGCCGTAATCATTGCGGGTCATCAGCACCGGGCGGCCTTCGTACCATTGCTCGTCGCCCTCGATCAGTCGCACCTTGCGCAAGGCTGCCGTGATGCGCAGGTTCAGCCCTTCCACGCCCCAGGGGCCTTTGCGCACGGCGCAGAGCAGCTGGAATGCATCGAAGGCTTGCAACAATTGTTGCGCCCAGTGGGTCCAGGCAAGGTCTTCTCGCGGGGTTTCGAGCGCGGGGCGCGCGCTGTGCAGCAGATTGAGGTAGTAGCGATAGCCTTCGGCACCCTCGCCGTGCCCGTCCAATACCAGACGCTCCAAGGCGTGGTCGTGCTCGCCCTTGAGGCTGACGCAGAACAGGTCGCTGTGGGTGCGCGCGGCCAGCAATTTGCGCGCTTCCTCGGCGTTCTGCTGGTTGACCCAGCGCGCCAGTTGACCGATGCCGCTGCCTTCGCCGAAACGCCGCGAGTAACGCAGCATCACCACTTGCTGGGCCAGGGGGTGGCTGCCGTCGATGTCTTCGTGCAGGCCGCTGGCGCTGAGGTCTTCACCGCTGACGGTTTGCAGCCACTGGCGGGTGTGGGCGCTGTACCACCCGGCTTCGGCGTCGCGGCACAAGTCGCCGAGTACGGCACCGGCCTCCACCGAGGCGAGCTGGTCCTTGTCACCCAGCAACACCAAGCGGGCATGGGCCGGCAACGCGTCCAGCAGGTTGGCCATCATTTCCAGGTCGATCATTGAGGCTTCGTCCACCACCAATACGTCCAGAGGCAACGGGTTGCCCAAATGATGGCGGAAGTGCCGGGTGCCTGGGCGGCTGCCCAGCAAGCGGTGAACGGTGGTGACCTGGGTCGGGATTTTGTCCTTCACGCTTTGCGGCACTTTGAGCGACAGCACTTGTTGGCTGATGGACTCGGTGAGGCGTGCGGCGGCTTTGCCGGTAGGCGCGGCCAGGCGAATGCGCAACGGGCTACCGGCCTCTACGGCGGGCGCCTGCAACAGCGCCAGCAAGCGCACCACGGTGGTGGTCTTGCCGGTGCCGGGGCCACCGGTGACGATGCTGAAGGCACCTCGGGTGGCCAGGGCGCAGGCGAGTTTTTGCCAGTCGATCACACCCTCGGGCGTCGTTTGGTCAAACAGGCCGTTCAAGCGTTGGGGCAAGTCGGCGGCGACGGTTTCCTGGGTAGCCAGGCGCAGGCGCAGGGCGGTGTCGATGCGTCGCTCGTAGGTCCAGTAGCGGCGCAGGTACAGACGCTTGCCGGACAGCACCAGCGGACGGCTTTTTGCGGCGTCGCTGCCGTCGACTGCCAGGGCAACCAAAGGGCTGGCCACCAGGGCATGGCACCAGTGGGCGCCGTCCAGCCCGTCGAGCAGTTGCGAGGGCAGCAGCATGGCGCCGGTTTGCAGGTCGCCTTCAGGCGGCAAGGACAGGGCAAAGTCCGGCGCCTTGAGGGTTTCGAACAGGTCGAGGCACACATGGCCATGGCCCAGTTGGTGACTGGTCAGGGCCGCCGCCAATAACACGCGCGGATCGGCCTGCGGGTCGAGCTCGTACAGGAAGCCGACAAAGGCTTTGTCCAATGCGCGCAGCCAGCCCCGGTCCACCCAGCGCTCCAGCAACTGCAGCAGATCAGTGGCCCGGCTCAGGGGTTCCAGCGCCTCAAGCGGTAGCGGCGACAGGCTCATAACAACACTCCTTGTTCCCAGGCGGGCTCAACCTTGGGCGGGATGGGCTTGCCCTGGAACAACAGGTCGAGGCCTTCGATCAATTCCCGTGGCGGCCGGGTGAAATACGCGCCCCGGCTCGCGGATTGGCTGCCACGCAGGAACACGTACAGCGCACCGCCGATGTGACGGTCGTAGTCGTAGTCCGGCAGGCGGGCCTTGAGCTGGCGGTGCAGGGCCAGCAGGTAAAGCACGTATTGCAGGTCATACCGATGCTCAAGGATCGACTGCTCCATGGCCTCCATCGTGTAGGCCGAATCGTCAGGGCCGAGCCAGTTGGATTTGTAGTCGGCCACGTAATAGCGGCCGTCGTGTTCGAAGGTCAGGTCGATAAAGCCTTTGAACATGCCGTTGAGCAGCACCGGCTCGGCGGCCACACGGGAGACTCCGTGGTGGGTGTACTGGCACACCAGTTTGTCGAGGGCGAGCACGTCGACTTTATGGCTGGCGAACCAGAATTCCATTTCGACCTGGTACCGCTGCAGGCTGCTGAGGGCGACTTGAGCGTTATCCACCGGCAGCGGCGCTTGCAACAGATGGCCCAGCCAACCGCTGAGAGTGTTGATCCAGCCTTCCCAGTTGCGACGATTGCAGCGGGCACCTACGGCGTTTTCGATGGCCTGCGGCGTCGCGTTGAAACCTTCCTCGCCCGCCCACTCCAACAGGCCGTGGAGGAAGGTGCCGGGGTTGGGACCGCGTGGGAAACGATGTATATCGCCGCCGGACGCCGCCACTTCACGCGGTGCATCGGGGTCGAGGCGTTCGTCATCGAACAGCTTTTGTGCTTGCGGGCTTTCCGGCGCTTCGAGGTTGGCGACGCTCATGCTGTCGCCAATGCGCAAGGCGCTGTAGGACGCGATCCACCAGTTCTCGGCGGCCTTGCGCTTGGGCAATAACGGCGCGAGCAAGGTGGCCTGGTTACGCGGCGGATGGAACACGCTGTCTTGCGCTTCGGGTACGTGGGCGTAGTGGATGGCCGGGCAGCCTTGCTGCAGATCCTGCAGCCAGTGTGCCAGGCCGGCGGGTTCGCCCAGCGATGCTCCACCACCGAGCAAATAGCCGAGCGCCGACAGGTGCAACACCGAACTGTGGGTGTTGCCGCGCTTGAGGTCGGCAACTCCAAGCCAGCAGGCGTGCTTGGCGCGGGTCAGGGCGACGTAGAACAAACGCAGGTCTTCGGCCAGACGCTCATCGTCCGCCTGGGCGATCAACTCGGCGGTGGGGCGCAGGCTGACCTGGGATTTGCCGTGTTCATCGTGGTAGTGCAGCGGCAATCGGCTGCCGTCTACCGGCTTGGCCGAACAGATGAACGGCAGGAAGACCAGGTCGTACTCCAGGCCCTTGGACTTGTGGATGGTCACCACTTTGACCAGTTGCTCATCGCTTTCCAGGCGCAGGATCTGTTCTTCGCCGGCCTGGCCCGACAACGCCAAGTGCTCAGCGAGATGGCGGATCAGCGCCTGTTCGCCGTCCAGCTCCGAGGCAGCTTGTTGCAACAATTCGCTGAGGTGCAACAGGTTGGTCAACACGCGCTCGCCGTCACTGCGGGCGATCAGGGTTTGCGGCAACTTGAAGTCGTGAAGCAGGCGACGCAGCATCGGTAGCACGCCTTGGGTCCGCCAGATGACGCGGTAGCCGCGGAACTGCATCACGCGCGATTCCCACGCCAGTTCGTCCTGGTTCAGACGCTCCAGTTCCGGCATTGACAAATCCAGGGTGACGCAGGCCAGGGCGGCACGCAGGGGGCGTTCGACATCCGGTTCGGCGCAGGCCTTGAGCCAGGCCAGCAGGTCGTGGGCTTCCTGGGCGGCGAACACCGAATCCTTGTCGGACAGGTACACACTGCGCACGCCACGGGCGGCCAATTCAGCGCGCACGGCTTGGGCTTCCTTGCCGTCGCGTACGAGGATGGCGATGTCCGATGGCAGTACGCCTCTGAAGCTGTTGTCCGGTTGCCGGAAACCGGCCTTGCCCTGTTGGCCGCCGTTGAGCAACTCGACAATCTGCGTGGCGCAGGCCGAGGCCAGTTGTTGTCGGTACACCGCGTTGGACACAGGTTGGTCGGTGGGCAGGTGCCAGAGGTTCATCGCCGGCAGCGTTTGGCCGTCGACCTGGAGTTGTTCCTTGCGTCCTTGGGACAGCACCGGCTGGAACGGCACCGGGTTATCGCCATTGGGTTCGCGGAAGAGGAACGCACCGCGGCCGGTTTCGGCGCGCTGGAACACATGGTTTACCGCCTCGACCATGGCGTGGCTGGAACGGAAGTTGGTGCCCAGGGTGTGGTGGCGGCCGAGCGTGGATTTACGAGCGCGCAAGTAAGTGTAGATGTCGGCGCCACGGAAGGCGTAGATCGCCTGCTTGGGATCACCGATCAGGAACAGGCCGCTGTCGAGGTGGTTTTCGTCGATGCGGTAGATGCTGTCGAAGATGCTGTATTGCACCGGGTCGGTGTCCTGGAATTCATCGATCAGAGCCACCGGGAACTGCTCGCGGATCACGCTGGCCAGACGCTCGCCGCCGTCGGCTTGCAGGGCGGCGTTAAGGCGGGTCAGCATGTCGTCGAAGCCCATTTCGGCGCGACGGCGCTTTTCTTCTTCGAAGCGCTTGCCCACCCAGCCGGCGGCGTGTTGCAGCACGGCGGCATCGGGGGTCGGCAGGGCGTCGAGACTGGCTTTAAGGCGGGCCATGGCGTCGATGCCGGGGTGCTGCGGCGGGTCGCCCTTCCAGGCTTCGGCCATGCCGTCGGGGGTGAGGCGACTGAAGCCGGTGCCGATGTCGAGGTGTTCCAGGGTTTCGTCCGCGGCCCAGAGGCTGATCTTTTCGAACCAGGGTTCGAAGTAACGAGCTTGCATCTTGCGCCCGTCCACTGCTTTGGCGGCCACGGCCTGCAGACAGATGTCGCGCAGTTCGGCGGCCCATTGCTGCCAGGGCGCCTTGATGTTGATCAGCGCTTCGCGACGCTCTTGCAGGCAGGCGTTGATCAGCTCGGCGGGCTCACGGGTTTCATCCGTGGGCCGCTCGCTGCCGAACAATGCGCGCACCTTCGGCATCAGCGTGGCCGGGCCGCCCCAGTTATTGCGCACCCAGTTGAGCGCGTCGTCGTGCATCGGGTAGCAGAACAGTCGCCAGTAGTCGCGCAGCACTTCGCCCAGCAGGTCACTGTGGTCGGTTTCGAGGGTCTGGGTAAACAGGCTGCCACTGTCGAACGCGTGCTCGCGCAGCATGCGCTGACACCAACTGTGGATGGTCGAGACGGCGGCTTCGTCCATCCATTGTGCAGCGATGTCCAGGCGGTTGGCGCAGGCGGGCCATTGTTCGGCAGGATATTCCTCGCGCAGATCCGCGATCAGCGCATCCGGTTGATCAATTTCGTCGCGGAAAAACCGCGCTGCTTCGGCCAGGCGAATGCGGATACGTTCACGCAGCTCCTTGGTGGCGGCATCTGTGAAGGTCACCACCAGGATTTGCGGAGGTAGCAATTCGCGACCAAAACCGGACACTTCACCGCCGTGGCCAAGCACCAGGCGCAGGTACAACGCAGAAATGGTAAAGGTCTTGCCAGTACCGGCGCTGGCTTCAATCAGCTGGCTACCTTTTAGCGGGAACGCCAGGGCCAAGGGTTTGCTGCTCATGCGCCGGCCTCCTCGCCTGTGAGTGATCGCCAAGGGGCGTTGATCAGTGGGCGATACAGGGTTTCGCACCAGCCTTCGAATTCTTCGCTGGCGACCAGGGCTGCGTAATCGGGAAATTGGCGGGTGAGCGCCGCAGATTCACGCCGCTCGCCATCGGTGGTCAGGCCATCGCCTTCGTAGGCTTTGCTCGCGGCGGCGTGAGCTTTAGCCGGGTCGGTTTGGCTGAGCCAGGCGAAAGCGGTTTTGACGGCTACCGGCAGCGGTTTTTGCATGCCGTGTTGCCAGGCCAGTAGCAGGTTACCAAGGGTTTCCTGGGCGGCGGATTGATCCAGCGGGGCCAACAGCAAGGTGTCGTCGCTGGCGACCAGGCCGGTGCTCAGCGGCAGGCCGCAGGCGCAGGCCACCACATGATTGACCCACGGGCGAATCAGGCGGTGCCATTTGCGGGTCTTGATCGAACCGATGCTGTTGGGAATGGTGGTGACGCTTAGCAATGCGCCATCACCGCGTCGATGCAGGCCACTGACCCAGCCTTCCAATGCGATGCCTTGATGCTCGAAACTGATGGGTTCGGCACCCGTATGCGGGGTTGGCCAAAGGGCCAGCAGTTGTTGGTAACGTTGCAGCAGATCGGGCAAGGGCTCAATCAGTTCGTGACGCAGGCACTCGCCGAAACCGACCATCGGCAGCAGGCCACTGCCTTGCAAACGCAGGGCTTGGGCGTTAAGGGCCTGGTCGAGATCAGCCGGCTGGGACAGTGCGGCGCTCAATAGGCTGTCGCTCAGGCTATAGCGTTGCAGAGCATCGAGAACGAAAGGTTCTTCATCGGCCAGGGGCACGTCGGCCGCCTCGAAAAATACTTTCAGGCGCTGGCTGAAGAAGTGTTTGACCGGGTTGCGCAGGAAGTCTTGTAGCTGGCCCAGGCTCAGGGGCTCTTCCTGTTGATGCGGCGGCAATTCATCTTCTGTCGGGACGGCATCCACCGCCTCGTGGAGTAGCTGCCACTCGCGGGCGTAACTGAATAATGCGTCGCCTTCGTGGAAGTAACGGGCACTGAAAGGTTGGAGCGGGTGTTCCTGGGTCATTGCTTCCAGCAGCGGCTGTTCTTGGGCGTTATGCCAGCCGCTGGCGAGATGGTCGCGCAGTTGACCAATCAGTACCGATGCCGGACGTTCGCTGTTATCGCGGATGCTGCGACCGACCCAGCTGATATAAAGCTGATCGCGGGCGGACAACAGGGCTTCGAGCAGCAGATAGCGGTCGTCCTCACGGCGGGAACGGTCACCGGGGCGGTAGTCGCTGCCCATCAGGTCGAAATCCAGCGGCGGTTGCGCGCGTGGGTAGTCGCCGTCGTTCATGCCGAGCAGGCAAACGAGCTTGAAGGGGATGGCGCGCATGGGCATCAGCGTGCAGAAATTGACAGCACCGGCCAGGAAGCGTTGAGACAAACGGCCCTGGTCCAGCCCGGCCAGCCAGGCTTCGCGGACGACGGTGAGCGGTAGCTCGTCCTGCAAGCCAACGGATTCGCAGGTTTCCAGCCAGGTTTCCCGGAGTTGTTCGAGTTGGCCCAGCAAGTAGTCGTCGTGTTCGCTGCTGGGCAGAAAGAACAGTTGCATCAGGCGTTGCAGACGTTCGCCCCATTCCTGCGGGGCGGCCGGTTGTGAGAGGGCTTGATGCGCGTCATGCAAGGCGTCGAGCAAGGCCACCAGGGGGCCGATCAGCGCCGCGTCGAGGCCGCCGATTTCATCGTAAGGCTCAATGCCGTTGCAGGCGACGCCGGTACCGACGGCATACCCGAGAAGCATGCGGCGTAGGCCAAATCGCCAGCTGTTTTGCTCCAAGTCTCCAGGCAGACCGAGGCCGGCGCGTTGTTCGGCGTTGAGCCCCCAACGAATGCCGGCGCCTTCGATCCAGCGGTGCAGCGTGGGCAGGTCGCGCTCCTTGATGGCAAAACGCTCACGCAGCGCGGGAACGTCGAGCAGGTCAAGAATTTCACTGACCGGGAAGCGGCTATCGGGGAGTTTGAGCAAGTGTTCGACAGCGATCAGCAAGGGATCGCGACCGCGTTGGCCCTGGTCGGTCAGGGTGAAGGGAATGAAGCGCGGATCGCTTCTGTCCAACTGGCCGAACACTGCGCGAATGTGCGGCGCGTAGCTGTCCACATCAGGGACCATGACGATGATGTCCCGCGGGCGTAGCGCAGGGTCGGCGCTGAAACGCTGGAGCAGTTGGTCGTGGAGAATCTCCACTTCGCGTTGGGCGCTGTGGGCGATGTGGAAGCGCACTGATGTGTCATGTTCCAGCTCAACAGCAGGCCAGCGTTCACGTGTCTCATTGAGTGGGCGCAACTCGAGGATATCGTCCTGGAGTTGATTGAGCAGTGAGGTGGGTTCGCTTTCACTGAACAAGTCGATGCGCCCATCGCGAAAGGCGGCGCGATAGCTGTTGGGGTCATCGTAGCTGTCCAACAGGCTGATGTAGTCACGACCTTGTTTGCCCCAGGCGGCCAGCAGCGGATGAGCATGCTGGTGCAGGGTTTGGGGGTCGAGGGTGACCGGCATGCCGGCCTTGCGCGCCTGGCGTTTATATTCGTTACGCAGCAGGTCTTTGTCGGCAACGATGTCGGACCAGTGGTGGCGACAAGGGTTGTGCACGCACAGCAGCACTTGGCTGAAACGGGCCAGGCCGGCCAGGGCTTCCAGGGCTTGGGCGGGTAGCGACGAAATCCCGAAAACGATCACGCGAGAAGGCAGACCACGAGGAGCGTCCTCAAGGGTATTGATGCGTTCGATAAAGCGTTGGTGAACGCCGGCACGGCTTTCGGCCATGCCCTCTTCACCGACATCCAGCAGGAGCGCACGCCACAATTCGGCCTGCCAGCAGTTGGCTGGGTCCAGGGGCTTGGATTCGCCTCGGCCACTGCGCAATTGGTGCCGCCCGGCCGCCCAATCTTCCAACCAGTCGGCGCGATAGACTTGGTATTGGTCGAATAGATCCGCCAGGCGCTCGGCGAGTTGATAGCGCTTACGCAGGTCCGTGTCGCTGGTGAGGAAACGTTGCAGCGGCTCGAAGTGCGGCTGATTGATGAGTTCCGGCAGCAGGCGCATCAGACGCCAGGTGAGCGGGGCTTTGTCGAGCAGGGACTTGGGGGGGATCTCATCACGGCCCAGGACCATGCGATAGAGCTGCCACATGAAGCTGCCGGGAAGTTGCACGTCGATGGCTGCGGCGATGCCGCAGCCACCCATGTCGTCGTCCTGCGGATCTTCGGCCAACGCCAGTTTGAGCCATTGGGCAATGCCATTGCTTTGCACCAGAGCAATTTCGTTTTCCAGGGGCGCCAGTGGGTAACGACGCATCCAGCTCACCACCAGGCTGCGCAGTTCGTCCAGGCGGTTGCCGTGAACCACCATGAATCCAGGACTGAGAGACGTCGCATCCGGCATAACGGCTTCCTTGGGAAAAGCAAAATCGAGGCATGGACTTTAGCACTGAAGGCGCCTGCGATGAGCGTGCCGACACTTTCCGAGCGCCCAAAACAAAACCCCACCTGCTTTCGCAAATGGGGTTTCGGAATTTAATCTTGACGATGA
>NZ_JAQQPT010000024.1:0-109503 GCF_036688725.1 Pseudomonas lactucae | reverse complement strand
TGGTCGGGGTAGGGGGATTCGAACTCCCGACATCCTGCTCCCAAAGCAGGCGCGCTACCGGACTGCGCTATACCCCGATTTGAAATTGGCTCCGTGACCAGGACTCGAACCTGGGACCCAATGATTAACAGTCATTTGCTCTACCGACTGAGCTATCACGGAACTACATATTTCAATTTTACTGCTGTGTAACCTTCCTCTTCGACCCTGTCCGTATCGCTACGTTAGCGTCTCTGAGGCGCGCTATTCTACAATCTTAAAAAACCCTGTCAACCCTTTAAATTGCTTTTAAGACAATGATTTGCGCTTCTTTCTGATTTCTTCTTGGGGAGAAGAAACCCGTGGGCTGACGTTGCTGCGGGGCGCACTTTACAAGCCTTTGCCTTACAGTTCAACGCCCTATCGAAAAAAAAGGCCCGGCGATGCAGGGCCTTCTCTTATAGCAGTGCAATCCAGACTTAGTGGAAGACGATTTCGTCGTTCTCCACAGTCGCCTCGACGCTGGTGCCAGGCATAAAGCTGCCCGACAGGATCAACTGCGCCAGCGGGTTCTCGATCCAGCGCTGGATCGCACGTTTCAGAGGCCGTGCGCCATACACAGGGTCGTAACCGACCGCGATCAGCTTGTCCAACGCCTCGCGGCTGAGTTCCAGCGACAGCTCGCGCTCAGCCAGGCGACCACGCAGACGGCCCAGCTGGATCTCGGTGATACCGGCGATCTGATCCCGCGCCAACGGTTCGAAGATCACCACTTCGTCGACCCGATTGATAAATTCCGGGCGGAAATGACTGGTGAGCGCATCCATGACAGCGGCACGCTGCGCCTCACGATCCCCTACCAGCTCCTGGATCTGCGCCGAACCCAGGTTGGAAGTCATCACGATCACCGTGTTGCGAAAGTCCACGGTACGCCCGTGGCTGTCCGTCAACCGGCCATCTTCCAACACTTGCAGCAAGATGTTGAACACATCCGGGTGCGCCTTCTCGACCTCATCCAGCAGGATCACCGAGTAAGGTTTGCGCCGCACGGCCTCGGTCAGGTAACCGCCCTCTTCATAGCCCACGTAGCCTGGTGGGGCACCGATGAGACGCGCCACCGAGTGTTTTTCCATGAATTCGGACATGTCGATCCGCACCATGGCCTCTTCGGTATCAAAGAGGAATTCGGCCAGGGCCTTGCACAACTCGGTCTTACCCACGCCGGTCGGGCCGAGGAACATGAACGAGCCGCTCGGACGGTTAGGATCGGACAAGCCGGCCCGGGAACGCCGCACCGCGTTGGACACGGCCACCACCGCCTCTTCCTGGCCGATCACACGTTGGTGCAACAGGTGCTCCATCTTCAGCAGCTTGTCACGCTCGCCTTCGAGCATTTTCGACACCGGAATGCCGGTCCACTTCGAGACGACTTCGGCGATTTCTTCCTCGGTCACCTTGCTGCGCAGCAGCTGGTTTTCAGCCTTGCCGTGCTGGTCGACCATTTGCAGGCTGCGCTCCAGGTCCGGGATGACCCCATACTGCAACTCGGCCATGCGGTTCAGGTCACCTTTACGGCGTGCGGCTTCCAGCTCCTGGCGCGACTGTTCGATCTTTTGCTGGATCTGAGCAGAGCCCTGCACTTCGGCTTTTTCCGAGGTCCAGATTTCTTCGAGGTCCGAATACTCACGCTCCAGACGCAGGATTTCTTCCTGAAGTTTTTCCAGGCGTTTCTTCGCCGCGTCGTCCTCTTCCTTTTTCAGCGCCTGGGATTCGACTTTCAGTTGAATCAGGCGCCGATCCAGACGATCGAGCACTTCCGGCTTGGAGTCGATCTCCATGCGAATACGACTGGCCGCTTCGTCGATCAAGTCGATGGCCTTGTCGGGCAACTGACGGTCGGTGATGTAGCGATGGCTCAATTTGGCCGCCGCGATGATCGCGCCGTCGGTGATCGCCACCTTATGGTGGACCTCGTAGCGTTCTTTCAGGCCACGCAGGATCGCAATGGTGTCTTCTTCGCTCGGCTCTTCCACCAGCACTTTCTGGAACCGCCGCTCGAGGGCCGCGTCTTTTTCAATGTACTGGCGATACTCGTTGAGCGTGGTCGCACCGACGCAATGCAGCTCGCCTCGTGCCAGGGCGGGCTTGAGCATGTTGCCGGCGTCCATGGAGCCCTCGCCTTTACCGGCGCCGACCATGGTGTGCAGTTCGTCGATAAACAGAATGATCTGCCCTTCCTGCTTCGACAGTTCATTGAGCAGGGATTTCAGGCGTTCTTCGAACTCGCCACGGAACTTGGCGCCGGCAATCAACGCCCCCATGTCCAGGGACAGCAGGCGCTTGCCTTTGAGACCGTCCGGCACTTCACCATTGATGATGCGCTGGGCCAAACCCTCGGCAATCGCGGTTTTACCCACGCCAGGCTCACCGATCAGTACCGGGTTGTTCTTGGTGCGACGTTGCAGGACCTGGATGGTGCGACGGATTTCATCGTCACGGCCGATCACCGGGTCGAGCTTGCCCTCTTCGGCCCGCTTGGTCAGGTCGACGGTGTATTTGTCCAGGGCCTGGCGCGACTCCTCGTGGTTGGGGTCGTTCACCGCGTCGCCGCCACGCAGGTTGTTGATGGCATTTTCCAGGGCTTTCTTGCTTACGCCCTGACCCAGCAGCAACTTGCCGAGCTTGCTGTTTTCGTCCATGGCGGCGAGCAGCACCAGTTCGCTGGAGATGAACTGGTCGCCTTTTTGCTGGGCGAGGCGGTCGGCCTGGTTAAGCAGGCGCGCCAAGTCCTGCGACATGTTCACGTCGCCGGTCGGGTTCTGGATTTTCGGCAGTTGGTCGAGCTCTTTGCTCAACTCCTTGCGCAGGCTGTTGACGTCAAAGCCCACCTGCATCAGCAAAGGTTTGATAGAACCACCTTGCTGCTCCAGGAGCGCCTGCATCAAGTGCGCAGGCTCGATGGCCGGGTGGTCGAGGCCGACCGCCAAGGATTGGGAGTCCGATAAGGCCAACTGCAATTTGCTGGTTAAACGATCAATACGCATTAGTCACCTTCCTTTTGAGCAGGCCGGAGCTATAAAACATTCCTGAATGAAGAAACCTGCCAGATACCCTTATAGATGGGGTGGATTCTGGAGGATTCAAGCGGGCGATGCTTGATATGGATCAGGAGAGTCTAGCGTTCCAGCCAGATAAGGGAGGCAAACCGACCGGTGCGCGGGCTGCGGCGGTAAGAGAAGAAACGCGGGTCGGTCACCGTGCACAAACCGCCACCGTAGACAGCCGTGACACCCCGCGCGGCGAGGCGCAGGCGCCCCAGCTTATAGATGTCGGCCATGAACTTGCCAGGGTTGCGGCTCGGCACAAAGGCGTCGACGGTACCCGGCAGTTGCCCCATGAAGGCTTCACGCACCTCCGGGCCCACTTCGAAAGCCTGCGGACCGATTGCCGGGCCCAGCCAGACCAAAACATCGGCAGGCTCTGCGTCCAGGCTTTCAAAAGCAGCTTCCAACACACCCGCCGCCAGCCCGCGCCAACCGGCATGGGCCGCCGCGACGCGGGTACCCGCACGGTTGCAGAACAGCGCGGGCAGGCAATCAGCGGTCATCGCAGTGCAGGCGATGCCTGGGGTGCTGGTCCAACTGCCATCGGCTTCAGGCGTGCGGCCAGGGTCGGCTTCGACCACCGTCACGCCATGGACCTGGCGCAGCCAGGCCGGCTGAATACTAAAGGCTTCGGTAAGACGACGGCGGTTCTCGAGGACGGCCTCAAGGCTGTCCTCGACATGATCGCCAAGGTTGAGGCTGTCGAACGGCGCCTGACTGACGCCGCCCGCGCGCGTGGTGACGCAAGCTTTAACCCAAGCCGGCGCGGGCCAGTCAGGTATCAGCCAGTCACTCATCCGACAAACGCCTCGCGATCCTGCTTGAGCAGCGACAGCAGCCAGACAAAATCGTCCGGCAGTGGCGATTCCCAGCTCATGCGCTGACCGCTCGTCGGATGATCCAGTTCCAGGAAGCGTGCATGCAATGCCTGGCGCGGGAACGTCTTGAGCGATTCAACCATGGTCTGGCTGGCCGCAGGCGGAATGCGGAAGCGACCACCGTAGGCAGGATCGCCGACCAACGGGAAGTTGATGTGGGCCATGTGCACGCGAATCTGGTGAGTACGACCGGTTTCCAGCTTGACCCGCACATGGGTATGGGAACGAAAACGCTCCAGTACCCGATAGTGGCTAACGGCCTGCTTGCCACCTTCCATCACCGCCATACGCTGGCGCTGCTGGCCGTGACGGCCGATCGGGGCGTTGATCTTGCCACCGGCCACGACCACGCCGATCACGATGCACTCGTAGATCCGGCTGACGCTGCGGCTCTGCAATTGGGTTACCAACTGCGTTTGTGCCTGAATGGTCTTGGCCACGACCATCAAGCCGGTGGTGTCCTTGTCCAGACGGTGCACGATGCCGCAACGCGGCACATTGATAATGTCGGGGATGTGGTGCAACAGGGCATTGAGCAAGGTGCCATCAGCGTGCCCGGCCGCCGGGTGAACCACCAGGCCTGCGGGTTTGTTGATGACCAGGATGTCGTCGTCTTCATAGACGATATCCAGCTCGATGTCCTGGGCGACCCATTCTCCCTGGGCTTCCTGCTCGGCAGTCAGCTCAAGAATCGCACCGCCATGGACTATGTCTCGCGGGCGGATAACCGCTCCATCCACAGTCAGGCGGCCGTCTTTGATCCAGGCGGAAAGGCGCGAGCGCGAGTGCTCAGCGAATAATTGTGCGGCGACTTGATCGAGGCGTTGGCCGCCCAATTCGGACGGCACCTCTGCGCGAAGTTCAATTTTATCGGACATGCTCAGACTAGGCGTGGCACAGCCTTTGGTTTCGGCTGCGCGCTTGTGGTTAAATACGGCGTCTTTTGCCCCGAGGCTTTCAACGGGGCGCTCATCATAACAGGACGGCCCCGCCCAAGACAGCGGCCGTCATAGGGACGCAAGCCGCCATGCAAGTGAAACACCTGCTGCTGATCGCCATCCTCGCCATGACTGCTGCTTGCTCGTCAACAAAGGAAGTCGTCGACGAAAACCTGAGCGAAGTCGAGCTGTACCAACTGGCTCAGAAAGACCTGGACAATAATAGCTACACCAGCGCCACAGCGAAGCTGAAGGCACTGGAGTCGCGCTATCCGTTCGGGCGCTACGCTGACCAGGCCCAGCTTGAGCTGATCTACGCCAACTACAAGAACGCCGAGCCGGAAGCCGCCAAGTCCGCCGCCGAGCGTTTTATCCGCCTGCACCCGCAGCATCCGAACGTCGACTACGCCTACTACATGAAAGGCCTGACTTCGTTCGACCAGGATGTTGGCCTGCTGGCGCGCTTCCTGCCGCTGGACATGACCAAGCGTGACCCGGGCGCTGCCCGCGACTCCTACAACGAGTTCGCCCAGCTGACCAGCCGCTACCCCAACAGCCGCTACGCACCGGATGCCAAGCAGCGCATGATCTACCTGCGCAACCTGCTGGCCTCCTATGAAATCCACGTGGCCCATTACTACCTGACCCGCCAGGCCTACGTCGCAGCCGCCAACCGTGGTCGCTACGTGGTCGAGAACTTCCAGGAAACCCCTTCGGTGGGTGACGGCCTGGCCGTGATGACCGAGGCTTACCAGCGCCTGCATCTGGACGAACTGGCCAGCACTAGCCTGGAAACCCTGAAGCTCAACTACCCCGATCACCCAAGCCTGAAAGACGGCCAGTTCGTGCCGCAGGTTGCCGAAGCGGACAACCGTTCGTGGCTGAGCAAATACACCCTTGGCCTGATCGAGTCCCGCCCACCGTTGCCGCCGGGCGAAACCCGCGCCAACCAGGATGTGATCAAGCAGTATCAGGACGCCAAGGAAGCCATCCCGGCCGATCTCAAACCGCATGATGAGAACGGCGACGTGATCGAAGAGCAAGAACCGCAAGCCCTGGGCAACAACCAGGACCGCTCGTGGTTCAGCTACATGACCTTCGGCGTGTTCGACTGATCAGTCGAGACCACGTAAAAAGGGAGCCCCTTGAGGCTCCCTTTTTTGTGGGTGAGCATTATTGCTCTGTGCGCCTGCCACGTCCTTGCTAAACTGGCGCATTCCTCGTCGAGAAACTGCTCATCATGCTTCGTCTTCTGTTCTGGATTGCCGTTATTGCTGCCGCGGTGTGGTTCTGGCGCAAGTTCAAAAGCCCTGCGGCTAAACAGCAACGCGCCAGCGAACCCGGTGCGGCATTGATGGTGCGTTGCGCCCATTGCGGGGTGCACCTGCCGCAGGATCGCGCCCTCAGCTTGCGCCAGGAGTGGTACTGCACCCAGGCGCATCTGGAACAAGGGCCCAAGTCTATCCAGCGTTGAGGCGACCTTCGGGCGCGTAAGGCGCCGGATCGATGATTGGAGCACGGTCCAGCAACAAGTCGGCAAACAGCTGGCAGGACGCCGGCGCCAGCACCAGGCCATTACGGTAATGCCCGCAATTGAGCCACAGCCCCTTGAAGCCCGGCACCTGGCCGATATAGGGAATGCCCTCCGGCGAGCCGGGCCGCAAGCCGGCCCAATGCCCGACCACCTCTGCGTCCGCCAGAGCGGGAATCAACTCTACAGCCGAAGCCTTGAGGCTTTCCAGCGCGGTTTCAGTGGGGGTCTTGTCGAAGCCTTCATGCTCGAGGGTGCTGCCAATCAGGATATGCCCGTCGCGTCGCGGGATCGCATAACGCCCCTTGGCCAATACCATGCATGACAGGAAATCCGCAGCGCACTTGTACAGGATCATCTGCCCCTTGACCGGCTCTACCGGCAACAACAAGCCCAACGTGCCCAGCAACTCACCACTCCACGCACCTGCCGCCAGCACGACTTGATCGCCCAGGATCGGGCCATCGAGCGTATTCACTCCCACTACATTGCCATCGTCCAGGACAAAGCCGCTGACTTCGCACTGCTCATGAAGGGTCACGCCGGGCAGTGCCAGCAACGCGGCCTTGAGCGATTTGACCAGACGCGGGTTGCGCACATTGGCCACGTTGGCCATATGGATCGCCCGGGCATACCCGCCACCCAGCACCGGCACTGCGTCGTGGGCGGCAGACACGTCCACTTTGCTCAACGGGCGACCTTCCCGGGCCGCCCAGGCCAGCGCCTCGGCTTCGTCGTCCAGGTCCAACCAGTACAAGCCAGTGGTATGCACCTCTGGGTCGACGCCGGTGGCGGCAAACAGTCGCTCAGCCAGTTGCGGATAAAAATCCTGGGACCAGTGGGCCAGCGCGGTAACCGCCGGGCTGTAGCGCCACGGATACAGGGGCGAAACAATACCGCCACCCGCCCACGACGACTCCTGCCCCACACCCGCGCGCTCCAGCAGCACTACCGCCTGCCCCTGGGTTGCCAGGTTGTATGCCGTCAACAAACCGATGACTCCGCCACCGACGATCACCACTTGCTGTTGCTTAGCCATCATTCGATCCAGTCGATAAAAAGGAACAAGCGCACCCGGCGCCCAATGATCGAGCATCCTCATCATTGCCCCCAGCACGTGCGGCGCGACATTTCAGGCGCCGCCCCCGGATTCTCCCGCGCACCGGTACTGGTCAGGCTGAAGTCACCACAGGCGTCGCCAACCATCATGGATCCACCGACCGGTGTCGCCACCAGGAGGAAATCCAAAGGGTTCAATGCAACGGTGATTCTATAGCGATCATTGCCGGTACTGACGTTGCCTGCGTCAATAAAAGTGCCGTTCCTCGTATAAAACCGCTCCAGATGCTGGGCCTGCTCCAACAGAAGGGCGACAATTTCTGCGCGATAAGCTTTTTTTACCTGGCCGGTATAACCGGGGTAAATAACCGCGGCCAACACCGTGATGATCGCCACGGCGATCAATAGCTCGATCAGGGTGAAACCCTGGCTGTCCCTGCCCATCCCATTGCTCCTTATTGAAGTTGCCGCCATGACACCCGTCGAAAACGCGGACCATCCTCCTCCACCTGCGCATACAGGCTCTCCAGCACCGTACGCGATTGACCACTGAGCCCGACCGCCGTCACCCGGTACAACCTCGCAGAAACGCGCGGCGGCAGATTCGCCACCCCGACGCCAGCGCCCAGGGATTGCACGGCGTAGACGCCGCCCTTGAAGGCAAACCAGGCAACCGTCGAAACAGGGTCCGTCCCGGCGCCAGTCACCGAAAACGCTTCCGGCGGCGGCGCACAGGCCACAATTGACGAACATTGCGGCCATGCGCCCCCCGCTCGCTGCGCGTCCCCCTCCCCCCGCCTCAAACCGCTTTCTGCCGCCTGAAGTGACTGGTTACGATGCCAGAAGCTGCCGCTGTTCTTTTGCTGCGCCACGGCGCCTTGCATCGACGACAGCCCGAGCAGTGATAACAGCAGCAGAAACACCAGACTGATCAGCAGTGCCATCCCCCTCTGCAACGAATGCAAATTATTGAAAAACTTCATGGACGCCCTACCCCAAACGGTTTCGTAGCGCCGCCACGACGCTGTAGGTTTGATCCTTTACCCGATCTGCCGGGTCCTGCAACGTCATGCGGATGCGCACGCTGCGTATCAGGGCCTCGTTGGCCGGGCGACTGTCATAGCGCACGACCTGCGTGGAATCCATTTTGGCGGCCATGCCAAAACTGATGTCGAATGCCCGCACGTTATCCACCAACACCGCCTTGGCCGGCGCGGCAGGCGTGCTGACCTTCAACTGGCCCGTCTCAAAGGTGTAAGTGAGCTGACGTACGGCAAAACGAATCTGCCCAGGCGCAGGTGCAGGTGCGTTCCCGGCATAGGCTTGAGCCGTACCGACGCAATCGGACAACACCGTCCAGTCAGGCTTGTCGCCACCTTCACCCCGATCGGCGGTTATCAGCGTCAGCGACGTCACACTGCCAGCGGCAGTCCAACCAATCGGCCGTTCGAACGCCGCCGGGGCATTCTCGATAAACGCCGTGGCCAGGCAGCCAAACATGCCCGCCTGGCGAATGTCGCGGATCATCTTGCCCAGCACGAACCGCGCGTCATCCTGCAATAACATGGCGGCTTGCTGGCTGGCATGGGTCGCCCGCGAGCTGATCAACACCTGGCCGATCCCCAGTACCAGCAACAGCCCGACAGCCAGGGCCAGCAGCAGCTCCACCAGGCTGAAACCTCGATTTGTGCTTCTCACTGCCCCACCTGCGACTGATCGCCGATACGGCTGGTGAGGGCGAAGGTTTCCCGCGCGCCAGGCCTGTTGGTACCTCGGCTGTCATCCCAACTGATGCTGACGGTCACCTCGTCAGCGCTGATCGCCACCGTGCCCTTGGCGCTCTCTCCGGCAAAGCCCAGGATATTGGTCTCGAAATCATGCAAGTCCAGGTCGCGCACGCTGGCGGCGGCGCTATCGGCCGGCGCGCGTTCGCCCCGTCTCCATGAGTAATCGGCCCCGGCGTTGGCGCGGATTCGGTCGAGCATGTCGTAGGCGATAAAACTGGCCTGGCTGGTCATTCTTGAGCTGTCGGTGTATTTGAGCGCATTGAGCTGGATCACCGCAGCGCCCAACAGGCCGATGGCAAGGATCAGCACCGCAACCAGCACTTCAATCAGCGTCATGCCGCCTTGAAGCCGAGGGAAAGTGCGCAGGGAAAACAGGTTCAGGCCGTCAAGCATTATCGTCGCCATCCATGTCGAAGGCCAAAAAGAAGCAGGTAAATTCTGCCGTGCGACCCAAGACTAGCGGCGGTTTTCCAGCCGTGCCGTCGGCGGAACAAAGGGAAATACTTTGGACATAAATGCCATCACTCGGCGCCAGCGGCTGGACGCTATACCTAGGGCTGTACTGAATATTGACTCACGTCCACGGAGGGACGGCCCATGCGACAACGTGGTTTTACCCTGATCGAACTGCTGCTCGGGCTACTCGTAAGCGGCATCCTCGCGCACTTGGCAGTGCCCAGTTTCAAGGGTTTGCTGGAGTCACAGCAGCGGTACAGCGCAGCACACTCATTGGCGAACGGCCTTCGCCTGGCACGTACTGAAGCCATTGCGCGCAATCGGGCGGTGGTGATCCATGCCCGGCACGACGATTGGAGCCGGGGCTGGCGGGTGATCGTGGATATCAGCGGGCGCGGCCCTCTGGACGAAGACAATCCGGTGCTGCTGGAGCATCAGGACAACGGGCGCATCCCGATAGTCGGCAACGGACCGGTCAAGCGCCAGGTACGCTTCAGCGGGTTGGGCGAACCGGTATTTGCAGGCGGGGGGTTCCGTGCGGGCACCTTGCACGTGTGCACAGTAGATTCGGCGCAGAGTCTGCACCAGGTGGTGCTGGCACCCAGCGGGCGCATCAGCCTGCGCAGCGATAGAGCTGAGCAGGCATTGTGCCGCGGCGACGGCACCGTGGCCGTCAGAGCAGCGAGCGCACCCGCAGCTCCTTGGGCATGGAGAAAGTAATGTTCTCTTCACGCCCAGCCAACTCATCAGCGCCGGTCGCGCCCCAGGCGTGCAGTTGCTGGATAACACCACGCACCAACACTTCCGGGGCCGAGGCACCGGCGGTAATGCCGATACGCTCGACGCCGTCGAACCAACCGCGCTGCAGGTCTTCTGCACCGTCGATCAGGTATGCCGGTGTCGCCATACGCTCGGCCAATTCGCGCAGTCGGTTGGAGTTGGAGCTGTTGGGGCTACCGACCACCAGCACCACATCGCACTCGTCGGCCAGTTGCTTGACTGCATCCTGGCGGTTTTGGGTGGCATAGCAGATGTCATCCTTGCGCGGCCCACCGATGGCCGGGAAGCGCGTGCGCAGGGCGTCGATCACACGGCTGGTGTCGTCCATGGACAAGGTGGTCTGCGTCACGAAGGCCAGGCGTTCGGGGTTGCGCACCTGCAGGGCGGCGACGTCTTTTTCGTCTTCCACCAGATAAATCGCGCCGCCATTACTGGCGTCGTACTGGCCCATGGTGCCTTCCACTTCCGGGTGGCCGGCATGGCCGATCAGGATGCACTCGCGGCCGTCGCGGCTGTAGCGGGCGACCTCGATATGCACCTTGGTGACCAGCGGGCAGGTTGCATCGAAGACTTTCAGGCCACGGCCTGCCGCTTCGGTACGCACAGCCTGGGACACGCCGTGGGCGCTGAAGATAACGATTACGTCGTCGGGCACCTGATCGAGCTCTTCGACGAAGATGGCACCACGTGCGCGCAGGTCTTCGACCACGAACTTGTTGTGGACGACCTCATGACGCACGTAAATCGGCGGCCCGAAGACTTCCAGGGCGCGATTGACGATTTCGATCGCCCGGTCCACGCCGGCGCAGAAGCCACGGGGGTTGGCGAGTTTGATTTGCATGCTGTGCCTCGTGTCTCGCAGCTACTATGGATCAGGATTGACGCTACTCAACTGATAATTAAGATCAAAGGTGGGAGGGGCGGTGCAACATTGACGTCGCACCGCCCCTCCCACACTTTTAATTGTGCGTCGTCAGTCAGAGCGCTTTAACGTCGATGATTTCAACGTCAAACGTCAAGGTTTTACCGGCCAACGGATGGTTGAAGTCGATGGTCACTTGCGCGTCATCAAATGCTTTCACCACGCCAGGCAATTCAGTATTCGCCGCATCGTTGAAAATCACCAGCAGGCCTTCCGACAGGTCCATGTTCTGGAACTGCGAACGCGGGATGATCTGTACGTTTTGCGGGTTGGGCTGGCCAAAGGCGTTTTCCGGCAGGATCTGCAAGGTGCGCTTGTCGCCGGCCTTGAAACCGAACAATGCCGCTTCGAAACCCGGCAGCAGGTTGCCGTCGCCGACCCTGAAGGTCGCCGGGGCTTTGTCGAACGTGCTGTCGACCGTGTCGCCATTTTCCAGGCGCAGTGCGAAATGCAAAGTGACTTCCGTGTTCTGGCCGATGCGTTGCTCAGCCAATACCTGATCAGTCATTGACGGTCTCTCCGGTTTTCTTACTTTTGAACATGTCCAGCGCCAGCATGATTGCACCGACGGTGATGGCACTGTCGGCAAAGTTGAACGCGGGGAAATAATGACGGTTCTGCCAATGCACCAGGATAAAGTCGATCACATGGCCCAGGGCAATGCGGTCGTACAGGTTACCCAGCGCGCCGCCCAGCACCAGGGCCAGGGCGATCGCCAGCCAGGTGTCATCGCGCCCAAGACGCTTGAGCCAGACCACCAGTATCGCGCTGACCACCAGCGCGATAACCGCGAACAACCAACGCTGCCAGCCACCGCCATCGGCGAGAAAGCTGAAGGCGGCGCCGGTGTTGTAGGCCAGGGTCCAGCTGAAGTAATCCGGGATCACCACGATTTGCTGGAACATTTCCAGGGAGCCTTCGAAGTGAGCCTTGCTGACCTGGTCAATGACCAGGACCAGCACGCTCAGTACGAGCCAGCCCAGACGTCCGAAACGACTGGCTGCATTAGGCATAGTGGCGAACCTCGCCTTCACCGCTGATGTTGTCGACGCAACGACCGCAGATTTCCGGGTGTTCCGGGTTCACGCCGACATCTTCACGGCAGTGCCAGCAACGGGCGCACTTGGGGAAGGCCGACTTGACCACTTTGAGCTTGAGACCCGGCACTTCAGTGGCCACGGCGTCCGCCGGGGCCTGGGCGAATGGGGCCAGGCTCGCAGTGGAGGTGATCAGCACGAAGCGCAGTTCGTTGCTCAGCTTGGACAGGTCAGCGGTCAGGCTTTCTTCGGCAAACAAGGTGACTTCGGCTTGCAGGTTGCCACCCACGGCCTTGGCCGCACGTTGAACCTCCAGCTCCTTGTTCACCGCGACTTTAACGGCCATCACGCCTTCCCAGTATTCGCGGCCCAGTTCGAAGTCGGCCGGCAGTTCGGTCAGGCCTTCATACCAGGTGTTGAGCATCACCGATTCGTTGCGCTCGCCCGGCAGGTATTCCCACAGTTCGTCGGCGGTGAACGCCAGGATCGGTGCGATCCAGCGTACCAGCGCTTCGCTGATGTGGTACAGCGCGGTCTGCGCCGAACGACGCGCCTTGCTGTTGGCGGCGGTGGTGTACTGGCGGTCCTTGATGATGTCCAGGTAGAAACCACCCAACTCCTGCACGCAGAAGTTGTGGATCTTCGAGTACACGTTCCAGAAACGGTATTCGCCGTAGTGTTCCTGCAACTCGCGCTGCAGCAACAGGGTACGGTCCACGGCCCAACGGTCCAGGGCGAGCATGTCCTCGGCCGGCAGGAGGTCGGTGGCCGGGTTGAAACCGGTCAGGTTCGACAGCAGGAAACGCGCGGTATTACGAATACGGCGGTAGGCATCGGCGCTGCGGGCCAGGATCTGGTCCGACACGGCGATTTCACCCGAGTAGTCGGTCGATGCCACCCACAGGCGCATGATGTCGGCGCCCAGGGTGTCGTTGATTTTTTTCGGTTCGATCACGTTCTTCAGCGACTTGGACATCTTGCGGCCCGTCTCGTCGACGGTGAAGCCGTGAGTCAGCAGTTCGCGGTACGGGGCGTGGTCGTCGATGGCGCAACCGGTCAGCAACGAGGAGTGGAACCAGCCACGGTGCTGGTCGGAGCCTTCCAGGTACAGGTCGGCGCGCGGACCGCTCTCGTGGCCCATCGGGTGCGAACCACGCAGCACGTGCCAGTGGGTGGTGCCCGAGTCGAACCACACGTCCAGGGTGTCGCTGATCTTGTCGTACTGCGGCGCTTCGTCGCCCAGCAGTTCGGCGGCGTCCAGCTTGAACCAGGCTTCGATACCCTCTAGTTCAACGCGCTGGGCCACAACTTCCATCAGCTCAACGGTGCGCGGGTGCAGCTCGCCGCTTTCCTTGTTGAGGAAGAACGGGATCGGCACGCCCCAGTTACGCTGGCGGGAGATGCACCAGTCCGGGCGGTTGGCGATCATCGAATGCAGGCGCGCCTGGCCCCAGGCCGGGACGAACTGGGTGTCTTCGATGGCTTTGAGCGAGCGCACGCGCAGGGTGTCGCCGCTGGTCGGCTCTTTGTCCATGCCGATGAACCACTGCGCGGTGGCGCGGTAGATCAGCGGGGTCTTGTGGCGCCAGCAGTGCATATAGCTGTGCTTGATGGTAGCGGTCTGCATCAACGCGCCGACTTCGCTCAGCTTGTCGATGATTGCCGGGTCGGCCTTGAAGATGAACTGGCCGCCAAAGAACTCCAAAGACGGCACGTAGACGCCGTTGCTCTGGACCGGATTGATGATGTCATCGTTGACCAGGCCGTACTTTTTGCAGATCACGAAGTCGTCGACGCCGTAGGCCGGCGAGCAGTGAACCACACCGGTGCCCGAGCCCAACTCGACGTAGTCGGCCAGGTACACCGGCGACAGGCGGTCATAGAACGGGTGACGGAAATTGATCAGCTCCAGCGCCGAGCCAGTGGTGGTGGCGATCACCGAACCTTGCAGCTCGTAACGGGCCAGGCACGACTCAACCATTTCTTCGGCCAGCACCAACAGACGGTCGCCGACGTCCACCAGGGCGTAGGTGAACTCAGGGTGCACGTTCAGCGCCTGGTTGGCCGGGATGGTCCACGGGGTGGTGGTCCAGATCACGATAGCCGCCGGTTTGCTCAGGCTGGCCAGGCCGAATGCCTGGGCCAGCTTGGCCTCGTCGGCCACCGGGAAGGCCACATCGATGGTCGAGGATTTCTTCTCTTCGTACTCGACTTCCGCTTCAGCCAGGGCCGAGCCGCAGTCGAAGCACCAGTTCACGGGCTTGAGGCCCTTGAACACGAAACCACCCTTGACGATTTCGGCCAAGGCGCGGATTTCACCGGCCTCGTTCTTGAAGTTCATGGTCTTGTACGGATTGTCCCAGTCACCCAGCACACCCAGGCGGATGAATTCGGACTTCTGCCCTTCGATCTGCTCGGTGGCGTAGGCACGGCACAGCTCGCGGGTTTTATCGGCGCCCAGGTTCTTGCCGTAGGTCACTTCGACCTTATGTTCGATCGGCAGGCCGTGGCAGTCCCAACCCGGGACATACGGTGCGTCGAAACCCGACAGGGTCTTGGAACGCAGAATCATGTCCTTGAGAATTTTGTTCAGCGCATGACCGATGTGAATCGTGCCGTTGGCATAAGGAGGGCCGTCGTGCAGGACGAATTTCGGACGATCCTTGCCAATTTCGCGCAACTTTCCGTACAGGCCAATACTGTCCCAGCGCTGCAGGATCTGCGGTTCGCGCTGTGGCAGGCCGGCCTTCATTGGGAAGGCGGTGTCCGGAAGGTTTAGCGTGGCTTTATAGTCGGTCATTTAAGGCTCTTCGGTTAGCGATGGGCGCTAGGTGCGGCTAGTGCACGGGCGGCGGCGACATCCGCATTGATCGCCGTTTTCAACGCCTCGAGGGAGGCGAAACGCTGCTCTTCACGCAGCTTTTGGTGGAAAACCACCGTCAAACGCCGGTCGTATAAATCACCGGCAAAATCCAAAAGGTGAACTTCCAGGTGGGCCTTGCCATCACCCGCAACCGTGGGTCTGACGCCTATATTGGCGACTCCCGGCCACGATTGGCCGTCGATGTCGACGCTCACCAGATAAACGCCGGTCAGCGGCACACGACGGCGCTTGAGTTGCACATTGGCGGTTGGCGTGCCCAGTTGGCGCGCCAGCTTCTGGCCGTGCAGGACCCGACCGGCAATGCGGAAGGGGCGGCCGAGCAAACGCTCGGCCAAGGCGAAGTCGGCAGCGGCCAGGGCGTTACGCACCTGGGTACTGCTCACGCGCAGGCCATCGAGTTCGACGGTTTGCGCGGCTTCGACGGTGAAGCCCTGTGCAATACCCGCGTGTTGCAGGAATTCGAAATCCCCGACCCGGTCGCAACCAAAACGGAAGTCGTCGCCGACCTCCAGGTGTTGTACGCCCAGGCCATCTACCAGGATACGGTCGACGAACTCGGCGGCGCTGAGGCTCTGCAAACGCTGGTTGAAAGCCAGGCAGAGGACGCGGTCCACACCTTCTTCAGCCAGCAGTTGCAGTTTGTCCCGCAAGCGGGCCAACCGGGCCGGCGCCGTTTCGGGGGCGAAATACTCCCGCGGCTGAGGCTCAAAAATCACCACGCAGCTGGGCACGCCCAACTCGACCGCACGCTCGCGCAGCCGGGCCAGGATAGCCTGGTGGCCACGGTGAACACCGTCAAAGTTGCCAATAGTGGCGACGCAGCCCCGATGCTCGGGGCGCAGGTTGTGGAGACCTCGAACCAGCTGCATAACGCGCTTCTTGCTCATAAAGTGGTCGATTATAACCACACCCGGCCCCGGACGACAGGCAACAGCGCAGGGCAAATGGATCGAATCGATAAAACAGCCGCTTTATCGCGGCAAACTCTCTAACTCAGCGACTTGCGATTGAAATCCCGCAGGCGGAAACCCTGCAGCAGCAACATCCCGAAGTACACCACCACGCCAGCGACGACCAGCACGCCCAGGCGCATGAAGCGCTCCAGCATATGGCCCTCGCTCCAGGCCGGCATCACATGCATCAGGCCGAGCAATACCGCCGACATCATTGCCACCGCCACCAGCAGCTTGAGGGCAAATACCCCCCAACCCGGCTGCGGCTGGAACATCTGCTGTTTGCGCAGTTGATAAAACAGCAGGCCGGCGTTGATGCAGGCACCGGCGCTGATCGCCAGGGCCAGACCGGCGTGGGCCAGCGGGCCGATAAACACCAGGTTGAGCAGTTGCGTGACGATCAGCGTGAAGATCGCGATTTTCACCGGCGTACGGATGTTCTGCTGCGCATAGAACCCTGGCGCCAGCACCTTGATCACGATAATGCCGAGCAGACCGACGGAATAGGCGACCAGTGCATGCTGGGTCATCAGGGCGTCATGGGCGTCGAATTGTCCATACTGAAACAGCGACACTGTCAGCGGCTCGGCGAGGATTCCCAGGGCCAAAGCACAGGGCAATACCAGGACGAAGCACAGCCGCAGGCCCCAATCAAGGATGCGTGAGTATTCCTGGCGGTCCTTGCTGGCGTAGGTGCGCGCCAGGGTCGGCAGCAGAATCGTGCCGAGAGCCACGCCGAGCACGCCGGACGGCAGCTCCATCAGACGGTCGGCGTAGTACATCCACGACACCGAGCCCGACACCAGTAACGAGGCGAACGCAGTGTTGATGATCAGGGATATCTGACTGACCGACACGCCCAGGATCGCCGGCAGCATATTGCGCATCACGCGCCACACGCCGGTGTCCTTGAGGTTCAGGCGCGGCAGCACCAGCATGCCGATCTTTTTCAGGTGCGGCAGTTGGTAGAGCAATTGCGCCAGGCCACCGGCCAGCACGGCCCAGCCCAGGGCCATCACCGGCGGATCGAAATACGGCGTGAGGAACAGCGCAAAGATGATCATGCTGACGTTAAGCAAGGTCGGCACGAACGCCGGCACCGAAAAACGGTTCCAGGTGTTGAGGATGGCCCCGGCCAGGGACGACAGCGAGATCAGCAATATATAAGGAAAGGTCACGCGCAACAGGTCTGTGGTCAGCGCGAATTTTTCCGGGGTGTTGGCAAAACCGGGCGCCGTGGCCCAGATAACCCAGGGCGCCGCGAGCATGCCGGCAATCGTCACCAGCATCAGCACCAGGGTAAGCAGGCCCGAGACGTAGGCAATAAAGGTGCGGGTCGCCTCCTCGCCCTGCTGGGTTTTGTATTCCGCCAGGATCGGTACGAAAGCCTGGGAGAACGCCCCCTCGGCAAAAATCCGCCGCAGCAGGTTGGGCAATTTAAAGGCAATAAAGAAGGCATCCGTGGCCATACTGGCCCCAAAGATGCGCGCCAGCAGGGTGTCACGCACAAATCCCAAAACCCGGGAGATCATCGTGATAGAGCTGACGGCGGCCAACGATTTGAGCAGATTCATTGAAAGAGTTTGCGCCTATAGATAAACAGCAGGCGAACTAAGCGCCCACTTATGCGATACTGCGCGCCTGCAACAGCACAGAGCCAAAGCTCGCGAGTTTACAGGTCAAGCGCCGGAAATAAATCACCCGCCTCTTCAGATCGACCACTCAGCAGTTCGCATCAGCCGCCCTTGACAACCCGTCAAGTCATCGGCATGATTCGCGGCCTATTTTGTTTGCTATTTCCTAAAAAGTCTTTCGAGGAGCTCGACGGTGGCCAACACACCTTCCGCCAAAAAACGTGCAAAACAGGCTGAGAAGCGTCGCAGCCACAACGCCAGCCTGCGTTCCATGGTTCGTACCTACATCAAGAATGTAGTTAAAGCCATCGACACCAAAGACGCTGAAAAAGCTCAAGCAGCTTACGTTCTGGCTGTGCCTGTTATCGACCGTATGGCCGATAAAGGCATCATCCACAAGAACAAGGCCGCTCGCCATAAGAGCCGCCTGAATGGCCACATCAAGGCTCTGAACGTTGCTGCTGCAGCCTAAGTGGTAACAACTGCAACGCAACCCAGGTTGTGAAACAGTTAAGAAATGCCCCGTACCGAAAGGTCCGGGGCATTTTTGTTTTCTGGAATGCGGTGAATTTCAGATAAAAAAACGCCCCGAACCAGTCGGGGCGTTTTTGCTACCACCTGATCAAAATATCAATCAATGGTGGTGACCGCCTTCGCCATGGACGTGGCCGTGAGCCACTTCTTCCTGGGAGGCGTCGCGGATGGCCACGATCTTCACTTGGAAGTTCAGGCGCTGACCCGCCAGCGGGTGGTTGCCGTCGACCGTCACGTCGTCGCCGTCCAGATCGCGGATGGTGACGATCTGCATTTGGCCGTCCGGCGCCGAAGCGTGGAACTGCATGCCCACTTCCAGCTCATCAACACCTTCGAACATGCTACGGCTCAGGGTGCTGACCAGTTCGGCGGAGTATTCGCCGTAGGCATCTTCAGGTTCTACGGCAACGGTCAGTTCATCACCGACTGCTTTGCCTTCCAGCGCCTTTTCCAGGCCTGGGATGATGTTACCTGCGCCTTGCAGGTAGACCAGCGGCGCGCCGCCGGCTGAGCTGTCGATGACCTCACCAGCGTCGTTGGTCAGGGTATAGTCGATGGAGACAGCCTTGTTAGCGGCGATCGTCATGGGGCGAGACCTTTTGCATAAGAATGAAGAACGGACAAGTCTAAACAAGGATTTGCCCGAAAGCGAACAGAACCCGGACAAACGGGACCGACCAACGGTCTCGACGATCACCGGCTTCCATCAGGACGACGACCTTCATTGGGTAGCCGAGCTGTCTTGCGGTCATACCCAGCACCTGCGCCACCAGCCGCCCTGGCAATCGCGCGCCTGGGTGCTCGACCCCGCGCAGCGCCTGGAAAAAATAGGCCAACCCTTCGCCTGTGGCTGGTGTGCGCAGGGGCCGAATAACGATAACCTTGGCGCTTGATTCCCGGTAGGCACTCAGCCATAGAGCGCCACCGAAGCCATGCACCTCAAGAGAATTCGCATGCAGACTTTTTTTATCGCGCCCACCGATTTTGGTGTGGGCCTGACCTCCATCAGCCTTGGGCTGGTGCGTACCCTTGAGCGGGCCGGGCTGAAAGTCGGCTTTTTCAAGCCGATTGCCCAGCCGCACCCCGGCGACACCGGCCCCGAACGCTCCACCGAACTGGTGGCACGCACCCACGGCCTCAAACCGCCGCAGCCCTTGGGCCTGGCCCATGTCGAGCGGATGCTCGGCGACGGCCAGCTCGACGAATTGCTCGAAGAAATCATCATGCTGTATCAGCAGGCCGCGGTGGGCAAGGATGTGCTGATCGTCGAAGGCATGGTGCCGACGCGCAGCGCCAGCTATGCGGCACGGGTCAACCTGCACTTGGCCAAGAGCCTGGACGCCGAGGTGATCCTGGTCTCGGCGCCGGAAAACGAAGTGCTCACCGAACTCTCCGGCCGCGTGGAATTGCAGGCGCAACTGTTCGGCGGCCCTAAAGATCCGAAAGTCCTCGGCGTGATCCTTAACAAGGTGCGCACCGAAGAGAGCATGGAAGCCTTCTCGGCGCGCCTTAAAGAACATTCGCCGCTGTTGCGCAGTGGGGATTTCCGCCTGCTCGGCTGTATTCCCTACCAACCGGAACTCAATGCGCCACGCACCCGCGACGTGGCCGACCTGATGAGCGCGCAGATCCTCAACGCCGGCGACTATGAAACCCGGCGCATGACCAAAATCATCATCTGCGCGCGCACCATGCGCAACACTGTGGAGCTGCTCAAGCCCGGCGTGCTGGTGGTAACTCCCGGCGACCGCGACGATATCATCCTCGCCGTCAGCCTGGCCGCGATCAACGGCGTCCCCCTGGCCGGCCTGCTGCTGACCAGCGATACCCTGCCCGACCCGCGCATCATGGAGCTGTGCCGCGGCGCGTTCCAGGCTGGGTTGCCGGTTCTGTCGGTGAGCACCGGCTCTTACGAGACCGCCAATCTGCTCAACAACCTGAACAAGGAAATCCCGATCGACGACCGCGAGCGGGCCGAGATCATCACCGATTTCGTCGCCAGCCACCTCGACGCGCGCTGGCTGCACCAGCGGTGCGGCACGCCACGGGAAATGCGCCTGTCGCCGGCGGTGTTCCGCTATCAGTTGATCCAGCGCGCCCAGGCCGCCAACAAACGCATCGTACTGCCCGAAGGCAGCGAACCGCTGACCGTACAGGCTGCCGCCATCTGCCAGGCCCGGGGCATTGCCCGTTGTGTGCTGCTGGCCAAACCCGAGGATGTGCAAGCGGTGGCCCGCGCTCAGGGCATCGAGTTGCCTGAAGGCCTGGAAATCCTCGACCCGGACCTGATCCGCCAGCGCTATGTCGAGCCAATGGTGGCGCTGCGCAAGAGCAAGAGCCTCAACGCGCCGATGGCCGAGCAGCAACTGGAAGACACCGTGGTGATCGCCACCATGATGCTCGCGCTGGATGAAGTCGACGGTCTGGTGTCCGGGGTTATCCACTCCACCGCCAATACCATCCGCCCAGCCCTGCAACTGATTAAAACGGCGCCGGGCTGCACGCTGGTGTCGTCGGTGTTCTTCATGCTGTTCCCCGAGCAGGTGCTGGTGTATGGCGACTGCGTGATGAACCCGCACCCGAGCGCCGCGGAGCTCGCGGAAATCGCCCTGCAAAGCGCCGATTCGGCGTCGGCGTTCGGCATCACCCCGCGCGTGGCGATGATCAGCTATTCCAGCGGTGATTCGGCCAGTGGCGAGGAAGTGGAGAAAGTCCGCGAAGCCACCCTGCTCGCCCATGAACAGCAAAGCTCGCTGCTGATCGACGGCCCGCTGCAATACGACGCCGCCGCCAACGAACATGTGGCGCGGCAGTTGGCCCCCAACAGCCTGGTCGCCGGCAAGGCCACGGTGTTCGTGTTCCCCGACCTGAACACCGGCAACACCACCCACAAAGCCGTGCAACGCAGCGCCGATTGCGTAAGCCTGGGGCCGATGCTCCAGGGGCTGCGCAAACCGGTCAACGACCTGCCGCGCGGCGCGCAGGTGGACGACATCGTGTACACCATCGCCCTGACCGCGATCCAAGCCGCCAACCGACCTATGGATATCTAAATGCTGGATTTTCTACCTGCCGCCGTGCGCGGGGTAATCGCATCGCTGTTGTTGGCGCTGAACACGATCCTGTTGTGTTCGTTCCTGTTTATCGTCGCGCTGTTCAAGGCGCTGCCGTTTGCCAAACGCTTCAGCGAATGGCTGATGAATCACACTCACGAAGCCTGGGTGACCAACAACAAAGGCTGGATGAACCTGGTGCAACGCACTCGCTGGCACCTCAAAGGCCTTGAGGGCCTGGACTATCAGCACTCATACCTGGTGACCAGCAACCACCAGAGCTGGGTCGACATCATGGTGCTGCAATACGTGCTCAACCGCCGTATTCGCCCGCTGAAGTTCTTTCTCAAGCAGGAGCTGATCTGGGTCCCGGTGATTGGCCTGGCCTGGTGGGCGCTGGGCTTTCCGTTCATGAAGCGCTACACCAAGGCTTATCTGGAGAAGCACCCGGAGAAGAAGGGCAAGGACCTGGAAACTACGCGCAAGACCTGTGCGAAGTTTCGCGACAACCCGGTAGGCATCTTTAACTTTGCCGAAGGCACGCGGTTTACGCCGGGTAAGCACGCCCAACAGAACTCGCCGTTCCGTTATCTGCTCAAGCCAAAGGCCGGCGGTATCGCGTTTGTGCTGGATGCCATGGGGGAGCAGCTCAAATCACTGGTGAACGTGACCATTCACTACCCCGGCGGACGTCCAGGGTATTGGGATTTGCTCTGCGGCAAGGTGAAGGACGTGGTGGTGCAGTTTGAAGAGGTGCAGATTCCGGCTGAGTTTATCGGCAAGAACTATGAGCAGGATTCTGAGTACAGGCTGGCGTTCCAAGGCTGGATCAACCGTTTGTGGGAAGAGAAGGATCAGTTACTGGAAAAACTGCACACCGATTTCCCAGACAAAAGATGATCAAAATGTGGGAGGGGCGGTGCGACGATTCGACTTGCGCCCCTCCCACATTTGACCGCCGCGAGTGTTAGATCGCGCCGCGCTGACGCAACAGCTCCAGCACTTGCTTGACGCTTTCTTCCAGCGACAGGGCCTGGGTGTCGATTACCAGATCGGCATTCAACGGCACGTCGTACGGGAAGGATTCACCCGGAATGTTATCCCCGCCGGCAGCGTACAGACCTTGCGGATCACGCTCGGCACACACCAGCGGCGACGCCTGCACATACACGGTCAGCAGACGATCGGCACCAATCAGCGCCTTGGCCTGCTCACGGCCTTCGGCATCCGGGGCGACGAACGCGGCCAGGGTCAGCAGGCCCGCTTCGTTGAACTGACGCGCGACGTGAGCCGCACGACGCCAGTTCTCGGTGCGGCCGGCACGGTCCTGGGCCAAGCCTTTGTTCAGGTCGTGACGCAGGTTCTGGCCATCCAGGATGAACACCGCGCGGCCCATGTCGAACAGCTTGCGCTCAACCGCATAGGCCAGGGTGCTCTTGCCGGCACCCGACAAACCACTGAACAACACGGTGGCCGGCTGCTGACCGAAACGCTGGGCGCGCTCCTCGGTGGCGACATGGGCCAACTGGCCGTGATGCGCCGCACTGCCATGGGACACTGGCGACGCGATGATCATACCGGCGGCCACGGTGCCATTGGTCAAACGGTCGATGACGATAAACGCACCGGTGGTGCGGTTGCTGTCATAACCGTCCAGGGCGATGGCGGCGTCGAGGCTGACCTTGACCCGGCCGATCTCGTTCAACTGCAGCGAACTCGCCGGACCTTCGGCCAGGGTGTTCACGTCCACGCGATGCACGATGCTGGTGATGGAGCCCGGCACGTAGCTGGTGGCGCGCTTGATGTCGTATTTCTTGCCCGGCAACATCGGTTCTTCGGCCATCCACACCAGCATGGCGTCAAAGGCGTCGGTCACCTGCGGCACGTTGTCGGCATGTACCAGCAGGTCGCCACGGGAGATGTCGATCTCGTCTTCCATGGTCAGGGTCACGGCCTGGCCTGGGCCGGCGTGCTCCAGCTCACCGTCGAAGGTGACGATGGATTTGACGCGGCTGCTCTTGCCCGACGGCAATACCACGACTTCGTCGCCCTTGTGCACGATGCCGCTGGCCAGGGTGCCGGCAAAACCACGGAAGTTCAGGTTCGGACGGTTGACGTACTGCACTGGGAAACGCAGGTCGGTGTAGTTGCGGTCGTTGGCGATCTCGACGGTTTCGAGGATCTCCATCAGCGACTGGCCGGTGTACCAAGGCGAACGCTCGCTCTTGTTCACCACGTTGTCGCCCTTGAGCGCCGACATCGGCACGAACGCCATGGTGCTCGGCTTGAAGGCGATGCCTTCGGCGAACTTCAGGTAATCGGCCTTGATCGACTCGAACACGCTTTGGTCGAAGCCATTGATGTCCATCTTGTTGACGGCAATCACGATGTGCTTGATGCCCAGCAACGAGGCGATATAGCTGTGGCGACGGGTCTGGGTCTGCACGCCGTAGCGGGCGTCGATCAGGATGATCGCCAGGTCACAGGTGGACGCACCGGTGGCCATGTTACGGGTGTACTGCTCATGGCCGGGGGTGTCGGCGATGATGAATTTGCGCTTGGCGGTGGAGAAGTAGCGGTAGGCAACATCAATGGTAATGCCCTGCTCACGCTCGGCCTGCAGGCCGTCGACCAGCAACGCCAGGTCGATATCATCGCCCGTGGTGCCGGATTTTTTCGAATCACGGGTGATGGCTTCCAGGTGATCTTCGTAGATCATCTTGGAGTCGTGCAGCAGGCGCCCGATCAGGGTGCTCTTGCCGTCGTCGACATTGCCGCAGGTCAGAAAGCGCAACATCTCTTTGCGCTCGTGCTGGCCCAGGTAGGCGAGGATGTCCTCGCTGATCAAATCAGATACGTGCGACATGACAGCCCCTTAGAAATAGCCTTGACGTTTTTTATCTTCCATCGAGCCTGCGCCATCGTGGTCGATGACACGGCCCTGGCGCTCGGAAGTTCGCGTCAGGAGCATTTCCTGAATGATGTCCGTCAGCGTCTCGGCTTCGGACTCCACCGCGCCCGTCAATGGGTAGCAGCCAAGGGTGCGGAAACGTACTTTCTTTTTGACGATACGGGCTTTGTCTTCGTCGGACAGGTGTTCGAGGATGCGGTCGTCGTCGATCATGATCAACGTGCCGTTCTTCTCGATCACATCGCGCTCGGCGGCAAAGTACAGCGGCACAATCGGGATGCCTTCGAGGTAGATGTACTGCCAGATGTCCAGCTCTGTCCAGTTGGACAGCGGGAACACACGGATCGACTCACCCTTGTTGACGTTGCCGTTGTAGACGTTCCACAGCTCCGGGCGCTGGTTCTTCGGGTCCCAGCGGTGTTTGCTGTCACGGAACGAGTACACGCGCTCTTTGGCGCGGGACTTCTCTTCATCGCGACGGGCACCGCCGAAGGCGGCGTCGAAACCATGCTTGTCCAAGGCCTGCTTGAGGCCTTCGGTCTTCATGATGTCGGTGTGCTTGGCGCTGCCGTGGGTGAACGGGTTGATGTTCTGCGCCACGCCATCGGGGTTGATGTGGGTTATCAGGTCCAGGCCCAGCTCTTCGACCATTTTGTCGCGGAACTTGTACATCTCCTGGAATTTCCAGCGGGTGTCGACGTGCATCACCGGGAACGGCAACTTGCCCGGGAAGAAGGCCTTGCGTGCCAGATGCAGCATCACGGCGGAGTCTTTACCGATCGAGTAGAGCATCACCGGGTTGTCGAACTCGGCGGCGACCTCGCGGATGATGTGGATGCTTTCCGCCTCCAGCTGTTTCAGATGCGTCAGTTTGTCGACCATGGTTACTCACGGAAAAACGATCTTATGGACGGCCAAGCGGGCCGTGTTCGAGCGGGGCATGCTAGCACAGCACCTGCTTCTATTCAGGGAGCTGGCTAGATCGAAACGGTATATGAATATGCCCCTGAGTTTGGCCTGCAATGCAGGCAAGCCCCCTCCCAGATTGGGGTTAATTAGATCGGGTTGGGGCAGTCGATGAATAAATGCTCCAGGGCAAAGCGCCGGGCCAGGTAATCGCCCAGCGCCTGCACGCCGTAGCGCTCGGTAGCGTGATGGCCGGCGGCGATAAAGCTGATGTCATTTTCGCGGGCGCTGTGGAAGGTTTGCTCGGAGGCTTCACCACTGAGGAACAGGTCGACGCCGGCGGCAATCGCGTCGTCGATATAACCCTGGCCACCGCCGGTGCACCAGCCGACGCGGCGGATCATCTCGCTGCCTTCGATCAACAGCGGCTCACGCCCCATGACGTCCTGTACACGGCGGGCAAAATCGCGCGGCGACAGGGGCTCGGCGAGCGAGCCGACCAGGCCGACGATCTTGGGGTTGCCTGGGTCCAGCGGGCCTTCGACGGTGATATCCAATTGGCGGGCCAGTTGCACGTTATTGCCGACGTCGGGGTGCAGGTCCAGCGGCAGGTGGTAGGCCAGCAAACTGATGTCGTGCTTGAGCAACGTTTTCAGGCGGCGTTGCTTCATGCCGGTGATGCAGGGGCTTTCGCCTTTCCAGAAATAGCCATGGTGCACCAGGATCAGATCGGCCTCGGCTTCGACAGCGGCGTCCAGCAGGGCCTGGCTTGCGGTCACGCCGCTGACGATGCGCATCACCTGCGGACGACCTTCGACCTGCAGGCCATTGGGGCAATAATCGGCAATTTTTGCGCTGGCGAGGTAGCGGTCCGCTTCCTCAACGAGGGTGGTCAGGGGGACGGCCATAAAAGACTCCTAAATATCCGGTTCCGAGGTGCTCGCAGCCTCGTATAATGCGCGACATTATGGGCGCTCTCCCGCCCCCTGCAACCTGTCAGGACTTACTTGATGCTCAAGGCACTGCGTTTTTTTGGATGGCCATTGTTGGCTGGCGTGCTGATCGCGATGCTGATTATTCAGCGTTTCCCACAGTGGGTGGGCTTACCAAGCCTTGATGTATACCTGCAACAGGCCCCGCAAACCACTACGGTGGTACAAGGCCCGGTGACCTACGCGGATGCGGTGGTCATCGCCGCGCCGGCCGTGGTCAACCTGTACACCACCAAAGTTATCAACAAACCGGCGCACCCGTTGTTTGAAGACCCGCAGTTCCGCCGCTATTTCGGCGACAACGGTCCCAAGCAGCGACGCATGGAGTCCAGCCTGGGTTCCGGCGTGATCATGAGCCCTGAAGGCTACATCCTCACCAACAACCACGTAACCACCGGCGCCGACCAGATCGTGGTGGCCCTGCGCGACGGCCGCGAAACCCTGGCCCGCGTGGTGGGCAGCGATCCGGAAACCGACCTGGCCGTGTTGAAAATCGACTTGAAGAACCTGCCATCCATTACCCTCGGCCGCTCCGATGGCTTGCGGGTAGGTGACGTGGCGCTGGCCATCGGCAACCCGTTTGGCGTGGGCCAGACCGTCACCATGGGCATCATCAGCGCCACCGGGCGTAATCAGCTGGGGCTAAATAGCTACGAAGATTTCATCCAGACCGACGCCGCGATCAACCCCGGCAACTCCGGCGGCGCGCTGGTGGATGCCAATGGCAACCTGACCGGCATCAATACGGCGATTTTTTCCAAGTCAGGCGGCTCCCAGGGCATCGGTTTTGCCATCCCGGTGAAGCTGGCGATGGAGGTGATGAAGTCGATCATCGAGCACGGCCAGGTGATTCGCGGCTGGCTGGGGATCGAAGTCCAGCCGTTGACCAAGGAATTGGCCGAGTCGTTTGGCCTGACCGGGCGTCCTGGCATCGTGGTCGCAGGGATCTTCCGCGACGGTCCGGCGCAGAAAGCCGGTCTGCAACTGGGGGATGTGATCCTCAACATCAACGGCGAACCGGCCGGCGACGGACGCAAATCAATGAACCAGGTGGCACGGATCAAGCCAAGCGACAAGGTGGCGATCCTGGTGATGCGCAACGGTAAAGAGATCAAATTGTCAGCGGAAATCGGCCTGCGTCCGCCGCCGGCACCGGTGAAAGAAGAGGAATAAGCCGCGGTTCCAGGTGCTCCTGTGCGGGCACCTTATATTTCAAGGCAATTCATTCTCATTAGACATGTTATATTGTTTCAATATCGACATTGGAACGCTCTATCATGCCGTCTCGAAGAATTGCCCCCTTGGCTGGCCTTGCCCTGGGTTTGCTGCTGGACCCCGCCTTCGCCGAAGAAAACACCCTGGAACTCGATACCATCAGCGTCACCTCCGACGCTTATGAGTCCGCGACAGGCCCGGTCAACGGCTACCGCGCCACCCGCTCGGCCAGCGCGACAAAAACCGACACGGCTCTGCGCGATATCCCACAATCCATCAGCGTGATTCCCGCCACGGTACTCAAGGACCTGGGCAGTACCAATGTGGAACGCGCCCTGGAATTTGCCGGCGGCGTGTCCAAGCAAAACAACTTCGGCGGCCTGACACTCTACGAATACAGCGTGCGTGGCTTCACCACCTCGGAGTTCTACCAGGACGGTTTCAGCGCCAACCGGGGCTACCCGAGCACGCCGGATGCGGCCAATATCGAGCGCATCGAAGTGCTCAAAGGCCCCGCCGCCAGCTTGTATGGGCGTGGCGATCCGGGCGGCACGGTGAATATCGTCACCAAGAAGCCCCAGCCGCAAGCCTTCACCACCCTGCAAACCAGTGCCGGTAGCTGGGACCGCTATCGCACCGCCCTCGACGTCAACACACCGCTGGACGCCGAGGGCAATGTGCTGTCACGGGTCAACCTGGCCGTGGAAGACAACCACAGCTTCCGCGATCACGTGCAGAGCAAACGTGTGTTCGTCGCGCCCTCGTTCAGTTGGCAACTGGACCCGGACACTCACCTGCTGGTGGAAAGCGAATTCGTGCGCCACAGCTCCACCTTTGATCGCGGCATCGTCGACGCCCCCGGCGTATCCCGCTCCACCTTCCTTGGCGAACCCAACGACGGCGACATCGACAACCACAACAACCGCATCCAGGCCACGCTGGAACATCACCTTAACGACGCCTGGAAACTGCGCCTGGCCAGCCACTACAAACAGGGCAGCCTGTGGGGCGACGCTTCGGAAAACCGTGCACTGAACGCAGACGGCCACACCCTCAACCGCCGCTACCGCGAACGCTCCACGGGCTGGCATGACAGCATCACGCAACTGGAACTGCGCGGCCTGTTTGATATCGGCAGTTGGCAGCACGAACTGCTGGTGGGTACCGAATACGAGGATTACCGCAAGAAGGAACGCGTAACCGCGATCGCGGGCAGCTACCCCATTGACCTCTACAACCCAGTCTATGGCCAGCCCAAGCCCAACGGCGCGCGCTCCGGCACCGACTTCTTCGAACAGACCAAAAGCCACGCGCTGAACCTGCAGGACCAGATTGTCTTCACCGAGCGCCTGCGTGGCATGGTCGGCGCGCGCCTGGAGCACTTCGAACAAAGCACCGACGATTTCACCCGCAACCACGCCAAGAGCCGACAAACCCACGACGCCCTCACCCAGCGCGCCGGCTTGCTTTACCAGCTCACGCCCGAAATCGGCGTGTTCGCCAATGCCTCGACCTCGTTCAAGCCCAACAGTGGCCTGGACGCGACCGGCAACACCTTCAAGCCCGAAGAAGGCGTGGGTTATGAGGTGGGGATCAAGAGCGAGCTGTTCGACGACCGCCTCAGCACCACCCTCGCCGCGTTCCATATCGAAAAGGAAAACGTACTGGCGCTGGATCCCGCCACCAACACCAACCGTGCCATGGGCAAGGCGCGCAGCCAGGGCGTTGACCTGCAACTGACCGGGCAACTCACCGACGCAGTACGTGTGATCGGCGCCTTCGCCTACATCGACGCCGAAGTGACCAAGGGGGACAAAACCATTCCAACGGGCAGCCGCATCCTCGGCGTGGCCAAGCGCAGCGGCAGTCTGTTGGGCGTGTATGAATTCCAGGATGGCGCGTTGCGCGGTTCAGACCTGGGCGCGGCGTTCACCTATGTGGGCGACCGCTCGGGCGAAGCAGGCGGCAGCTTTGAACTGCCGGCCTACCACACCGTGGACTTACTGGCTCATTACAAGGCCACCGAAAACGTGACCGTGGGCCTGAACCTCAACAACCTGTTTGATGAAAAATACTACGAGCGGTCCTACAGCAATTACTGGGTCAACCCCGGTGAACCGCGCAACTTCACGGTCAGCCTGACCCTCAATCTGTAACACGGATCAAAATGTGGGAGGGGCGCCAGGCTCAATTACAGTGAAAGAGGCGCTCTTTCACACAGCGTATTGAGCGCCACCGCCCACTGCGGGTCATCATTCAAGCACGGCACCAACACCAACTCCTCGCCCCCCGCCTCACGGAACTGCTCACGACCACGATCGCCGATTTCCTCCAGGGTCTCGATGCAGTCGGCAACAAACGCCGGGCACATTACCAGCAGCTTTTTCACGCCTTGCCGAGCCAGTGCGTCCAGGCGCGCCTCGGTGTAGGGTTCGATCCACTTCGCACGGCCCAGGCGCGATTGGAAGGCCACCGACCATTTACCGTCCGGCAAGCCCAGACGCTTGGCAACGTCACGCGCAACGCTGAAGCATTGCGCCCGGTAGCATTTGGCAAGCACCTCGGCAGAGGCGTTCTTGCAGCAGTCGGCGTCCTTGAAACAATGCTGGCCGGTCGGGTCGAGCTTCGTCAGATGGCGCTCGGGCAAGCCGTGGAAACTCAGCAGCAAATGATCGTAATCCTGCTCGACGTACGACCGTGCGCTCGCCGCCAGGGCATCGAGGTATTCCGGCTGGTCGTAGAACGGCTGCAGGATCGAGAACTGCACAGGCAGTTTTTTCTCTTGCACCACGCGGCGCGCCTCTTCGATCACCGTGGTCACGGTGCTGTCGGCAAATTGCGGATACAACGGCGCCAAGGTGACTTTCTGAATACCCTGTGCGGCCAGGCGGGTGAGCGTGGTTTCCAGCGACGGCTCGCCGTAACGCATCGCCAACTCCACGGGCCCCTGGGTCCATCGAGTGGTCATCTGCTGTTGCAAGCGGCGACTGAGCACCACCAGCGGCGAGCCCTCGTCCCACCAGATCGATGCATAGGCATGGGCCGACTGCTCGGGGCGCTTGATCAGGATCAGCGACACCAGCAGGCGCCGCACCGGCCATGGCAGGTCAATCACGTAAGGGTCCATCAAAAACTGATTCAGGTAGCTGCGTACATCGGCCACCGAAGTGGACGCCGGTGAACCCAGGTTGACCAGTAACAACGCGTGATCCGTCATGCAACATCCTATGGCTAGAGGCGGCTGGACAAGTCGTCCAAGGCCGCACGCAACTCAGTGAACTGGAAAGTGAAACCGGCGGCCAGCAAGCGCTCGGGCACCGCCTTCTGCCCGCCCAGCAATAAACCGGACAACTCCCCCAAGCCAACCTTCAGCGCAAACGCCGGCATGGGCATGAACGCGGGGCGGTGCAACACCTGGCCCAGGGTCCTGGCGAACTCGCGGTTACGCACCGGGTGTGGCGCGCAGGCATTATAAGGACCGCTGGCATCATCCTTGTGCAGAAGAAAATCAATCAGGGCGATTTGATCCTTGATATGCACCCACGGCATCCACTGCCGACCCGTGCCTATCGGCCCGCCCAGCGCCAGTTTGAACGGCAGCAACAGCCGCGACAAAAAGCCGCCCTCGGCCGCCAGCACCAGGCCGGTACGCACCATCACCACACGCATCCCCAGGGCTTCGGCGCGCTGGGCGGTTTCTTCCCAGGCGATGCAGAGCTGGCTAGGGAAATCGTCCAGCACCGGGCCGCTGGCTTCGGTCAATTCACGCTCGCCGCCGTCGCCGTACCAACCCACCGCAGAACCGGAGATCAAAACCGCCGGTTTCTGTGCAAGGCCTTCCAGCCATGCCAACAGGGTTTCGGTGAGCCCGATACGGCTGCTCCACAACAACGCCTTGCGTTTGTGCGTCCAGGGGCGGTCGGCAATCGGCGCGCCGGCGAGGTTGACCACCGCATCCACCGTCCCGATCACTTCGCGCAGCTCGCCGATGCCAAGCACCTGGGCACCGCAGAGCCTGGCGACTGTTTCGGGGCGGCGGCTCCAGACCGTCAGGCGATGGCCCTGGGCGAGCCAGTGTTGGCAGAGCTGGCGACCGATCAAACCGGTACCGCCGGTCAGCAAAATATGCATGGGACACTCCTCATGTAACGTTCGCCGCCGATCACTGGTCTATTTTAATAAGCAGGGATCAATTTAATAATCGGGCGTAACGTTGGTTTTAGCCTTAGCTTTAACCATAGGTCACGCCACACGATCAGGTACGCCAAAACTTATACCAAAAAACGATATTGTACAGCTATTGGTGTCGGCGTAGTCTGTACCCAACGGTAAACGAGGCCTCCCATGACTGTCCCCATCGCGATCATCGGTACCGGCATCGCCGGTCTCTCCGCCGCCCGAGCGTTACAAGAAGCCGGGCACGTCGTACAACTTTTCGATAAAAGCCGCGGCAGTGGTGGCCGCATGTCCAGCAAGCGCAGTGATGCCGGCGCACTCGACATGGGCGCGCAATATTTCACTGCCCGCGACCGGCGCTTCGTCAACGAGGTGCAACGCTGGCAAAGCAACGGCTGGGCCGAGCAATGGAAGCCCCAGCTGTACAATTTCAAATCCGGCCAACTCACACCCTCTCCCGATGAGCAAATCCGCTGGGTCGGCACGCCGCGCATGAGCGCCATCACCCGCGCCCTGCTCGACGACCTGCCGGTCGAGTTCGGCTGCCGCATCACCGACGTATTCCAAGGCACGCAACATTGGAACCTGCTCGATGCCGACGGCGGGCATCACGGGCCCTTCAGCCATGTGGTCATTGCCACGCCGGCGCCGCAGGCCACCACGCTGCTGGCCGCCGCGCCGAAACTGGCGAGTGCCGCCGCCGGGGTGAAAATGGACCCCACCTGGGCCATCGCGCTGGCCTTCGACAAACCGCTGGAAACGCCCATGGAGGGCTGCTTCGTGCAAGACAGCCCGCTCGACTGGCTGGCGCGCAACCGCAGCAAGCCCGGACGCGACACCGCTCTGGACACGTGGGTACTGCACGCCACCAGCACCTGGAGCAAGGCGCACCTGGACCTGTCCAAGGAGGCCGTGATCGAACACCTGCACGGCGCTTTCGCCGAGCTGCTGCACAGCGCCATGCCCGCGCCGTCGTTCAGCCTGGCGCACCGCTGGCTCTATGCGCGACCGGCCAACGCCCATGAGTTTGGCGTACTCGCCGACGCCGACCTGGGCCTATATGTGTGCGGCGACTGGTGCCTGTCCGGTCGAGTCGAAGGCGCGTGGCTCAGCGGCCAGGAAGCGGCGCGACGTTTGATCGAGCACCTGCAATGAATCGCATCAACCCGGCCAAGCTGCTGCTGTCGAAATGGACAGCCACGTCCCCGCAAAACAAAGAAAAACACTTTCTCGTCACGGAACTGTTTCGTGACGAGGAAAACACGGTACTGGAAATCGAACTGCAGGCTGTCATGACCCTTCGCACTGAGCGTATGGCGTGGCAAACCCTGCAAAACCCCGACTGCTGGAAAATGGGCTGGAAATAATCTGGCCGCAAAAACCTGTACAAATAATTTGACTTGTACAGCATCAAACCTATGATGCAATTAGTTGTACAGCCCCTTAAACCTGTACAGGAATTTTTGCAGAGGTTTGCCCATGTCCAGCACCGCAAAACCCAAGATCGGTATCAGCGCCTGCCTGCTGGGTGAGAATGTGCGGTTCAATGGCGGGCACAAACAATCGCTGTTGTGCAGCCAGACGCTCGCCGAGTATTTCGACTTCGTGCCACTGTGCCCCGAAGTCGCCATCGGCCTGGGCATCCCTCGCGAAACCATCCGCCTGGTGGGCGACCCCGTCCAACCGCAGGCGGTCGGCACCGTGCACCGTGAACTCAACGTCACCCAGCCGCTGGATGAATACGGCCAACAGATGGCACTTGAGCACACCGATCTGTGCGGTTACATCTTCATGCAGAAGTCGCCGTCGTGCGGCCTGGAGCGGGTCAAGGTCTACCGCGAAAACGGCGCCCCTGTGGATGGCGGTGGGCGTGGCATCTATGCCCAGGCGTTTTGCGCGCGCCACCCCAACCTGCCAGTGGAAGAAGACGGCCGGCTGAATGACCCGGTGCTGCGGGAAAATTTCCTCACTCGCGTGTTCGTGTATGCCAGCTGGCAACAGTTGCTGGCAGAAGGACTTACCCGTCACCGCCTGCTGGCCTTTCATTCCCGTTACAAATACCTGCTGATGGCCCACAGCCCGGCGCACTATAAAAGCCTCGGCCACGTACTGGGCGGCATGGACAAAAGCACCGACCTTGAAGCACTGGCCTCCTGCTACTTCAGCGACTTGATGACCGGCCTTACAAAGTGCGCCACACGCGGCACTCACACCAATGTGCTGCAACACATCAGCGGCTACCTCAAGCAAGCCATCAGCGCCGACGACAAGCAGGAAATGCAAACCGTGATCGGCCAGTACCGCCACGGTATCGTGCCGCTGGTGGTGCCGTTGACGCTGCTCAAGCATCACTTTCGCCAACACCCGGACCGCTACATCGCGCAGCAGGCGTACCTGCAGCCGCACCCGGAAAACCTCAGCCTGCGCAATGCGATCTAGACCATGAAGCCTGCCCCGCAAGACGAACCCGGCGAAGACATCGCCCAAGCCCTCCAGGATGGCTGGCTGCCGATCCGTGAAGTGGCGCGCCAGACCGGCGTCAACGCCGTGACCCTGCGCGCATGGGAACGCCGCTATGGCCTGGTCGTGCCGCAGCGCACGCCCAAGGGCCATCGGCTGTTCAGCGCCGAACATGTGCAACGTATCCATGCCATCCTCACCTGGCTCAACCGTGGCGTGCCGGTCAGCCAGGTCAGAGCCCTGATCGACTCGGCCCAGGCCAGCCCCGACGCCGTCGAAAATGAATGGCACGCCCTGCGCCAGACCTTGGTCACCGCCATCAGCGAACTGGCCGAGCGCCGGGTCGACGACGCCTTCAACCAGGCCATGGCGCTGTATCCGCCGCGCACCCTCTGCGAGCAACTGCTGCTGCCGTTGATCAACGAGCTTGAACAGCGTTGGCAAGGCCAGTTCGGAGCGCAAATGGAACGGGTGTTTTTCCTGTCCTGGCTGCGCAGCAAGTTCGGTGCGCGCATTTACCACAACAATCGCCAATTGCAGGGCACGCCATTGCTGCTGGTCAACCAGTCCGACCTGCCCCTGGAGCCGCACCTGTGGCTCAGCGCCTGGCTGGCCAGCAGCGCCGATTGCCCGGTGGAAGTCTTCGACTGGCCATTGCCCGCCGGCGAACTTGCCCTGGCGGTGGAGCACCTGCAACCGCGCGCGGTGCTGCTGTATTCGAGCAAGGCCCTGAACCTGCCGGCGTTGAACAAACTGCTGGGCGGCATCGACTGCCCAACCGTGCTGGTCGGGCCCGCGGTGTGCATCCACCAGACCGAGTTGGCCGTGTTAACCCATGACATCCCGCAATTGTTCGTCGCCGAAGATGCGTTGGCGGCCCACCAGCAACTGATCCAGCGTGGACTCCTGTAATGCATCTGATCTGGCTGCGCACCGACCTGCGCCTTCACGACAACACCGCCCTGGCCGCCGCGAGCCAGCGCGGCCCGGTAGCGGCCGTGTACCTGATCACGCCCGAGCAGTGGCGGGCCCATGACGATGCGCCGTGCAAAGTGGATTTCTGGCTGCGCAACCTGCAACGACTGAGCCTGGCCCTCGGCGAGTTGAACATTCCCCTGCTGATCCGCAGCGCTGCAACCTGGCAGCAGGTGCCCGCCGTAGTCAGCGAACTGTGCCGGGAACTGTCAGTGAAGTCGGTGCACGTCAACGAGGAATACGGCATCCACGAAAACCGTCGCGATGCGGCGGTAGCCCAGCAATTGGAAGCCTGCGGCGTGACTTTCCACCGCTATCTGGACCAACTGCTTTTCCAGCCGGGCAGCGTGCTGACCAAGACCGGCACCTATTTCCAGGTGTTCAGCCAGTTCCGCAAGGTCTGTTATTCGCGCCTGCACAGCGCCTTGCCGCGCATCGTGGCCACGCCCAAGGCCCAGCAAAAACTAGCCTTCAACAGTGACCCGGTACCGCAAACCGTCGACGGCTTCGAACCACCGAGCGACTGCCTGCGCGCGCTGTGGCCCGCAGGTGAAGACGAAGCCCGGCGGCGCCTGGACGCGTTTGCCGAGCAGCAGATCAGCTACTACAAAGACGAACGCGACTTCCCCGCCAAACCCGGCACCAGCCAGCTGTCGGCGTATCTCGCCGCCGGCGTGGTTTCGCCGCGCCAGTGCCTGCATGCCGCGCTGCAAAGCAACCAGGGTGAGTTCGAAAGCGGCGACATCGGCACTATCACCTGGATCAACGAACTGCTCTGGCGCGAGTTCTACAAACACATTCTGGTGGGCTACCCGCGGGTGTCGCGCCACCGTGCGTTCCGCCCCGAAACCGAGGCCGTGGCCTGGCGCCATGCGCCCAAGGACCTGGCGGCCTGGCAAGAAGCGCGCACCGGCCTGCCGATCATCGATGCCGCGATGCGCCAATTGCTGGAAACCGGCTGGATGCACAACCGCCTGCGCATGGTGGTGGCGATGTTCCTCACCAAGAACCTGCTGATCGACTGGCGCGAAGGCGAGCGCTTTTTCATGCGCCACCTGATCGACGGCGATCTGGCGGCCAACAACGGTGGCTGGCAGTGGAGTTCGTCCACCGGCACCGATTCGGCGCCGTACTTCCGGATTTTCAGCCCCTTGAGCCAATCGGAAAAATTCGACAGCGACGGCGTGTTCATCAAGCACTGGCTACCGGAGCTGGCCGCGTTGAATAAAAAGGACGTCCACAACCCCGAAGCGGTCGGCGGGCTGTTTGGCATGGCGGATTACCCGCGCGCCATCGTCGACTTGAAAAAATCCCGCGAGCGCGCATTGGCCGCCTTCCGCAGCCTGCCTTCACGCCAGGAGGTGGCCGAGCATGAGTGATTTCCTGCCGCGCTTCGCGCACACCTTCGCCACGCTGGACAAGCACAACCTGCGCCTGCTCGACAGCCTGTACAGCCGGGACATCGCGTTCACCGACCCGCTGCACGCGTTACACGGCCTGAACGCGCTGCACGGTTATTTCGAATCGTTGTACAGCAACGTCACACAGCTACGTTTCGATTTTCATGGCTTCGATCAGGTTGCCGAAGGCGAAGGCTACCTGCGCTGGAAAATGAGTTTTTGCCACCCACGCCTGGCCAACGGCCAAGTCATCCGGGTGGAGGGCTGCTCGCACCTGATGTGGCGCGACAACAAGGTGTACCACCATCGCGACTACTTCGATGCGGGCGCCCTGCTCTACGAACATTTGCCGGTATTGGGCCGGGTCGTCCGTTGGCTGAAAAGGAGAATGGGATGAACGCAACGTCGCCCCGCCGTTATTGGCTGACCGGCGCCAGCAGTGGCATCGGTGCCGCCCTGGCCGTGGAATTGCTCGACAGCGGTGCCCATGTGGCGCTGAGCTCGCGGTCGCGGGAGCCGCTTGAAGCCCTCGCCCAACGCTACCCCGGCCAAGTGCTGGTGGTGGCCGGCGACTTGACCAACAGCCAGACCGTGCGTGAAATCGGCGAGCAGATCCAGACCGCCTGGGGCGCGCTGGACACGGTGATCCTGAATGCCGGCACCTGCGAATACGTGGATGCGCGGCAGTTCGATGCCTCGATCATCGAGCATGTGGTGCGCACCAACCTGCTGGCCAGCAGTTATTGCATCGAAGCGGCGCTGCCGTTGTTACGCGCAGGGCTTACCCCGCATTTGGTGGGGGTCGCCAGCGCGGTGACCTACCTGCCGATGCCCCGCGCCGAAGCTTATGGCGCGTCCAAGGCCGGCCTGCGCTACCTGTTCGAATCCCTGCGCATCAGCCTGTCGCCGGAGAACATCGACGTCACCGTGATCAGCCCAGGCTTTGTCGACACCCCGCTGACCGAGCGCAATGATTTCCCGATGCCCCTGAGCTGGCCGGCCGACAAAGCCGCTCGGCACATCTTCGCCAAGCTGGAGAAACGTCCGCTGGAAATCGCCTTCCCCGCGATGTTCATCGCCACCCTGTGGCCGCTGTCGAAACTGCCCAACCGCGCCCAACTGATCATCGGCAAACGCATGCTGCGCAGCCCGCCGCCGAAGAAGGACGACCTGTGAAGATCGCCATCATCGGCAGCGGCATCGCCGGGCTTACCAGCGCCTATCTGCTTGATCGCCAGCACGACATCACGCTGTTTGAAGCGGGTGACCGCATCGGCGGGCATACCCATACGGTCAATGTCACGGTGGAAGGCAAAAGCTACGCGGTGGACACCGGTTTTATCGTGTTCAACGACTGGACCTACCCCAACTTTATCCGCCTGCTGGGGCAGATTGGCGTGCGATTCAAACCCACCGAGATGAGCTTTTCGGTGTGCGACGAAAGCACGCGGTTCGAGTACAACGGCAATAACCTCAACAGCCTGTTCGCCCAGCGGCGCAATATTCTGTCGCCAGGGTTCTGGGGCATGTTGCGCGACATTCTACGTTTTAACCGCGAGGCGCCAAGGGACTTGCAGGAGCAACGCATCAACGCCGAGATGACCCTGGGCGACTACCTCGCCGCCGGCGGTTACGGCGAGCGGTTTGTGCGGCATTACATCGTGCCGATGGGCGCGGCGATCTGGTCGATGTCCCTGGCGGACATGCTGGGTTTCCCGTTGCAGTTTTTTGTGCGTTTTTTCAAGAACCACGGTTTGCTGTCGGTGAACAACCGCCCGCAATGGTGCGTGATCGAAGGTGGCTCCTCCCGCTATATCGAGCCGCTGACACGCAGCTTTCGCCAGCATATCCGCCTCAATTGTCCCGTACACCGGGTGGAGCGCAACGCCGACGGCGTGATTATCCACAGCGCCGCCGGCACCGAGGCCTTCGACAAGGTGGTGTTCGCCTGCCATAGCGACCAGGCACTGGCGTTGCTCGTCGACCCGAGCCAGGCCGAACAGGAAATCCTCGGTGCCCTGCCCTACGCCGACAACGACGTGGTGCTGCACACCGACACCCGCCTGTTGCCCGACCGCAAACTGGCCTGGGCCAGCTGGAATTACCGACTGGGCAGCCATACGCAGACCCAGGCGGCCGTGACCTACGACATGAACATCCTGCAAGGCATCGACAGCGCCACCACGTTTTGCGTCAGCCTCAACCAGACGGCGATGATCAACCCGCTGAAAGTCCTGGCGCGCTATACCTACGCCCACCCGCAATACAGCCTGGCGGCGGTGGCCGCGCAAAGCCGTTGGGAAGAATTGGCCGGCGCACAACACACCTTTTATTGCGGCGCGTATTGGGCCAACGGTTTCCATGAAGACGGCGTAGTCAGCGCCTTGCGCGTGGCCCAGGCGTTTGGGGAAGCCCTGTGAACAGCGCCTTGTACAGCGGCTGGATCGCCCATCGTCGGTTTGCGCCCAAGGCTCACGCCTTTCGCTACCGCATCGGCCTGCTGTACCTGGATTTGAGCGAAGAAGACGCCGTGCTTGGGCTGTCCCCTCTGGCCGGACGCAGCCTGTTCGCGCCTTTCGGCTTTCGCCAGCAGGATTACCTGCGTGAATTGACGCGCCATGGCATGAGTTTGAGCGATGCCGTGCGCCAGGAAGTCGGCAAGGCCCTGGGCCATACACCCCAGGGCGTTATCTGCCTGCTGACCCAGGCCCGCAGTTGGGGCCTGGCTTTTAATCCGGTGAGTTTCTTCTACTGCTTCGAGGCCGATGGGCAACTGGCCGCGATCCTGTGTGAAGTGACCAACACCCCATGGCGTGAGCGCTACCACTATGTGCTGCCGGCCCAAGCCTTGGGCGCCGACGAGCACCAACACTTCGCCGTAGCCAAGGCTTTTCATGTGTCGCCGTTTTTACCCCGCGACCTGGAATACCGCATGAGTTTCAGCCCGCCCGCTGCGCGACTTGGCGTGCACATGGCCGACTGGCAGGGCGAACTGAAAGTCTTCGACGCCACCCTGAGCCTGCAAAAAGAAGCATTGAATCGCGCCAGCCTGCATCGCTATTTGCGGCATTTCCCGTGGATGACCGCCAAGACCTGCCTGGCGATTTACTGGCAGGCCCTGCGTCTGCTGCTCAAGCGCACACCGATTTTTTCCCACCGGGCCGCCGATGGCGCCTCTCGCACAGCCGTCGGTTACACCAAGGATCGCCGCCATGAAATCCCCTAGCTTATCGGTCAAGGCCAACCGCCTGAACGTCAACAGTATGACCACCGCGCTGCTGCGCAAAGGTGTGCTGCGTCAACTCAGCCAATTGCGCCACGGGCAGTTGGTGGTGATCGAGGACGGCGAGCGGCAAGTTTTCGGCGCACGGGAAGCGCAGTTGCTGGGAGAAATCCAGATCGTCGATTCGGCAGTCTGGGGGCTGGTGGCGGCCAACGGTTCCATCGGCGCTGGCGAGGCGTTTATCCACGGGTACTGGAGCAGTCCGGACCTGACCGCCGTGGTCCGCGTGATGGTCAGCAACCTCGACGTACTCGACGCGTTGGAGGGTGGCCTGGCGCGCCTGGCTCGGCCACTCACCCAAGGGCTGCACTGGCTGAACCGCAACACGCGCAAGGGCTCGCAGAAAAACATCGCCGCCCACTACGACCTGGGCAACGACCTGTTCGAAGAATTCCTCGACCCGACGATGATGTATTCGGCCGCGCAGTTCTTGAACGCCGACGACACCCTGGAACAAGCGCAACTGAACAAGCTGGAGCGCATCTGCCAGAAGCTCGCCCTCAAACCCACCGACCACCTGCTGGAAATCGGCACCGGCTGGGGCAGCATGGCGCTGTATGCGGCGCAGCATTACGGCTGCAAGGTCACCACCACGACCTTGTCCAAGGAGCAATTCGCCTACACCGAACGGCGCATCGAAGCCTTGGGCTTGCAGGGCCAGGTCACACTGTTGCTGCAGGACTATCGCGATCTGACCGGCCAGTACGACAAGCTGGTGTCCATCGAGATGATCGAAGCGGTGGGGCATCGCTTTCTGCCGACCTACTTCAAGCAATGCGCGCATCTGCTCAAGAGCGACGGCCTGATGCTGCTGCAGGCCATCACCATCCGTGAGCAACGCTTCGAACAGGCCAAAAACAACGTCGACTTCATCCAGCGCTATATCTTCCCCGGCGGCGCCCTGCCCAGTGTGCAGAACATGTTGAACATCGTCAGCCGCGACACCGACATGAACCTGCTGCACATGGAAGACTTCGGCCTGCACTACGCACGCACCCTGCGTCTGTGGCACGAGAACTTTCGCCGCGCCCACGGCCGCCTCGCCCAATTGGGCTACGACGAATACTTCCTGCGCTTGTGGGAGTTCTACCTGTGCTACTGCGAAGGCGGCTTCATGGAGCGCACCATTGGCACCGCGCAGTTATTGCTGGCCAAGCCCTCGGCGATCACCCCGCCGCTGCTGGGGCGTTTCAGTGCTTAAAACCCTGGCCAATGCCGCGCTGTTCCAGTGCGGCTGGTTTGCCTGTGTACTCGGCGGTGACAGCCCATGGCTGCTGGTCGCAGTGGCCGTGCTGATCATCCACCTGCTGTGGATAAGTTCGGCCGCCGAGGACGGTGTATTGATCATCGGCGTCACGCTGGCAGGCACGCTGTTGGATACGCTGCTGCGCAGCCTGGGCGTCTTCCACTTCAGCGAACCGGGGCCGTTGATTCCTTTCTGGTTGATGTTGCTGTGGGCGTTGCTGGCGACCACGCTGCACCATTGCCTGGCCTGGAGCGCCAGGCCCTGGTGGCGCGCGGCGTTGTTGGGCGCTGTCGGCGGGCCGTTGTCCTATTACGCCGGAAGCCAGTTGGCTGGCGTAGAGTTCGGCTACGGGCTGGGGCCGACGATGGCCTTGCTGGCCGTGCTGTGGGCCGGGGTATTCGTCGGGCTTCATCGGCTGGCACGCTGACGTCCGTCAGAGCATTCATACGCATATCCCTGGCTTGCCTTACACTGCGCGCCTATGAACACCATACCCCACACCCAAATCACCGAACCCGCCGTCACTTGCTCAACGTGCGCGGCCTGCTGCTGCCAGCTGGAAGTGATGCTGATCACCGACACCGGCGTGCCGGAGCGCTATATCGACACGGATGATTGGGGCGGCGAAGTGATGCTGCGCCTGGACGACGGCTGGTGCGCGGCGCTGGATCGAGACACGATGATGTGCACGATTTATGAACGGCGGCCGCTGATTTGCCGGGAATTCGAGATGGGTGCACCGGAGTGCCTGGACGAGCGCGAAGGAATCGCCACGGCCTACCGCTGATCTAAAGACTGATGAAGATCAAATGTGGGAGGGGGCTTGCTCCCGATATAGGTGTTTCAGCCAGCAATCCAGTGACTGAACCACCGTTATCGGGAGCAAGCCCTCTCCCACAGGGGACCTGCAGTGTTCTGAGGAATTACAACGGCATGGTGTAGTGCAGCGAGTAGCTCTCTACGCCATCGTTGTTGCTGCTGATCCCGGCATTGGAGTAATGCGTGGCGCGAATGCCCACTTCATGTCCGCCAGTAAACCGAAGGCCGAAACCCAAGCGGTCTTCGAACTGGAAGGCCTGGCCGATGTTGTTGTCTTCCAGTTTGGTGCGGGAAAACACCGCCACCCCGATCCCGGCCTCGATGTAGGGTTTGACCGACTGCCCGGCAAACTCATACACAAAGACCGGCGAGAAGGACAGGCTGCTGGCGCCGGCCCGCTCGTCACCCTCCCAGTAGGTGTAGGCGCCGCTCCAATAGCCGGTCAAACGGCCCACGTCGCTCTGCCACCAGCTTTTATCCCAGTCTGAAGTCAAGCCAAGCCGGTACGTCATGGTGGAGTCGCTGGTGCTTCCCACGCCAAATTCCAGGCCGGCAGCCTGGGCCGAAACCGAGTGTCCCACCACGACGGCCGCAAACGCGGCCAAACAGAACAAGCGCTTCATAAGAAACAGTCCTTTGAAAACGGAAAAGGTGTGATTTTTTACAGGCAATCTCGCTATAGAAGCTGACTCACAACCAGAAGTTCAGCGAATTTTCACGAAATTTTCACGAGCCAAAGCTTCGCACAACTCCGGGATGTTTCCATAGTGTCGGTAGGATATTTCTGAGATGACACACATCCCCGCTGGTCCAGAACTGCGCAGGCGCTGGATTTGCGACGGCCAACAGGTCGCGCTCCCCCAGCAAACGCTTGAGTTGGCGGGCCACGGCGGCGCCGGTGTCGATGAGAGTGATGCTGGAGGGCAGCATTTGCGCCAGGAGCGGCTTGAGGAAGGGATAGTGGGTGCAACCGAGAATGATGGTGTCGCAGCCGGCGCTGAGCAGCGGGTCGATGTAACCCTGTAACAGCGTGCGCAAGGCAGGGCTGGTGAGGTCGCCGGTTTCAATCAATTCAACCAGGCCGGGGCACGGCTGGGTGATCACCCGCACATCGGTGGCGAAACGGTCGAGCAAGGCCGCGAACTTGGCGCTTTGCAGGGTGCCGGTGGTGGCCAGCACCCCAACGACGCCAGCGCGGGTGGCGGCGGCGGCGGGCTTGACGGCGGGTTCCATTCCAACCAGCGGCCAGTCGGGGAAATCCTGGCGCAGGTCGGCCACCGCCGCGACGGTCGCCGTGTTGCAGGCGATCACAAATGCCTTGGCGCCTTTTTCGCGGAAAAACTCGGCAACCCGCCGGGAGCGCTCAAGAATAAAGGCTGGGGTTTTCTCGCCGTAGGGGATATGCCCGCCATCGGCGACATACAACAGCGATTCGTGAGGCAGTAGCCGCTGGATTTCATCGAGCACCGACACACCGCCGACACCGGAATCGAACACACCGATCGGCGCGTCCTTAACCATGTGGCGTCCCGCAGACACTGCAGCCAGGGTCACGTTTGACGCGCAATTCGCGAAACCGCGTGGTCAAGGCATCGATCAGCAACAGGCGGCCCACCAGCGGTTCGCCGAAACCGGCCAGCAACTTCAAGGCCTCCAGCGCCTGCAGGCTACCCACCAGGCCCACCAACGGACCGACCACGCCGGCTTCGCTGCAGGTGAGTTCGGTGTCGCTGCCATGCCCATATAAACAGTGGTAGCACGGGCTATCGGCGCGGCGCGGGTCGAACACCGACAATTGCCCCTCAAGGCGAATCGCCGCGCCGCTGATCAACGGCTTGGCACCCGCAACACAGGCGGCGTTGACCGCTTCGCGGGTGGCGAAGTTGTCGCTGCAATCGAGCACCACGTCCACCGCCGCCACGGCCGCCGCCAGGGAGTCAGCATCCAGTGCACGGCGATGAGGAATCAGGCTGATATCAGGGTTGATCGCTGTCAGGCGGCGCATGGCCGAATCGACCTTGGTCTGCCCGACACTGTCGGTGTCATGGATGATCTGGCGTTGCAGGTTGGTCAGGTCGACGGTATCGAAGTCAGCCAAATGCAGCTCGCCCACGCCGGCGGCCGCCAGATACAGCGCCACTGGCGCGCCCAGGCCACCCAGGCCGACGATCAACGCGCGGGCCTTTTTCAGGCGCAACTGGCCGTCGATGTCGACATGCTGCAACAGTATCTGGCGGCTGTAGCGCAACAGCTCCTGATCGGTCAGCACGGGCGGCGTCCCAGGGTAATGCGTTCGTGACCGCCCAGGTCGATGCGGCTGTGAACATCCTCAAAACCTTGGGTCAGCAACAGGTCACGCACGGCCTCAGCCTGGTCATAACCGTGTTCGAGCAGCAACCAACCGCCGGCATTCAAGTGCGCCGGGGCCTCGTTGATGATCAAGCGCAGGTCGTCCAGACCATCACGGCCTGCCACCAGCGCACTGGCCGGCTCGAAACGCACGTCGCCCGCCACCAGGTGCGGGTCGTTCTCGGCGATGTACGGCGGGTTGCTGATGATCAGGTCGTAGCGATGACCTTGCAGGGCGCTGAACCAATGGCTGTTCAGCACCATGGCGTTATGGAGGTGCAGGCGCTGGCGATTGCGTTCGGCCAAGGCCACGGCTTCGAGCACGCGATCGACGGCGGTGACGTGCCAGGCCGGGCGCTCGCTGGCCAAGGCCAGGGCGATGGCGCCGCTGCCGGTGCCCAGGTCGAGAACTCGAGTCGGCGTGGCCGGCAACAACTCCAGCGCGGCCTCCACCAGCAATTCGGTGTCCGGGCGCGGGATCAGCGTGTGCGGCGCGACCTCCAGGTCGAGTTTCCAGAAACCTTGCTGACCGAGAATGTAAGCCACCGGTTCACCGGCGCGACGGCGTTGCAGGTAGCCGGCGAAAGTCAGCGCGTCTTCACTGCTGACGATTTTTTCGGGCCAGGTGTGCAGATAGCTGCGCGACTTGCCCAGGGCAGCGGCCAGCAACAGTTCGGCATCCAGGCGCGCGGTGGGCGAGTCCGGCAGGTCCGCGGCGCGCAACAGACTGGCGATGATGGTCATTTATTCACCTATCGCTGCCAGTTGATCGGCCTGGTATTCGGCGAGCAACGGCTCGATGACCGCATCCACACCGCCGGCGAGAATTTCGTCGAGGGAGTACAGGGTCAGGTTGACCCGGTGGTCGGTGACCCGGCCCTGGGCGAAGTTGTAGGTACGAATACGCTCGGAGCGGTCGCCCGAGCCCACCAGCAATTTACGCTCGCTGGCAATCGCATTGGCGGCGGCACTGGTCTGCTGGTCGTTGAGCTTGGCCGACAACCAGGACATGGCCCGCGCACGGTTCTTGTGCTGGGAACGCTCTTCCTGGCATTCCACCACGATGCCCGACGGCAAGTGGGTGATGCGGATCGCCGAGTCGGTCTTGTTGACGTGCTGACCACCGGCGCCCGACGAGCGGTAGGTGTCGACACGCAGGTCCGCCGGGTTGATCTCGATAGCTTCCTGCTCGTCCGGCTCGGGCAACACCGCCACGGTGCACGCCGAGGTGTGGATCCGCCCTTGGGATTCGGTCGCCGGTACTCGCTGTACGCGGTGGGCGCCGGATTCGAACTTCAGCTTGCCGTAGACGTTCTCGCCTTCGACCCGCGCGATGACTTCTTTATAGCCGCCATGCTCGCCTTCGTTCTCCGACAGGATCTCTACCCGCCAGCCACGCCGCTCGGCATAGCGCGAATACATGCGGAACAGATCGCCGGAAAAAATCGCCGCCTCGTCGCCACCGGTACCGGCGCGGATTTCGAGGAACACGTTGCGCCCGTCGTTGGGGTCCTTGGGCAACAGCATGCGTTGCAGGTCGCCTTCCAGCGCAATCAGCTTGTCCTTGGCTTCGCGGACTTCTTCCACGGCCATTTCACGCATGTCCGGGTCGCTGTCCTTGAGCAGCGCCTGGGCGCCTTCAAGGTCGGCGTGGGTTTTCAGCCATTGCCCGTAGGTGGTCACGACAGGCTCAACTTCCGCATACTCCTTGGAATAGGCGCGGAACTTGGCCTGATCGGAGATGACTTCGCCGTCGCCAAGCAAGGCGGTCAGTTCTTCGAAACGGTCCTGGAGCACGTCCAGTTTATTGAGCAGTGACGCTTTCATTGCGGTTTTTTATCCGAAGAGCTTTCTGACGCGCCCTCACCGAGGGCAAAGAGTTCCTGGGCCATGGCCAGCGCATCGAGGCGGCCTTCGGCGGTAAGCTTTTTTAATTGTACGCTGGGCGCATGCAGCAGCTTGTTGGTGAGGCCACGGGCCAGTTGCATCAGCACTTCTTCGGCGCTGCTGCCGTTGGCCAGCAAGCGCTGGGCCTTGATCAGCTCCTCGTCACGCAGGCGTTCGCCCTGTTGACGATACGCCTTGAGCACGTCCACCGCCGCCAGTTCACGCAGGCGCACCATGAAGTCTTCGGCGCCGGTACTGACCATCTCCTCGGCGGCCTGGGCAGCGCCCTGGCGGCTCTTGAGGTTTTCGGCGACCACTTCGTGCAAATCATCGACGCTATAGAGGTAAACGTCGTCCAACTCGCCGACTTCGGGCTCGATATCCCGCGGAACGGCGATATCCACCATAAAGATCGGTTTGTGTTTGCGCAGCTTCAACGCGCTTTCCACCGCGCCCTTGCCAAGGATAGGCAACTGGCTGGCGGTGGAGCTGATCACGATATCGCTGCGCACCAGTTCGGCCGGGATATCCGCCAGCAGCACGGCGTGGGCGCCAAACTGTTCGGCCAGGATGCTCGCGCGCTCCAGGGTGCGGTTGGCGACCACGATGCGCTTGACCCCCAGATCATGCAGATGGCGGGCAACCAGGGTGATGGTTTCACCGGCACCGATCAGCAAGGCCTGGCTACGCTGCAAGTCGCTGAAAATCTGTTTGGCCAGGCTCACCGCGGCAAACGCCACGGACACCGGGTTTTCACCAATGGCAGTGTCGGTGCGCACCTGCTTGGCCGAATTGAACGTGGCCTGGAACAGGCGCCCCAACAGCGGGCCGACGGTACCGGCCTCGCGCGCTACGGCATAGGCGGATTTCATCTGGCCGAGGATCTGCGGCTCGCCAAGTACCAGCGAATCGAGACCGGCGGCCACACGCATCATGTGACGAACTGCCGCATCGTCTTCATGCACGTAAGCGCTCGCGCGCAGGTCATCGAGGCTCAAATGGTGGTAATCGGCCAGCCAACGCAGCACGACATCCGGCGAAAGATGTTCCTGCTCTATATAAAGCTCACTGCGATTGCAGGTTGAAAGGATCGCAGCTTCGCGGCTGTCGGTGAGCCGGCAGAGCTGCTGCAAGGCCTCAACCAACTGCTCTGGCGTAAACGCCACGCGCTCGCGCACGTCTACGGAGGCAGTCTTGTGGTTAATACCGAGTGCGAGGAAGGCCATTCAATATCGCTGATGATGTCGGGAAGCCGACAATTGTCCTACTTCGATAGATTCAGAACAACCACCGTCGTCTATTGTCCCTATACCTTGTGCCTATAAAAGGTATCCACTGAGTCTCGGTTATGTTTGGCCGAAGGCTTGTGTCATGATGATCCGACCGCAGGTTAGTCGTCCTCTTCCTATATGAATAGATCTTCCGCGTTGCTCCTTGCTTTTGTCTTTCTCAGCGGCTGCCAGGCCATGGCACCCGTGTCGCCGGACGGTACGCCGCCGGTAGAAGACAGCACCCCCGCCCCTGAAAAGCCCAAGGTTTACTCCTCGTTTACTGAAGAAACGGTGTTCAGCCTGCTGAGTGCGGAACTGGCCGGCCAGCGCAATCGCTTCGATATTGCGCTGGACAACTACGTGACCCAGGCCATCAACACCCAGGACCCGGGGATTTCCGAGCGGGCGTTTCGCATCGCCGAATACCTGGGCGCCGATCAGGCCGCGCTGGACACCTCGCTGATCTGGGCGAAGAACGCGCCGGACGATCTGGAAGCGCAGCGCGCGGCGGCCATTCAACTGGCGCGGGCCGGGCGTTACGACGACTCCATGGTTTATATGGAGAAGGTCCTGCAGGGCAAGGGCGACACGCATTTCGACTTCCTCGCGCTGTCGGCCGCCGACACCGACCAGGACACCCGCAACGGGCTGATGAAGAGTTTCGACCGCCTGCTGCAAAAGCATCCGAAGAACAGCCAGCTGATTTTCGGCAAGGCACTGCTGCTGCAACAGGATGACGAAGCCGAAGCAGCCCTGAAGCTGCTGGAGCAGAACCCGCCGGAAGAGGGCGAAGTCGCACCGATCCTGCTGCGCGCGCGCCTGCTGCAGAACCTCAATCGTGGCAAGGAAGCGATTCCGCTGCTGGAAAAAAGCATCAAGAAGTACCCGGACGACAAGCGCCTGCGCCTGACTTATGCGCGCATGCTGGTCGAACAGGACCGCATGGAGGATGCCAAAGTGCAGTTCGCCAATCTGGTCCAGCAGTACCCGGACGACGACGAACTGCGTTATTCCCTGGCGCTGGTGTGCCTGGAGGCCAAGGCCTGGGATGAGGCCAAGGGTTACCTGCAAGAGCTGATCGAACGCGAAAGCCATGTGGATTCGGCGCACCTGAACCTCGGCCGTATCGCCGAAGAGCGCAACGACCCGCAGGCCGCGCTGCTCGAATACGCTCAGGTCGGCCCCGGCAACGACTATCTGCCGGCCCAGTTGCGCCAGGCCGATATCCTGATGAGCAACGGCCGCACCGACGAGGCCGAAAAACGCCTGGCCGCGGCCCGCGACGCCGAGCCGGATTACGCAATCCAGTTGTACCTGATCCAGGCCGAAACCCTGTCGGCCAACAATCAGGGCGAGCGCGCCTGGAAACTGCTGCAGCAAGCCTTGCTGCAATTCCCCGACGATTTGAACCTGCTGTACACCCGCGCCATGCAGGCGGAAAAACGCAATGACCTGGCGCAGATGGAAAAAGACCTGCGCCTGATCATCAAGCGCGACCCGGACAACGCCATGGCGCTCAATGCCTTGGGCTACACCCTGTCCGACCGCACCACGCGCTATGACGAAGCCAAGGTGCTGATCGAACAGGCGCACAAGCTCAACCCCGAAGACCCGGCCGTGCTCGACAGCCTGGGCTGGGTGAATTACCGCCTGGGTAACCTGGATGAAGCGGAACGCTTGCTGCGCCAGGCGCTGGAACGCTTCCCCGACCAGGAAGTCGCCGCTCACCTGGGCGAAGTGCTGTGGGCCAATGGCAAGCAGCGCGAAGCACGCCAAATCTGGGAGAAGTTCCTCAAGGAACAACCCGAAAGCCCCATCCTGCGCGGCACCATCAAGCGCCTGACCGGTTCCGAGACTCTTTAAGCTTATGTTCTTTCGCCACATTGCAGTATTCAGCCTTATCGCCCTGCTCGCCGGTTGCGCGGGCATCGGCAGCCGTGAATCCGTTGAAGGCCAGGGCAACCCGGCGCAATGGAAGCAGCACAAGGATCAGCTCGCCAGCATCGACGGCTGGCAGATCGAAGGCAAAGTCGGGGTTCGCGCCCCCAAGGACTCCGGCAGCGGCACCTTGTTCTGGCTGCAACGCCAGGACTACTACGATATTCGCTTGTCGGGCCCGTTGGGTCGTGGCGCGGCCCGCCTGACCGGTCGCCCGGGGCAAGTCAGCCTGGAGGTGGCCAATCAGGGCCGCTATGAAGCGACTTCGCCGGAAGCCTTGCTGGAAGAACAGATCGGCTGGAAACTGCCCGTCTCGCACCTGGTGTGGTGGGTGCGCGGCCTGCCTGCACCAGACAGCAAGAGCCGCCTGAGCCTCAATGGCGACAGCCGCCTGGCCACCCTGGAACAGGATGGTTGGCAGGTCGAATACCTCAGTTATGTGCAGCAAAGCGGCTATTGGCTGCCTGAGCGCATCAAGCTGCATGGCACCGACCTGGACGTCACGCTGGTGATCAAGGACTGGCAACCGCGCAAGCTGGGGCAATGACGTGAGCGTAGAAACACTGACCCTGCCCTCCCCGGCCAAATTGAACCTGATGCTGCACATCCTCGGACGCCGCGAAGACGGCTACCACGAGTTGCAGACGCTGTTTCAATTTCTCGACTATGGCGATGAGCTGACGTTCGCCGTGCGCGACGATGGCGTGATCCGGTTGCACACCGAATTCGAAGGCGTGCCCCACGACAGCAATCTGATCGTGCGGGCGGCAAGAAAACTCCAGGAACAATCCGGCTGCCCGCTCGGCATCGACATCTGGATCGATAAAATCCTGCCCATGGGGGGCGGGATCGGTGGTGGCAGTTCGAATGCCGCGACCACATTGCTGGGCTTGAATCACTTGTGGCAACTGGCCTGGGACCAGGATCGCCTGGCCGCGCTGGGCCTTACCCTGGGCGCCGACGTCCCGGTTTTCGTGCACGGACACGCGGCTTTTGCCGAGGGCGTCGGGGAGAAACTGTCCCCGGAATTCCCCGAAGAGCCGTGGTATGTCGTGCTTGTCCCGCAAGTATCTGTAAGTACAGCAGAAATTTTTTCAGATCCGTTGTTGACACGTAACTCTTCTCCCATTAAAGTGCGCCCCGTTCCCAAGGGAAACAGTCGAAATGACTGCTTACCGGTTGTAGCAAGGCGTTATCCAGAAGTACGTAACGCTTTGAATTTGTTAGGTAAATTTACCGAAGCAAAATTAACCGGAACTGGAAGTTGTGTGTTTGGGGGCTTCCCAAGCAAAGCTGAAGCTGATAAAGTCTCGGCCCTTCTTACAGAGACCCTTACAGGGTTTGTAGCAAAGGGAAGCAACGTTTCGATGTTGCATCGCAAGCTGCAAAGTCTGCTCTAAAAGGAATCGAGTACTGGGTACTCGTTGCAACAGATACAGGGGCGTCGCCAAGCGGTAAGGCAGCAGGTTTTGATCCTGCCATGCGTTGGTTCGAATCCAGCCGCCCCTGCCATTTTCTATACTCATCCAGGTTACCCTCAGCCTCTAGGTACTGCGCGTGTCCAAGATGATGGTCTTTACGGGGAACGCCAACCCCGATCTGGCTCGACGTGTCGTACGTCAGCTGCATATCCCTCTCGGTGACATCTCTGTCGGTAAATTCTCCGACGGCGAAATTACAGCCGAGATCAATGAAAACGTTCGCGGTAAAGACGTCTTCATTATTCAGCCGACCTGCGCTCCGACCAACGATAACCTGATGGAACTCGTCGTGATGGCTGATGCCTTCCGCCGCTCCTCAGCGACTCGAATCACAGCTGTAATCCCTTACTTTGGTTATGCCCGTCAGGATCGCCGTCCGCGTTCCGCACGTGTAGCTATCAGCGCGAAAGTCGTGGCTGACATGCTCACCGTGGTAGGCATCGACCGTGTTCTCACGGTTGACCTGCACGCTGACCAAATCCAGGGGTTCTTCGATATTCCGGTAGATAACATCTACGGCTCCCCCGTATTGGTGGACGACATCGAAGATCAGCGCTTTGAAAACCTGATGATCGTGTCCCCGGACATTGGTGGCGTCGTGCGTGCACGGGCCGTTGCCAAATCCCTGGGCGTGGATCTCGGGATCATCGACAAACGCCGCGAGAAAGCCAATCACTCTGAAGTGATGCATATCATCGGTGATGTCGAAGGGCGTACCTGTATTCTGGTTGATGACATGGTCGACACCGCCGGCACCCTGTGCCACGCGGCTAAAGCCTTGAAAGAGCACGGTGCGGCTAAAGTTTTCGCCTACTGCACACACCCTGTGCTGTCGGGCCGAGCGATCGAGAACATCGAGAATTCCGTGCTGGACGAACTGGTGGTGACCAACACCATCCCGTTGTCCGCCGCAGCTCAAGCCTGTGCGCGTATCCGTCAACTGGATATCGCACCGGTCGTTGCCGAAGCGGTTCGCCGTATCAGCAATGAAGAATCGATCAGCGCGATGTTCCGTTAAGGGTCAAACCTTGGCGACATCAACCTGACGAAAAGCGCCCCGCCCCAGCACTCTGTTGGGGCGGGGCTTTTTTGCCCATATCGCCTTTAGCGCTGGTCGCAAACGCTGGGGCGAATGTGGTTAATTTGGAGATACAACATGAACAACTTTACTTTGAATGCTGAACTGCGTTCCGACCTGGGGAAAGGTGCGAGCCGCCGCCTGCGTCGTCTCGCAAGCCTGGTTCCAGCTGTAGTGTACGGTGGCGACAAAGCCCCTGAATCCATCAGCATGCTGGCTAAAGAAGTTGCCAAACTGCTCGAAAACGATGCTGCCTACAGCCACGTTATCGAACTGAACGTTGGCGGCAAAAAGCAGAACGTCATCATCAAGGCCCTGCAACGTCACCCGTCCAAGGGTCACGTACTGCACGCTGACTTCGTACGCGTCGTAGCAGGTCAGAAACTGACCGCTATCGTTCCAGTACACTTTGTTGGTGAAGAAGCTCCGGTCAAGAAAGGCGGCGAGATCTCTCACGTCCTGAACGAAATCGAAGTGACCTGCCTGCCGAAAGATCTGCCTGAGTTCATCGAAGTCGACCTGTCGGCTCTGGAAATCGGCGCAATCGTTCACCTGTCCGACCTCAAAGCCCCTAAAGGCGTTGAGTTCGTTGCACTGGCTCACGGTGACGACAAAGCTGTTGCAAACGTACACGCTCCACGCGTTGCACCGGAAGCTGAAGAAGGCGCTGCAGAGTAATTCACTCTGTATTGCCGGAGCTTGAGGCAACATCGCGGACCGGAACGTAGCGAGAAAGCGGGCGACAACGCGAAGTTTATCTCTGGATAAGTGAGCTCCTGTCATCCACTTTCGCCGCACCCAGGTCGGCGATGTTATCCACAACTCCAAAGGAAGGGCCCCTGTCGTGACTGCCATTAAACTGATCGTTGGCCTGGGAAATCCAGGCGCCGAATACGAACAGACCCGGCATAACGCGGGGGCCCTTTTTGTTGAGCGTATCGCCCATGCCCAGGGCGTAAACCTGGCGGCCGATCGCAAGTATTTTGGCCTGACCGGGCGCTTCTCGCACCAGGGTCAGGATGTTCGACTGCTGATTCCCACCACCTACATGAACCGCAGCGGCCAGGCTGTCGCGGCGCTTGCGGGCTTCTTCCGGATCAAACCCGAAGAAATCCTGGTGGCCCATGACGAACTGGACCTGCCGCCCGGCGTTGCCAAGCTCAAGCTGGGCGGCGGGCACGGTGGGCACAACGGCCTGCGCGACATCATCGCGCAGTTGGGTAATCAGAATAATTTCTACCGCCTGCGGCTCGGCATTGGCCACCCAGGCGTTGCCAGTATGGTTTCAAATTTCGTCCTGGGTCGTGCGCCACGCGCCGAACAGGAAAAACTCGATGCCAGCATCGACTTTGCCCTCGGCGTGCTGCCGGATATCTTCGCCGGTGAATGGAACCGCGCGATGAAAAACCTGCACAGCCAGAAGGCCTGACTCTTACCGAGGGGAAACACCATGGGATTCAATTGCGGCATCGTCGGCCTGCCCAACGTCGGCAAATCCACCTTGTTCAACGCTTTGACCAAGTCCGGTATTGCGGCGGAGAACTTCCCCTTCTGCACCATCGAACCCAACAGCGGTATTGTACCGATGCCTGACCCGCGTCTTGACGCACTGGCGGTCATCGTCAATCCCAAGCGCATCCTGCCGACCACCATGGAATTCGTCGACATCGCCGGCCTGGTCGCCGGCGCCTCGAAAGGTGAAGGCCTGGGCAACAAGTTCCTGGCCAACATTCGCGAAACCGATGCCATCGCCCACGTGGTCCGCTGCTTTGAAGACGAGAACGTGATCCACGTCTCCAACAGCGTCGATCCGAAACGCGACATCGAAATCATCGACCTGGAACTGATCTTCGCCGACCTCGACAGCTGCGAGAAACAACTGCAGAAAGTCGCGCGTAACGCCAAGGGCGGCGACAAGGATGCAGTGGTCCAGAAGGGCCTGCTGGAACAGTTGATCGCTCACTTCACCGAAGGCAAGCCTGCGCGCAGCTTGATGAAGAACATGGGCGCTGATGAGAAGGCCGTGATCAAAGGTTTCCACCTGCTGACCACCAAGCCGGTGATGTACATCGCCAACGTCGCTGAAGACGGCTTCGAGAACAACCCGCTGCTGGATGTGGTCAAGGCCATCGCCGACGAAGAAGGCGCCATCGTGGTTCCGGTGTGCAACAAGATCGAAGCGGAAATCGCCGAGCTCGATGACGGCGAAGAGAAAGACATGTTCCTCGAGGCCCTGGGCCTGGAAGAGCCTGGCCTGAACCGCGTGATCCGCGCCGGCTACGAAATGCTCAACCTGCAGACCTACTTCACCGCCGGTGTCGAAGAAGTCCGCGCCTGGACCGTCAAGGTGGGTGCCACCGCACCGCAGGCAGCGGGCGTGATTCACACTGACTTCGAAAAGGGCTTTATCCGTGCCGAGGTGATTGCCTACAACGACTTTATCCAGTTCAAGGGTGAAGCTGGTGCCAAGGAAGCCGGTAAATGGCGCTTGGAAGGTAAGGAATATATTGTTAAAGATGGCGATGTGATGCATTTCCGCTTTAACGTCTAAACGTCAGCCGTCATTTTCGCCGCCCACAAAAAAGCCGATGCAGTGCATCGGCTTTTTTGTTGGCGACGTTTTTTTCAAACACTACACCAAAATATTTCAGCCTAAACATAGATAATTTTCGGAATTATCCTGCACCACCACACACCCTTTCAACCAATACAAACAAAAGTCGGAAATTATCAAAATTATCCCACACGACTTAGGCAACAAATCACACTAAGAACCAGTGACAAGTGTTATAAAATTCACTCTATTGTGCAGAGCAAGCACGTTGTCAATAGTGAAGCAAGAGCGAGTATGGAGTAATCATTCGATGTCGGCGCTTGACCACATGGAATACGAGACGAACACTTCACTCATTGAAGACGCTGACATTGAAAATACCTTGAGCAGCACTGCCACCCTCAACGTTGACATCCTGTTGCTGGGAGAAACGGGTACAGGCAAAGATACCTTGGCACAACGAATCCATCGTTTATCAGGGCGACGGGGCAACTTTGTCGCAGTCAACTGCGCGGCCATTCCGGAGACCCTGGCAGAAAGTCAACTGTTCGGAGTCAACAGCGGCGCGTACACCGGCGCAGTGCAATCACGGGCAGGCTTCATCGAAGCCGCGCACCTTGGAACCTTGTATCTGGATGAAATTGACAGTTTGCCGCTCTCGCTACAAGCCAAGCTACTGCGAGTATTGGAGGCACGTGGCGTTGAGCGCTTGGGTTCGACCCGCTTTATTCCGGTGGATATGCGCGTTATAGCGTCTGCCCAGCAGCAGCTGCATAAAATGGTCGAGCGAGGAACGTTCAGACGTGATCTTTATTTTCGCCTGAATGTGGTCACCATCCAGCTCCCCCCCTGCGTAAGCGCCGTGAACACATTATCCCCTTATTCTTGAGCATGCTCAGGCATGAGGCGGATAGATTCGAACGCCCACCCCCCTCACCGACCAGCACACTGCTGGCGCAGCTGCTTGGCTATTCCTGGCTGGGTAACGTGCGTGAATTGCGCTCGGCCGCCAAGCGCTTCGTGCTCGGACTGCCGCCGCTTTGTGGGACAGCTACGACCAATGAAGAAACAGGGATGGGCCTCAAGGGCCAGCTGCAACAGATTGAAAAGACGCTGATTGAAGAGTCTTTGCTGCGGCACGAACACAATGTGGACAGTGTGGCAGTAGAGTTAGGTGTGGCCAAACGCACTCTTTACTACCGAATGAAACAACTTCGTATTTCGTTAGATTAAGCTTCCAGCGCATAACAATTCGAAACATTTGCAGAAAAAAATCAGGAACGCCATCCACGCTACCGACCACATAGTTATTGCCAGCAACGATTTAAACTTCATGAATCAAACTGGCAAACCCACTACCTTTATTGCAGGTTTCAATGGAGAACACTTAATGTCGATATCCAGCAACCCGGGCTATAACCCTTATCAGGCAAACACAAACAATCGTTATGGTTCAGCACCAGATTTGGAAGAAACCACCGCAGGGTCTAAAGAAGACAACAAAAAGATCGCAGAGCTGGCTCGAGAAGCCAGGTGGCAAGTCGGCCTGAAAAGTGTCGCTGACAGCTTCCGTTAAAAACGGCTAACTTCCCCGAGGCAATCAGTCGGGGGGAGTTTTCTACACCGGCGACGTTTACCAAGCGTCGCCCTCCCAAGCCCTTGATGCAATAGGTCTGGCATGCAAATCAAAACCGTTTTTTCCGCAGGGCATGACGACGCTAGCAGCGCAAACAGATCAGTTGAATACTCACCCACACCGTCTGCCGATATACATCTCTTCACCTCAGCCCTAGCACAGCCAACCGCCCCGACTGCTGCCACGCATCGCGCTGACAAGACTAACCTGTTGGCAGACGCGTCAGACGCGCTCACCCAATCAACAGAACGCATGAGTAAAAGTTTGCGCGCCCTGAGTAAAAAAAATAACGAGCGTGCGATGCGGGACTACCCCAGCCAGCTTTCCAATACCTTGCTGCTGACTCACATTCTGGTGAAAGGCGTCGGGAAAACCGCTCAAGGCATCGATAAAATCAGCAAATTGCAGTAGATGGGCATGAAGTCCCTCCTCCCCGCGCTTCAGCTTTTATTACTGGCCTTCTTGCTGAACGGTTGCAGTGAGCGCGTCGAACTCCACCGCCAATTATCCGAACAAGAAGCCAACGAGGTCATTGCCGAATTGGCTGACAAGCATATCCGCGCACAAAAAGTGCCTGCTAAAGACGGTGTTGTCGTGGTCGTCGATGCCGTCGATATCGGTCGTGCCGTGCGTACGTTGGAGGCGGTGGGACTCCCAAAGGTCGCACGTACCACATTGGGCGATACGTTTCGCAAGGACGGCGTCATTTCAACACCACTGGAGGAGCGGGCTCGGTATATCTATGCCTTATCCCAGGAACTTGAGGCGACCTTGTCGAACATTGATGGTGTCATCGTAGCCCGGGTGCATGTGGTGCTTCCAGAGCGCATCGCGCCGGGAGAACCGGTGCAACCTGCATCTGCTTCGGTGTTCATCAAGCATGATCCGCGGCTGGACCCCGATAATATCCGTTCGCGCGTTCGCCGAATGGTTGCCAGCAGCATCCCGGGAATGTCCACTACGGTGGATAACCCGCAAAAGCTCACGGTGGTCTTCGTGCCTGCAACCGCCTATCAAGAGCAGAGGCAGCTGGCTTATTTCGGGCCGTTCTTGATACCCGCAGATGACCTCGGCTTTTGGCGCGGCAGTGTTACCTTTACGTTGCTCGCCCTAGTGCTTACTACGGCCGCGCTGTTCTTCCTACGCAACCGGCGAAAGCAGGTAGGCCAAGCGGCGGCCGGCTCCTCCGATAATTCGCACTCTGCCAGCCAATGAGTGAGCACCTGAGTTGGGCGCAATGGTGGGCGGCTCCTTGGAGGTCCGCGCACGATGACTGGCGTACCCACGGCGATCCGGCAATCAACGCGCGATGCCTTATCCACGCCCCAGTAAAATGTACCGTCGAAGGAATTGCCCCCGGCCTGCCTCCTGCTCCCCACCCCACACTGCTTAAGCTGGCCCTGGCGTCGTCCCCTGAACTCGATTTCGTGCTGGACCTGATTGACAGCATTTGTAGCCCTCAAAAGACCACACACCTGCAGGAGGACCATCACCTATGGTGCAAGCGGATTGCCAAGGCCCTGCCGCCGCAAACGCTATTACCTTCAGATGATCCTTTGCAGCTGTTACGTATATGGGTTGAGCCTCCAGTCTGGCAACGCCTGCGATTGCGCTTTTCCTTTGCGCGAGTGCTCGATCTGGAAAAAAGCCACCGCCCATACACCGGCGATGCGAGTCGCCTGGATACCCTGTGGCAGGCCGTGGTGTGGCGCATGACAACATTTTCAAACAATAGCCTGGTGCCTGCGCCCCACGGAATGGAAAACTGACGATGCTCTGCCGACGCAAAATCACTTGCTCCCCGGACGTCCATGGCCTGCCGCACAACCTGATTCCCAGAGAAGTGCTCGCTGACTGCACCCAAGCCGAACAACTGTTAACCCATGCAAAGGCTCAGGCCGATGCGCTGCTCAACCGTGCACAACACAGCCGTGAGGTGCTTCTGGAGCAGGCGAGCCTAGAGTTCTGGCAACGCGCCAACGCACAGATGATTCAATGGGAAAACGAGCGAAAAGCGATGTGCGACAACTTGGAGCGCTATATCACAGAGGTCGCCAACCAGGCGATCAGGCACCTGCTTGACGAGACGCCTCAGCCACAACGCCTGGCAGCACTGCTCAAGCAATTGCTGGCAAGCCAAGTACCGCAGGTTAATGCGCTCCTGTTGTGTCATCCACATGAGATCGAGACATACAAACATTGCCTCGCCACCCATAACGCAGCGCATTGGAAACTTCAGCCAGACGACACCATCAGCACGCACACCCTCATACTGAAAACCGATGAAGGTGACTTTCACATAAGTTGGGCTTCCATGCTCGCTTCCCTTTCCAAACAGGATGATCACTCTCCATTATCTGGTTTGGCGCAATCAACTTGGAACTGAATAGCCAGTACTGACCACAGAGGTGAGGTCTATCAGGAGAGAATCATGGACTTCTATAACGGCTTCAAACGTGAGCTTCTAGGTCAAGTCAAGGTTGACACACTACGTTATAAAACCATCGAGCAGGCCCCTACGGAGACCTCTGAGGACATGCTGATTTTTTACGAGAGCATGTTTAAGAGACATCACTCCGACTGGGCGCTTAACGAATACAGCCGGGTTAACCATATGCTGTTCAAAACAGCATTGGACGGCGTGCCATAAGTCGGAAGATCAACTTATTGATCTAGCTGGTTGGCGACGCCGCACAGATGCTCGTCCTCGAGAACAACGACGCAATCATTCTGAAACGCCATGGCTACACCTGTTGATCTGCGTTCAGCATGACGTCACGTCGACCTGATCGCACGCCCTTGCGGTGGCGGCTGCGATTAGATGCGGTCTGCCAGAATCACTTTCAAGGCTCGCTCGTCCATGCGCCCGACTGTGGCGCGCTCTGGTTGGTCCAGTGCGCGCGTGCACAACGGCAATCATGAGACATGGGTGTCTCAACAGACTCGAAACCCTGTTCAACCAAAGCGATACGTGGGGCTCGACGGTCGCGCGCCTTGCCATACCGACTCATAAATCCAAACTACCTCGTTACGTTCGCTGCCGTATTAACCAGAGAACACTATGTATAACAAGACCCACAGTGATACCCGCATGCGTACTAACTTGCCCGGAACATCGTCAGGGCTTGCCATCTTGCAATGCCTGCTCACACTCCCCTGGCTGCTGATACCCTCGGAGAGCGTCCTGGCCGCCATCCCCCCCGAATGGAAAAACACCGCCTACGCCTATGAAGCCGAACACAAACCCTTGCGCGAAGTGCTTGAAGACTTTGCCCAGACCTTTGGCACGCAACTGCAGGTGGAGGGGCTGCTGGAAGGTAACGTCAATGGCAAGATACGCGCCAATACGCCGCAGTCGATGCTTGATCGACTGGGGGTAGAGCACCGCTTCCAGTGGTACCTCTACAACAACACGCTGTATATCAGCACCCTGGACCAGCAAGAATCGGCACGCTTGGAGGTGTCCTCCGGGACCATCTCCGACCTCAAGCAGGCACTGACCGATATCGGCCTGCTGGACAGCCGCTTCGGCTGGGGCGAGTTGCCCGAGGACGGTGTCGTCCTGGTTTCCGGTCCGCGGCGCTATATCGAACAGATCAAGCATTTCAGTACCCAGCGCCGTTCCTCGGATGAAAAGCAAAGCGTGCTGACCTACCCGTTGAAGTTCGCCAACGCCGCGGACCGTCAAATAGAGTACCGCAGCGAAAAGATCACCCTCCCAGGCGTTGCCACCATGCTGCGCGGCCTGCTGGAGCCACGCTCAACTTCGACGCTCTCGGGGCTGGCACAACATTCCGCCGCACAGTCCCAGCCCGCACCTGTAATGCCCGCTTTTCCACGCCTGGGTAACCCGCTGCTGGGGCAGATGCTGGGCACAAACGCCGGCACCGCGCCTGTCGACACCGGCATGGCGATCACGCCTCGGGCACAGGTCAACACCAGCCGGATCCGCGTAGAAGCCGATGTGCGCAACAATGCGGTGCTGATTTATGACGTGCCGGAACGCCAGGCCATGTACCGCGAACTGATCAGCCAGCTCGACGTCGCGCGCAAGCTGGTGGAAATCGATGCGATCATCCTCGACATCGAGCGCACGCAATTGCACGAATTCGGCATCAAGTGGGGCTTCCAGAACAGTCGCTTCCGTGGCGGCGTCAACATGGCGCCCGGCACCTCTTCGCAATTGTCGATCGAGCACCGCGACCGTTTCTACGCCGATGTGCGCGCATTGGAATCCCGCGGGCTGGCAACCATGGTGTCCAACCCCTCGGTCCTGACCCTGGAAAACCAGCCCGCGGTCATCGATTTCAACCGCACCCAGTACCTGACGGCCGGTCGCGAGAACGCGACCATTCTACCGATTACCGTGGGTACCAGTTTTCAGGTAGTGCCCAGGGTCATCACCAGCCGCGGCGGGCACCAGATCCATCTGGCGGTGGATATCGAGGACGGCAACTTTGACGAATCCAATCCGGACCGCCTGGGCCCGGATGTCCGTCGAGGCAAGGTCAGCACCCAGGCCGTCATGGCGGAAAAGCGCTCGCTGGTCGTCGGAGGGTTCCACGTCACGGAAAGTAGCGACAAACAGCGCAAGGTCCCGCTGCTGGGCGATATACCGCTGCTGGGCAAGGCGCTGTTCTCCTCGACCGAACGCCAGAACAACCGACGCGAACGGCTGTTCATTCTTACCCCGCGCGTCATCGGCGATCAGTCCGACCCCTCGCGCTACTTGCCCGCGGACGATCAAGTCGAGCTGCAGGCAGCGCTCGATCCCTTGGCCAGACGCCTGGCGCCGCACCAACCGGTCATCAGCCGCAGCGATATCACCAGCACCCTGGCACACCTGGTCAGCGGCGAAGTCCCCAGAGGCTTCAAGACCTCGCCGATGCCTCTGGAACTGGGCACCTTGTGCAACACCCGCAATTTGCTGGCGCTGAACAGCGAACGCAGCCAGTGGTATGCCGGCCCGCAGTACAACGTAGCGGTGGTGGTAGTGCGTAACCAGTTCACGCGCAATGTGCGTATCGATGAAAAGGAATGCAGCAATTCCCAGACGCTGGCAGTTGCCGTCTGGCCAAATGCCTGGCTCAAGCCGGGAGAGGAAGCGGAGGTGTTTATCGCCATGCGCCCAGTGTCGAAGGATGAACACCTCGACGTGCACCGCCCCTCCCTGATCACTCCACCCCAAAAGGCCGTGCGATGAAACACCGTTTGCTTTACGTCACCCTGATCGGCGCAGCGCTGCTTGCCGCCGGCTGTACACCGACCTGCAAGGGCGACTCCTGCTCTCGCCCACAGTCGAACAAGGACAAGCTGGTGATCTGGTGGCCGCCGCAAATGCGCGTCGAGCCTGGCCCCGCCGGGGAGCGAGCGGATTATCAGACGGTGTCGCTGGAACGCTGAGAACGCCGGGTGGGCGGCGCCGCCGCTCACCCAAGGCACGTGCCTGGCCGACTGCTGCTTGGGGTGACTAACGTTGGTCAAGTTCCGGCAATTGGAGGGTCTCACGCTTGGCTTCATCATCCAGCTCACGCAAGGTTCGGTAGATCAACGCCACGGCCTGCAAGGTTTCACGGGGAATGTTGGCACCCCGTTTTTTCGTATACAGCGTCCTGGCGAGCCACACACACTGGATCACGGGCACGTCAGCCGCTTTTGCACGGGCAATCAACCGACGCGCGCCAGCGTCAGTCCCCTTATCCACCAGTAAAGGCAGCGGCGTTTTACCGGGGCGGTAATACAAGGCCACGGCAAAGTGCGTCGGGTTGACCACCAGCATGTCCGCCTCCTCCAGTTTGGGCAGCTTGACCTTCGGTTCCTCCTGCGCCAATTGATAAGCCAGCGAGCGGCGCTGGCCTTTCACATGAGGATCGCCCTCCATGTCCTTGTACTCTTTGACGACCTCGACTTGGGTCATGCGCATGCGCTTGGCGAAGAAATGTTTCTGCAACGCCAGGTCGATCAGCGCCAGCACCAGTAACAGCCCAAGGCAGGCATGCAGCAGATAGCGAAACAGCGCGATCAGCGCCAACACGTAGCTTTGCAGATCGCTGGTCGCCAGGTTGATCAGCGCTCCCAAGGAAGGCCAGACCACCAGGTAAACGACCAACCCCAGCAGAAACGCTTTGGCGATGCTCATCAGCAGGTTCATCAGCGACTGGGCAGAGAACATTTGCTTGAGTTGGCTGAGCGGATTAAGGCGTTTGAAATCGAGCTTCAAGGTCTCTGGGGCAAATAAGATTCCGAACTGCATCCAACTGCTGATCAGCTTAACCGTGATTGCCACCCCCACCATCAGCAGGGCAAATGAGAAAAATACCAGCAGGCCCTCCAACAGCACTTCTTCCAGCGTTCTTACAAAGGGCTGAGTCAGGCGCGACATCGGCAGCACCATCAGTTGCTGGAAACGCTGCAAACTCGTCTCGGCGGTGAATAATGCAATTTCGCTGATGGCCGTGAGCACCAACAACTTGCCCACATCCTGGCTTTGAGCGACCTGGCCTTTTTTGCGTTGGTCACGCAGTTTCTTGGCGGACGCCGGGTGTTTTTTCTCGCCGGAGTCACTCATGGCATCGCCGCCCGGAACAACAGTCCCAGTGAGTGTTTAAGGTCGCTCAGTTGGCTCATCCTGCCGACGATCAAGTCCTGCAGCAGCGCGAAGTAGAGCAATAGAATCCCGATGCCCGCCAGGCACTTGACCGGTGGCGCCAGCGTACTCACCTGTAACTGTTGGCTGTAGACCCCCAGCAGTGCAATGCCGAACTCCAGTAACAGCAGGACCGCGATGAAGGGCGCTGCGTAGAGCATCATATGCGTGAAGGTGTCACCCAGCAGGTCGACAAACAGGCTCATCCCATTGGCCGCCGGAAGCGGAAACCACGCCGTGGGCGGCCATATGCGGTAGCTGTCCCAGATCACTTGGGTCAACGCCCCCAAGCCCAGGGTGACCATCAACAGAAAGATCGCCAACTGCTTGAACAAGTGCCCGACCGGTGTCGCGTCCGGCCCCAGTGAGGGATTAAGCTGCCCGCCGGCCAAGGCTCCGCGCTGGTTATCCAGCAATGCCCCCACCGACTCGAACATCCAGAACGGCATCGACAGCAGCACCCCCAGCAGCAACCCCAGGGCTATTTCCTTGAGCACCAGAGCGCTGAGCATCAGTGCCGAGTAGTCCAGCCCCTCCAGCGCCGCGTGAATTCCGGGGGCGGGCATCAGCGCCATGACCATCACAATCGTATGCCTGGGCATGCCGCGTATATGCTGAAAACAAAACGCGGCCACCAGAAAGGCGCAGGGGTAGATACGCGCCATGCCAACGACCAGGCTGGGCAGGAACTCAAGATACAGCAGCACAGGCAAGCCCTCAGTTCTGGCCCGAGCGGCCGATCATTTCGAAGGTCAGGTTGATCAGTTGAATCAACTCCACGCCAATCCAGCGACCGGTCATGATCAACGTGACGCCCACCGCTACCAGCTTGACGCCAAAGGGCAGCGTCTGGTCCTGCACCTGCATCAGCGCCTGCACCAGCGAGGTCAGCACGCCGACCACCACGGCCACGATCAGCGGCGGCGCCGACAACACCACCACCAGCAACATGCCCTGCTTGAACAGCACGATCGGTTCCATAGGCCACTCAGAGATAGGAAAGGAACAGGCTGTCGAGCAGCCGCGACCACCCGGACACCAGTACGAACAGGAGCAGTTTGAGCGGCAGGGAAATGGTCATCGGCGAGACCATTTGCATGCCCAGCGCCAGCAGCAGGTTGGAGACGATCAGGTCGATCACGATGAACGGGATGTAGATCAGGAAACCGATCTCGAACCCCGCCTGCAGTTGCGACAGTACAAAAGCAGGAATCAGCAGGATCAGGTCTTCGCGCTGCACCTCCTCGGCCATTTGCGCCGGCCAGAGACGCGCAGTGTTCTCCAGCAGATGCGTCAGCACATCCGGGTCGACATTGCGCAGCATGAATGCGCGCAGCGGCATGATGGCTTCGCCCCCCGTTTGCAACACCGTTTGCACATTGCTCAGGTCAAGCGGCGAAACCTTGATGCTCTCGGCGATTTCATAGCCCACCGGCGCCATGATAAACAGCGTCGCCGCCAACGCGATGCCATTGATGGCCATGCTGGGCGGCACCTGCTGCACACCGATGGCATTACGCGTAATCATCAGCACAATCACAATTTTCAGGAACGATGTGCAGATGATCAACAGCATGGGCATCAACGAGAGTGCCCCCAGAAACATCGCGAGTACGAGGGGATCAAGCCCCTGAAGCATCATCGACCGAACAACACGCGGGACACCTGCAACCCCAGGCGGCCGTCGACTTCAACCAACTGCCCCTGGCCAATCGGCCGGTCGCCGTAATAAAGACCGGCCACGCCAGGCGCGTAGCCCGTGATGCCCAGTACCGAGCCAGGCCCCAGGTTGCGTAACTCGCCCAGGGTAAGGTTCAGTGTTCCACAGCGAACCGTGAGCGCCATGCTCAACTCGTCGAACGGCTCGTGTCCGAATACATCGACCACGGGCTCATCCTCCACAGGCTCCGAGTAATCGGGCGCCGTAAAATGCTCGTCCACAAACGTTTCCTCGATAGAAGTAAGGGTCAGGCACGCCGTGCCGGTTTCATCGTCAATGTCGCCATGCAGCCGACGCCTGCCAACTTGCACATGACCGCGACCCTGCACCTGGAAAAGCGCCGCCTCCAACACCAGCACATCACCCGGGCGCAGGCTGAATGCCTGCGCAATCGTCAGTCGCAGGTGTCCCAGGGTTACGGCAATTGCCAATTGAAATTTCGCCGGCAGGGGAGCGGCGATGGAGCGCCAGGGTGCGGCCTCGCTCAACATCAGGAGGCTTTCGGGCGTCAGCCACACATAACCCACGACCCGTGAGGCATCCAGACTCACACTGACTCGGCAACCGAACCCCGCAGGGCAATCGGTCTGCAGCAGGCGAAAATAACCGAACAGGGTTCGCACCTCGGGGCTCAGATAGTGCTGGAATAACGCCCAGAACCAGGAATCCGGATCGTTGCCGGCCTGGGCCAAGGTGACCGGGCATTCCCCCATCAGGCTGAGCAATGGTCCGGCCTCTGCCAACGCCAACACACCGCATGCCGTTTCGAAACACAACACCTGCGCACCTGCCGGTTCACGGCCGGGTTCCAGACGCAACTCGCCTTTCTGTCCGGCCACACTGAATGGCAGGCGCAAGCCGCGTCCCAGTCGACGAAGCGCTGCTACCCTGTCTTCTCTAACCAGGGGTACTGTCAGCGGCGGCATCATCATGCCGAGCCGAAGACAGGCAGATGCAGACTGACCGACTGCCCCAGCGCCGCGGCCAATCGCTCCTGGCACGGTTGCCGCACGCCGCTGAGCCAGCGCGACGTCGCCTCGAGTTCGGCATCCAGGTCGATGGACCACGTACCTTGCTCACGCCGCACAACGCTGTTGATTCGCCCCAGCCGCGGCAGGTACAACACCGCGTGAAGCGGCCACTGAGCACCTGCCAGCACGCGCGGCGCCAGTTGCTCGGCGAGCGCCTCGATCATCGCGATACCGGCCGAAGCCATCTCTCCCGACGCAAAGGACTGCGCGCCCGCGCCTTCATCGCCAAGGGTAAACAGCTGCGCGAACAATCGTCCCTGCTCCCAAGGCACTTGGCCCAGGGCGCCCGGCTCGCGCTCCTCGTGCAGCTCACGCAAGCGTGCACGTTCAGTGGGTTTGTTTGAAACCTCAGTCATGTGGGCTCCTCAGCCAGCATCAGGGACAACTCCTGAAGTTTTTCCACCTGTCGCAGGCATTCGGTAGCCTGCTTTTGGGCACTGCCCACCTGGGCCTGTTTTTCCACCTGCTGGCGTTGCAACGCCTCCAGCTGCCCCTGGTCTCGCTGGGTACTGGCCGATAACGAGCGCTCCTGTGCCCCCCAGGACTTGAGCGCTTGCAGGCTCAGGACCTGGCCCTGGTACTGATCGAGCAGTTGGGCACTTTGTCGGATTTCTTCCTGCCGGGCTTTGTCCAGCGCTTGCTCGGCCTGCTGGATATGGGCGACCAGCGCCTGCTGGGCGCGTTTGACCTCGCGCAGGGCGCGCTCGGCAAGGTCCGCTCGATGCCGACGCAAACGCCGCAGGGTCTCGATCTCCCCCAGTAGTTCTTCAGAATGGGACATGGGCGGTCAGCGTCTTGAGCTGGTCCAGCGTCGCCAGCATCGGTGACGGCTCACGCAAGTCCTGGCGCAGGAAACCATCGACCGCCTGGCGGCTGTCCACCGCCAGGTCGGTCAAGGCATCGCTGCCAGGCTGATACTCCCCCAGCTTGAGCATCAGCTCGATCTGCTGATACGCCGACAACAAACGTCGCAACGCGGTACCCGCCTGGATATCGGCCGATCGCGCGACGTTGCTCAAGATCCGTGAAAGGCTCGCCAGCACATCCACGGCCGGGTAGTGCCCACGCTCGGCCAGCTTGCGCGACAGTACGATATGCCCGTCAAGCAGCGAACGCACTTCATCGGCCACCGGGTCGTTCATCGAGTCCTGCTCGATCAGCACCGTATAGATCGCCGTGATTACGCCTTCACGCGTCAATCCGGCACGTTCCACCAAGCGCGGCAACAGGCTGTAGACCGAAGGCGGCAAGCCGCCGCGCCCCAGCGGCTCACCGGCGGCCAGGCCGATTTCGCGCTGGGCCCGGGCAAAACGGGTCAAGGAGTCGATCAGCAACAACACTCGCTGGCCCTTGCGCCGGAAACCTTCGGCCAAGGCCGTTGCCGTGAACGCGGCGCGCGCCCGTTCCATGCTGGAGCGATCGGAGGTGGCGCATACCAGCACGGCTTTGGCACGCAGCTGATCATCCAGTTCGTGATCAAGAAACTCGCGTAACTCCCGGCCCCGCTCACCAATCAAGCCGAACACGATCACATCGCACTCCACGTTACGCGCGATCTCGGCCAGCAAGGTGGTCTTGCCGCAGCCGGCGCCGGCAAACAGCCCGACGCGCTGGCCTTCGCCCAACGTGATCAGGCCATCAATCGAACGGACCCCGGTGGCCAACGCGCGGTTGATTCGTGGTCGCTCCGTGGGTAAAGGCGCCTCGCACAGCACTGGGGTCGCATCGGATGCCTGCGCGTCGGCGAACGCACTGGGACCGTCGCCCGCAATCGGACGCCCAAACCCATCCAATACCTGCCCCAACAGCTCGTCACTGACCTGCACCCGGTGTGGCACCCCCAGGCGCTCCACACTGGCACCGACACGCACGCCCTCCAGATTGCCCAGCGCGCTGAGCACCGCATCCTGCTGATCAAACCCGATGATTTCGGCCAGCATGTCATCGCCGGGATTTTTTTCGACTCGACACAGATCACCGATACGTGCCTGCGGCAGCCGGCATTGCAGCAACATGCCACTCACCCGCTGGATACGACCACGTGCCGTAACCGGCGCGAAGGCGATCAACGCCTGTGACTGCTTGCGTTGCCAGGCCTCAAGGCGCTCTTGCAGTGCGGGGGTCACCAGCGCACCTCATACCGATGTGCGCCATCAAAAATCACTTTGCCGTTATCGATCAAGACCAAACGCAGGCCATCCACTTCGTCGCCCACAAACAGTCGCGTGCCCTCCTCGAGTACGACGTGGCCGTTCGCTCCGCCAACGATCTGCAAGATCTTGAACGGCAGCGCGCCGTCGCGGACCCGGACCCGACTGATTACCGGCACAGTCGTGTCGAACCGCTCGGCAAAACGGTCGAGCATGCGCGCGACCAAGTCCACTTCCTCCTGGGAGACTTCGCCATTGAGGGCAACCTGTTCATTGATCACCTGCAAGCTGACACGCTGGACCAACTCGCGCTCGCCGAGCATCTTCAACAACTGCTGGCGCACCTCGAAGGGTGAGTCCAATCCAGGCCTTTTAATCACCACGGGCATCAGCGACGCCTGGGCTTGGCGCTCACCGGTAAAGGCAATGCCGGCCCCCACGATGATCACGGCACACACCAGCACAAGACTGATAATGCGCTTTTGTTGCAGCATCGAAATGGAGGACAACACCGGCGCCAACGGCGCGTGCTTCACGGAGACGGGAGCTGGCCCCGCACGCTCGGCGGCCGGGGATTGTGGCCAGGGCTGATCGGCCAACATGACACACAGGCGCACAGGGCCAATGAAAAAAGGCGTATTGAGCGCCAGGTCGCTGATCTGGGCCAACATAAGACCGTTACTGTCTTGTAGTAGCCCCGCTTCAGCCTGTACCGACCAGCGTCCTACGGCCAACCGCAGGCTCGCGTGATGCTCGGCGATACCTGGGTCCTTCAAGAGAAGATCGGCGTCCGCACTGGCCCCCAGGCTCCATTGTTCGCCAAACAAGGGCAACGCCGCGCCCTGGTGCAGGCCATCGAGTACTCGAAGCTCGAACATCAGCGCACCCTCCCCTGCGCGGTGGGCAGCACTACGCTCATGCCATGGCTCCGCGCATCAACTCATCCTGGCCCACGTCAAAACGCCCCAGCACCTTTACCTTGGAATGACTCCCAAGCTCTGCAAAGGACAACACCGGCACATGGTTGAACTCGTCCATCAATAAGGTGCGCAAGGGACTGCGCAGATCCTGCGCAACCAATATCACGCTCTTGCTTTTGGGACGCGCGGTGAACGCCTGGTTGAGCAAGTTGACCAACGCCGCGCTGTGATCAGTATCGAGGGCAAAGAACACCCCGGTCTGGGTCTGGCGCAAGGCATCGCGCAAGATATTTTCGGTTTGCGGCGAGAGCAGCCAGGCATGCAGTCCATCGGCCTCGCTGTACTGGTGGTAGATCTGTGATTTGAGCGCGATGCGCGCGTAATCAGCCAATGCCTCCGGCTCGCGCTCATGCTGGCCGTACTCGATCAACGACTCGACAATCAAGCGTACGGCACGCAACGGCACCCCTTCACCGGCCAAGCGCTGCAGCACCGCCGAAAACCGCGAAAGCGGCATGATCCGCTGCAGCTCCTGCACCAGTTCCGGCTGGTTGTGCTCCAGCCAACTGAGAATGGCCTTGCTCTCCTGTATCCCGAGAAAACGCGGCCCGCTGAGCATCATCGCGCGTGTCATTCGCTCGACGATCAGGCTTTGCGCGGTGAAGCGCTCCACCTGCGGATCGTCAAGCAAGGGATGTTCGGGCGCCAGCCATAGCCAGCCTTCCTCATCGCGCTCAGGCAGCCCGTGCACGGCATCGTCCGGCGGTGACGCCAACGCGTCGTGCGCTACGGCGATGCGGTCGCTCAAGGTGGCTTGCATCACCGGTACCTCATGGACGCAAAAACGCATCTCGTCCGGCGCCAGCAACTCGATGAACTCAGCTTCAAACGGTGGCAACGTCAAGCCGATATTGGCTACCAGCGTATTCCGCGCCTGGCGGATTTTCTGGACGATCTCAATGACCTGAGGCGTTGCATACACAGAAGGATGAAACTGCAACACGTACGGCCGCGACGGATCAAAGCCACGCAGGTCTTCTTCACCGTTCTCCTCCGGCCGCACCGCAGCAGGGGCTTCGGCTGACGGACGCTCCTGGCGCTCACGCTGCCGGGCCAGGTAGTAACCCAGGCCTCCGGTCATCATGGAAATAAAAATGAACACCATTGTCGGCATGCCAGGCACGGCCGCAAACGCGAGCATCCCCACCGAGGCAATCATCCAGCTCTTGGGTTCGCTGGTCATTTGCCGGGCAATTTCCGCCCCCATGTTACTGATGCCTTTGCGCCCGTCCGGCGCCACGCGGGTGATGATCATGCCGGCGGTCAGGGAGATCAGCAGCGCGGGTATCTGTGCAATCAGGCCGTCACCGATGGTCAGCACCGAATACAGCGCCATGGACTCACCGGCGCTCAAACCATGCTGGAACATGCCAGTGGAGAAACCGCCCAACAGGTTGACCACCACGATGATCAAACCGGCAATGGCATCGCCCTTGACGAACTTCATGGCGCCGTCCATGGCCCCGAACAACTGGCTTTCACGCGACAACTGCTCACGCTTGTCCCGCGCTTGCACACCGTCGATCAACCCGGCGCGCAGGTCGCTGTCGATGGACATCTGCTTGCCCGGCATCGCATCCAGGCTGAAACGCGCCGCCACTTCGGCGACCCGCTCCGAGCCCTTGGTAATCACCAGGAAATTGACCAGGGTCAGGATCAGGAAGATCACCATCCCCACCGCGAGGTTGCCCCCGACCACAAAATTGCCGAAGGCCTCGACGATATCACCGGCGTCCTGCTCCAGCAGAATAAGACGCGTGGTCGCAATCGACAGCGCCAGGCGAAACATGGTGGTCAGCAGCAGAATCGAAGGGAAAGAAGAAAACGCCAACGGCCCGGGCAGGTAGAGCGCCAGCACGATCAACAGGCAGGAAATACAGATGTTCAGCGCAATCAGGATATCCACCAGCCAGGTGGGCAGCGGCACGATAAAGATGAACACGATGGCCAGGACCACCACGGCACCCAGCACCTCGGCGCGCCGCGCTATCGTGAGCAACACACCGTTGACGGCGGCCAACGCACTCACCCGTCGACCCTCGTCTTGTCGAAAAATTGCAGGCGCCCACGTTCGACGCGGGCAAACTCGTCCATCACCAGCAGAAAGCTACGCAGAGCCTCTTGACGACTGCGGCTGTCGTCCCACAACGCCAGGGGCAAACGTTGGATGACCGGATACAGGCTGTTGAGGCAAACCAGTTGATCGACCGACAAATCGCCGCCCAGGTCGTAGGCCAGACGCTGCACTTCAGCTGACTCGATGCCGCTGCCGGCGTAGCCCAGCAGGCGCTGCAGCAAACCGACCGGTTCCTCCTGCGCGCCAAGGCGCAGGATCAGTGCCCGGCAATTGGCCAACACCGCGCCCAGCTGACCGCAGCTCTGCAGCCCCCTGAGAAGCGCACGCAAGCGCACATCAGGCACCGACGGTGCATGTGCCGCGACATCATCGGCCAAGGCCCGGCGCATCACGTTGAGGCCGTCGACAAACCGCTCGCCCCCATACATGCCCAGCAGCGCGTGCATCATGGTCGACAGGGATTGGCGAGTGACCACACTGGCGTAATACAACGTGCGTATGGCCTGGCGCTCCTGCGGGTCATCCGTGGCCCGTTGCAGCGCCGCGGCAATGTTCAGGCCGGCCTGGATTTCCCGTTTGAAACGCATCTCCAGCCTGGCAATGGCATCCCTCGCCAGTGCCGCTTGCGCACTGCGGGTTTCGTCCTGCGCCTGCGCGGCCACCTGCTTGAGTACCACGAAGGTACGCGCCGGATCGCCCCCGCCGAGGTCCAGCAACTTGTCCAGAGCCGGTTGTTGCAATAACTGAATGCGCATGCGCCGAGCAACCACCGCCAGGCTCGCCTGGGCCGGATGTCCGAGCATGTCATAGAGCTGCGCGAGCTGCTCAACGGGAGGCACCCGTATCGGCATGAACCGCTTGGGGAAGGCGTTAGCGTCGGCCGCCACGTCCTGACTGAAGATCAGCGCAATGTCCTCGCTCCCCTTCGCGGGGGTTGGCGCTTCGACAGGGCCGATACGAGACGGGTCCAGGCGCTGAATCTGCTCCATATCGTTGCTGGATTCGACTTTCATGGTTAAGCCAGAACAGGAAGAGTGTGTCTCTGTGTGGCAAGCCCCGCCCACCTGGTTCCATCGAAATCAACAATCTCACCGCCTGTGAAAATACCCGCACAAACTCACGGCGCACTTTGCAAAGCGTTGCGCAAAAAACGCTTAATTCAAGATATTTATTTATACAAATCAATAAGTTGAACGATTTTTTCATTTGGCACAACCGGTGCAAAAGGGCTTCCCGTCGAAACCATTTCGACCGCGTCTACCCTAAGGAAAAAATCATGAATATCCCTATTGAAGCTTTAGCGCACCTAGTTGGCAGCTCGCCTCAATTCATGCTTCACCTGACAGACGACCAGCAAAAGAAACTACGCCGTTTCATTCACAAGCGTGTTCTGAACCCGGAAGATGCGGACGATCTTCTGCAATTGACTTACCTTGAAGCCTGGCGCAACCGCGAGCGTTTCAGCGGCACTGCCACGCTCAGTACCTGGATGTGCGGCATCGCGCAGAATCTGATCCGCAACCACTTCCGGCGCCTGTATGCCAAGCCGGTGCATTGTGAATTCGATGAGTCGTTGTGGCATGGGCAAGAGGACAACCACAATCTGGACTGGGAATTCGAGGTCAACCGGCGTCTTGAAAAAACCCTGAACGCCATCGACCACCTGCCCACGGAAATGCGCAAAACGCTGTACGCCTCGCTGGAAACCGACGGCAGTTACCAGGACACGGCCGACGCACTGGACATTCCTATCGGCACGGTTCGCTCACGCCTGTCTCGGGCGCGTGAACAGCTCAAGCGCATCACCCACACCTCGCTGCATTCGTAAGGCAAGCCACGTGTTGGGCGGCAGGGATATCTGCCCAACTCGATCAGGCTCCCTCGCGCCGACATCGATCGATGCCCCTATGGAACCGACGTCCACCCCGCCTCTCGTCGCCGTTTAGCCAGGTTTGGGTTAAACAATTGAAAGCGTAGAAAAAATTCTCAACAAAACACTTGACGCATCGGCGCCCGAAGCGAATAATGCGCGCCACTTGGCTACATAGCTCAGTTGGTTAGAGCATAGCATTCATAATGCTGGGGTCCGGGGTTCAAGTCCCTGTGTAGCCACCAAGTACTAAAAACGGCTTACCGAAAGGTAGGCCGTTTTTTTATGCCTGCAGAAAAGGCTGGGGCATACTCGCATCGTTACGCCCCACCACCATCGACTCACGCCCTGCGCCCGCATGAACCTCAATGTGACAGAAGCGCTCAAAAAAACCGCCCATCTGTATTTTGACGCTCGCTTGACCCCGCTGTTAGTGTCCAGCCTCCCCACACACGGAGTGCACCACGGTGAAACTGGACATCTATCAAGTCGACGCCTTCAGCCAACACCCCTTCGGCGGCAACCCCGCGGCGGTGTGTCCGCTTACCGAGTGGCTGCCCGATGATCAGTTGCAAAACATCGCCGCTGAAAACAACCTCTCCGAAACCGCTTACTTCGTGCCTCGTGACGGGTTCTATGAGTTGCGCTGGTTTACCCCGCAAGTCGAGGTCGATCTGTGCGGTCATGCCACCTTGGCGGCAGCGTGGGTGTTGATTCACCGGTTGCAAAATGCGCCTGAAGTGCTGCGTTTCGCCACGCGCAGCGGTGAGCTGCGGGTCACGCGCGATGGCGATGAACTGGCGATGGATTTCCCGGTCAGGCAGCCCGAGCGCTGCGAGCCGCCGGCCGGGATGCTCGACGCCCTGGGGATTGAACACGCCGAAGTGTTCGGCACCGATGACTACATCGTGCTGGTGGACAGCGAAGCCCGGCTTGCGGCGCTGAAGCCGGATTTTTCGCGCCTCAAGGGCCTGCCTAAACGCGGCATTGCGGTGACAACCAAAGGCACACAGTTTGATTTTGTTTCGCGCTGGTTCGGGCCGAATGTGGGCATCGATGAAGACCCGGTCACCGGTTCGGCGCACACCTCGCTGGCGCCGTTCTGGGCCGAACGCCTGGGCAAGACAACACTCACGGCCGAGCAAGGCGGCAAACGGCGTGGCCAGTTGCGCTGCGAATTCAAGGGCGACCGCGTGATCATTTCCGGCAAGGCCGTGCTGTATCTGCAAGGCCAGATCTACCTGTAAAAGCAGCTCCCCAAGGACAACAGATCATTTTAGAAATGAACGGAGTTCAGCGCGTGTTTTCGATTTCCCGCCGTCACTTGTCCATCGCTGCCACAGCCCTGGCCCTTGCCGCCTGCCACACCCCGGTCAACGAACAGCCACCGGCACCGGAGCTGGGCTCAGGCTATCGCACCGATCTGACCACCCAGCACGCCACACGCCATATGGCCGCCGCCGCCAACCCGCTGGCCGCCGAAGCCGGGCGTGAGATGTTGCGCCAAGGCGGGTCGGCGATCGATGCAGCCATTGCGATGCAAGCGGTGTTGACGCTGGTGGAGCCGCAGTCCTCCGGCATCGGCGGCGGCGCGTTCATCATGCTGTGGGATGGGAACCAAGTGCACGCTTATGACGGCCGCGAAACGGCCCCGGCCGGGGCGACTGAGCGGTTGTTCCTGAACGCCGACGGCACGCCGATGGCCTTCAGCGATGCGCAGATTGGCGGGCGCTCGGTGGGCACGCCCGGTGTGTTGCGCGCGTTGGAAATGGCGCACGGGAAGACCGGCCGCCTGCAATGGGCCACGCTGTTCGAGCCGGCGATTCGCTTGTCCGAGCAGGGCTTCGCGATCTCCCCGCGCCTGCACAGCTTGATCGCCGCCGACCGTTATATCGCACAGTCGCCAGAGATGGCCGCCTACTTTCTGAATGCCGACGGCACGCCCAAGGCCACCGGTACGCTGTTGAAAAACCCGGCGCTGGCCGCCGTGTTCAAGCGCATCGCCAAGGAAGGGCCGGACGCGCTGTACCACGGTGCGATTGCCGATGAGATCGCCCGCAAAGTGCAGGGCCACCGCAATACGGGCAGCCTGTCCCAGGTGGATCTCAAGGGCTACGTCGCCAAGGAACGCGCGCCGCTGTGCACCGATTACAAACAATGGAAAGTCTGCGGCATGCCGCCGCCGTCGTCGGGAGGGATTGCCGTGGCGCAGATCCTGGGGACGTTGCAGGCGCTGGAAGCCCGCGACCCACGCTTGGCCATCGCGCCGATGAAACCGCTGAAGAACGCCTCCCCTGCCGGGCTGGAACCCACCCCCGGCGCGGTGCATCTGATGGCCGAAGCCGGCCGCCTGGCCTTCGCCGACCGTGCGCTGTATGTGGCCGATGCGGACTTCACGCCAGTGCCGGTCGCCGGTCTGGTCGCGCCGGATTACCTGGCCCAGCGAGCCACCTTGATTGGCGAGCGCAGCATAGGCATTGCCAAACCCGGCCAGCCGGCCGGAATCCAAGTGGCGTACGCGCCGGACCGTTCGCCACTGCGCATCTCCACCTCACAAGTGGTGGCGGTGGATGACCAGGGCGGTGCCGTGTCGATGACCACCACGGTGGAAGCCGCGTTTGGCGCCCATGTAATGGTCCAGGGCTTTTTGCTGAACAACCAGATGACCGATTTTTCGTTTATCCCTGAAGAAAACGGCCAGCCCGTAGCCAACCGTGTCCAACCCGGCAAACGCCCGCGCTCGGCCATGGCGCCGACCCTGGTGTTCGACCGTCAGAGCGGTGAATTACTGGCGGCGGTCGGCTCGCCCGGCGGTTCGCAGATCATCGAGTACGTGAGCAAATCCCTGGTGGCGATGCTCGACTGGAACCTCGACCCACAAGCCGCCGTCAGCCTGCCCAACTTCGGCAGCCGCAATGGGCCTACGGAGCTGGAAGCCGGCTTGTTCAGCCCAGGGTTGAAACAGGCGCTCAAGGACAAAGGCCACGCCTTGAGCGACATTGAGATGACCAGCGGTATCCAGGCGATTGTTCGTACGCGGGATGCGCAGGGGAAAGTATCGTTGAGCGGTGGTGCCGACCCACGACGTGAAGGCGAAGCGGTCGGCGACTGAGGTTATCGAGCGGAGGTATTCCCTTGCACCAGGCAAAAAATCTCGGCGCCATTGCAGGCGTCGATCACGGTTTCTGTTCGATCAACGATCCGCTGCGTCCGGATGACCTGTTCATTTGCAAGCAGGTGCACAGTGCCGCAGTGATTGAGTGGCAGGCAGGGCTGGTGGCCAATACGGTCGAAGCCGATGGGGTGCTTACGCACACCCATCAGCCGGTCGCAGTGATCACCGCAGATTGCCTGCCCGTTCTGCTCGCATCGCAAGACGGTCAGCATGTGGCGGCGATTCATGGCGGCTGGAAGGGACTGCAACGCGGGATCGTGGCGAATGCGCTGCAACGTTTTGCCGATGTAGGGGTTGCGGCCGACCAGCTGCAGGTTGCAATCGGGCCGTCGATCAAGCCCTGCTGCTATGAAGTGAGCGAAGGGTTTATTACCGAGTTCCAGATGGATCAAGGGCACGTGTGGCGTGACGGCGAAGCGCCATGGAGCGTTGCGCAACCCCAGCCGTTATTGTCACCGCAGATCACCCCACCGCATGCGCGGCAAGCACGAAGTGCCTGGTTTGACTTGAGCGGATATGGGCTCATGCTGCTGCAAGCGGCCGGGGTTCGACGGGAACAGATCGAGGTGAGTGAGGTGTGTACCTACTGCACTTCAACGATGTTTGCCAGCTACCGCCGAAGAACGCATCACCCGGAGGAGGCGAAGACGTTGTTGTATTCGTGGATTGGTCGTACTGACCCGTGACATGACTCCTATAACCTTCGCTCTCAGGTCCGACGCAGAGCCCAAAATACAAAGTGCCATGTCATTTTTTGCGATAAAAAGCACCTTGAGCAGCAACTTTTCACCTGCGATTTTCTGGCTCGCACTTTCTTGCCAGAGGCTACGTCAAAGACGTAGAATTTCGCGTGTTAACGATCATAGAGTCTCCGCTATTCAGCAAGCTGTGGCCCGATTACTGGACCGAGGAAGAACGGGGCATTTTCATGGCGTTTCTAGCCAGCCATCCTGATGCGGGGACGGTTGTACCTGGCTCCGGCGGCTGCCGAAAAGTACGTTGGAACCTCGAGGGGCGAGGAAAAAGTGGGTCGGTGCGAATTGTCTATACCGCGCAGCTGATTTGCGGATCACTGGTAGCACTGCTGATTTATGGCAAAGGCGCCACCGAGAATATTCCAGCGCATGTCCTGTATAAAATCGCGAAGGAAATGAACCATGCCACTCACTGAGAAACAACTGAGAGAACGCGACGCCAAGCGCAATATTGGCGAGGAATTGCTCGCTGCCATCGTGGACGTAAAGGCGGGCCGTCATGGCGGCGTCCATCACGTAGAAACCACTCAAGCTGCCGAAGCAAGAAGTAAAACAGGCTTATCACAACCCAAATTCGCCGAGTTGCTGGGGGTTTCTGTAAGAACGCTTCAAGAATGGGAGCAAGGCCGGCGCTCACCCTCGGGCGCAGCACGTTCACTGCTGCACATTGCCACCATCCGACCAGATGTTTTTCGTGAGGTCCTCAGTAACGCCTGATGGCGTTACTGGCCTCTTCTTTAAGAATCAGCGACTGATCTTCAACCCCTTGCGCCCCGTATGCCGCTCAAGCGCCAGCTCGATCAAGCGGCTCACCAGCTCGCTGTAGCTCATTCCCGCCGCCTGCCACAGCTTGGGGTACATGCTGATACGGGTAAAACCGGGCAGTGAGTTGATTTCATTGATCAGTACTTCGCCATCATCGGTGAGGAATACATCGACCCGCGCCAAACCTGCACAGCCCAGTACTTCAAACGCCTCAAGTGCCAGGCGACGAATTCGCTCGCTGGCCTCATGGCTGATATCCGCCGGCACCACCACCTGAGCCGCCTGGTCGTCGATGTATTTGCTGTCGTAGGAATAAAAGCCGTTGCTCACCACGATCTCACCGCAACCGCTGGCGATGGGGTTGTCGTTGCCCAGCACCGCGCATTCGATTTCACGGCCCTGAACGGCGGACTCCAGCAGCACTTTTTCATCGAACCCCAGAGCCAGCTCAACCGCGGCGTGGTACTCGGCTTCGCTGCCGACTTTGCTCACGCCGACTGAAGAGCCCTGGTTGGCCGGTTTGACGAACATCGGCAGGCCGAGCCTGTTCACGGCGGCCTCAAAAGAGGTGTGCGCGGCGTTGCGGCGGGTCAGGGTGATAAACGGAGTAACGGCAATGCCGGCGTCGCGCAGCAGGCGTTTGCTGATGTCTTTGTCCATGCACACGGCCGAGCCGAGTACGTCGGAGCCGACGAAAGGCAAGTCCGCCATGCGCAGCAGGCCTTGCAGGCAACCGTCTTCGCCGAGGGTGCCGTGGACGATGGGGAAGATCACGTCGATGTGTTCCAGCACGCCCTGGCCCGTGGTTTCCACCACTTGCTGGTTGGCTTTGCCGGGCACCACCGCCAGTTCGCGGTTGGATTGGTTGAGGGCAATGAGCGCCGGGTTTTCGCTGTTGAGCAGGAAGTTCGAGGTGTCGTTGAGGTGCCAGTGGCCGGCCTTGTCGATACCGATCAACACCGGCTCGAAGCGCGAACGGTCCAGCGCATCGACGATATTGCGCGCCGACTGCAACGAGACTTCATGTTCCGCCGAACGGCCCCCGAAAATAATCCCTACCCGCACCTTACTCATGACCCAGCCTCACTATTGAACGTAAGGCTTCTTACCACGGGCCGTCAGCGATTCGCTACCAGATGTGCGCCGAACAGCATGTAGCAACCGCCGGCAAAGCGATCGAGCCACTTGCGCGAACGGCTGTACACGTTGGCCATGCGCTGGCTGGAAAAAAACAGGGCCACGCTGGAATACCAGCTGAACGACAAAGTGGCCATGATGATCACCGCCAGGGTGAGCAACATCGGCGAGGGCGACGGCGGCATGGTGGAGGCGAAGATGGTGGCAACGAACAACGCAGCCTTGGGATTCGACAGGTTGCCCAGTAAACCCAGGCGCCAGGCAGAGAACAGCGAACGCGCAGGCTCATCCGGCAACAGGCGCTGCCCCATGGCCGGGGCCGAGCGTTTGAACAGCTTCAGCCCCAGGTAGATCAGGTAGCAACCGCCGATGATCTTGAACGCCAGGTACAACAACGGCGCGGCGGTAAACAGCGACTTGATCCCCAGGCCGCCCGCCAGCCCCCACATGATCGTGCCCGTAGCCACTCCGGCCGACGCCACCACGCCATGGCGACGCGAACAGCTCACGGCCAGTTGCGCGGTATTGAAGAAGTTGGGGCCGGGTGTGACCACCGCCACGGTCCATAGAAGGGCCAGCGAGACCAGCGGGGCCACATAGACAGGGTTGAGAAAATCCATGGCAGTCAGCTCCATCAGCGCAATGCACGAGCCAGGATCATAGGCCTCGCCCAGCGCCTGCACAATCGTACAAGACCCCGGCAGACAACGACCTGCAGACTGGGTTAACGTGTTTCCACCTCTTTTTGTGACAAGTCACCATGGGCAACCCGACCCACACGCTCGACTGGCTGCACCGCGCCCCGCACGCCAGCGGCCTGGACCGTATCGAGGCGTACTTTGCCGGTTTCGCCTTCGACCCGCATCGCCATGACACCTACGCCATCGGGCGTACGCTGTTCGGCGTGCAGAGTTTTCACTATCGCGGCGGCACGACCCACAGCCTGCCGGGCACGACCATGGTGATTCATCCCGACGAAATCCACGATGGCCGTGCGGGCAGCGAGGAAGGCTTCAAGTACCGGATGATTTATGTGGAGCCGGCGCTGATCCAGCAGATCCTCGGCGGCAAGCCGTTGCCGTTTGTCCCTGGCGGTTTATCCACCGACCCAAGGCTGTTCCGCGCCAGCGAAGTACTGCTGCAGAGCCTGGATTGCCCGATCGATTCGTTGCAGGAGCAGGACGCCCTGTTCGACCTGGCCCAGGCGCTCAGCGCTGCCTCGGGAGCGATCGTGAGCCGCAAGAGCTTCGATTACCTGGCGGCCGAGCGTGCCCGGGAATTTATCCACAGCGCCCTGGGCCGCAGCATCACCCTGGATGAAATGGCCGACCACGCCGGCCGCGACCGCTGGGCCTTGTCGCGGGATTTTCGTGTGCTGTTCGGTACCAGCCCCTACCGCTACCTGACCATGCGCCGGCTCGACCTGGTGCGCAGCCTGCTGGCCCAGGGTCATTCATTGGTGGATGCGGCAATGACCGCCGGCTTTAGCGACCAGAGCCATATGACCCGACAGTTTCGCAGCACGTACGGCATGCCGCCGTCACGCTGGGTGAAGATGCTCGGGCGCTGATAGTCCCAACGTAGATGTTCAGACACCTATGCCATCGCAGGCAAATCTGCGCCCACATGTCTGAGAGTACAGAGCGACTGCCCGACATTAACTGCCATGGTTGCGGCATAAGCCCATCACTTGATATTGCAGGGTAATGAGCTTGCCGCTGGAGTCTTCGTAAGTCATGCGCGAAGGCACCGCGTTGCATGCGCGAATCGGCGGCGTCACGTTGACCACCTTGGCAATGTCCAACTCCATGCCATAGCGGTACGTCTGTACCACGGGCGCCGGCTTGCCTTGTTTCTCGGCGTACGCGGCCATGGCTTTTTCGTTGCGTTCCATCATCAGCGCGAAGGTACGATCCCCTCCGCCTTCGGCCATCGCGGCGAATGACAGGATGGCGGTTAATATGCCCAAGGCAACTTTATAAATAATCATGGTGAGTTCCTGATTGAAAAGTTCAATACGGAGACTAACCCGCCCATCCTTTCACTATATTCACCACAAGATTACTTATTTGTCAGGTGGGCGAAAGTTTCCAACATTGTAATGTTCGCGCCATGTCGTTGTTATTCGCCGTTTGCAACTATCAGTCCGGGCCAGATCAATAAGAACGCCCACCTCCATAGACGCTGATAACTGCCAACACTGAGGAGCGACCCCATGAGCATCCGTAGCCTGACCTTCCCTCTTTCATTGTGTGCGGCACTGCCGCTGTCCGCTGTGGCGGTGGAGCAGCGGCCTGAAGGTTTTGTCGAAGGCAGTCGCATGAATGTGCTGATGCGCAATTTTTATTTCAATCGCGATGACCGCAAGGGTCAGTCCAGCCCCACCGGCAATGGCTATTCAGAGGCCTGGGCGCAGGGCCTGATCGGCACCTTCGAATCCGGCTTTACCCAAGGCCGTGTGGGGTTTGGCCTGGATGCCTTTGCCATGGTCGGGTTGAAGCTGGATTCGGGCAGCGGCCGCAGCGGCGGCAAAGGCTCGTTCAGCGTGATGCCGGTGGACAGCGACAACCATCCCGAAAGCCGCTACAGCAAAGTCGGCGGCGCCGTAAAAATGCGCGTGCTGGACACGGTGATCAAGGCCGGTGACGTGTTCCCGACCACACCGGTGGTAGCCTACGGCGACTCGCGGGTATTGCCGGAGAGTTTTCGCGGGGTGACCGCGCAGAACACCAGCCTGGCCGGGCTGACCCTGCAGGGTGGGCGCCTGAGTGGCATGAGCCAGCCCAGCCAAAGCGGCATGAACAAAGGGTTCGTGACGTTTTATGCCGGCCCGGTGGATGCGCCCTGGTTCGGTTATGCCGGCGGCGATTACCAGCTCAACCAGCACCTGAGCGTCAGCCTGTACGGCAGCCGTCTGAAGGACGCCTGGAACCAGTACTATTTCGGCAGCGCCGCCACTTACCCGCTGAATGACGAGGTTTCGTTGTTCGGCGATTTCAACTACTACAACGTGTCGGACGACGGCAGGAAACTGCGTGGAGCGCTGAACAACAACATCTGGAGCGCAAGGCTCGGGGTGAAGCTTGGCGCCCACAGCCTGGCCGTGTCGCACCAGCGCAACAACGGCGATAACGACTTCGATTACCTGCGCCAGTCAGATTCGATCCTGCTCAATAACTCAATCCAGTACAGCGACTTCAACGCCCCCAAGGAACGCTCGTGGATGCTGCGCTACGATCTGGACATGCAAGCCTTCGGCATTCCCGGCCTGTCGTTCATGACCCGCTACGGCAAAGGCACCGGGGCCGACTACAGCAACGCGAATGCGGTGTATATGCGCCGCGATGCGGCCGGTAACCCGCTGGCCGATCAGCGTCGCTGGGAGCGAGATATCGAAGCCAAGTACGTGGTGCAAAGTGGCAACTTGAAAGATCTTTCGCTCAGGTTGCGCCAAGCCACCGTGCGTTCAAGTGCATTTGAGTCAGACCTGGAAGAAGTTCGCGTCATTATCGAATACCCATTGGCTGTGCTCTAAGTCGTGCGCTTACATTCATTTGCCAATGCGCTACATCTCTTCACAGGTTGAAGTCTTTCAGAACTGTAATATCCGCTTCACCTTCTTGTTAAGTTGCACTTTCTAGACTGCTCAATCTACACACTTCATCTCTGCGGCTTTTGTGTAGCTCCTTTGGAACAGAGATGAGCTTTATGCGCCCCGTTATCGGGGCGTTTTTTTGGGCGCTGGCCTGGCGACGAATCGTCGCACCTTTCCTACATGGCTTGACCCTAAAGCTACTTTAGGCTTCAGGGTTTTCCGACAGCATCGCCGGACGCATCTATGAGGCCATGCCCCTTTCGTTTGATTTGAAGGTAAATCCCCATGCGTATCCTTGTGGTTGAGGACGAGCAAAAAACTGCCGACTATGTGCAACAAGGCCTGTCCGAAAGCGGTTACGTCGTCGACTGTGCCCCCAGTGGCGTCGACGGTCTGCACCTGGCCAGGCAACACCGTTATGAACTGGTGATACTCGACGTGAACCTGCCCAACACCGACGGCTGGGAGGTGCTGGAGCAGTTGCGCCGAGACGGTGATCAGCGCGTGATGATGCTGACCGCACGCGGCCGTCTGGCCGACAAGATCAAGGGCCTGGACATGGGCGCCGATGATTACCTGGTCAAGCCCTTCGAATTCCCCGAGTTGCTCGCTCGCGTGCGCACCCTGCTGCGCCGCAGCGAACATATCCCGTTGCCGGAGGTGCTGCGCGTCGCGGACCTGGAACTGGACCCGCGCCGCCATCGCGCCTATCGCGGCAACCGGCGCATCGACCTGACCACCAAGGAATTCGCCCTGCTGCATGTGTTGATGCGCCAGACCGGCGAAGTGATGACGCGCACCCAGATCATTTCCCTGGTGTGGGACATGAACTTCGACTGCGACACCAACGTGGTGGAGGTCTCTATCAGCCGCCTGCGGGCCAAGGTCGATGACCAGAGCGAGGTCAAGTTGATCCACACCATTCGCGGCGTGGGGTATGTGTTGGAAGCGCGTCAATGAAGACCAGCAGCCTGTCGATGCGCCTGGGCTTGACGGTCAGCCTGATGGGCGCCGGGCTGGTGCTGCTGCTGGCCACCCTGGCGTACCTGGCCCTGACCCACGAGCTGGAGAATCTGGCGCGCAAGGGCCTGGAGAACAAACTGCAACAGTTGGAGCACAGCCTGCGCCAGGACCTCACGCCCCTCGACATCGCCGCCCGCCCCCATTCGCTGCTGGACCTGGTGATGGGCCACGACAATATTTACCTGACCATCACCGGCATCCAGCCCGACGCACCGGTGCTGCTCAGCGTCGGTGCCAAACCGCAGCAGCCGTTGTTGCGCGACGCCCCCGCCAGCACAACCCTGACTTACCTGAACTGGACGGACAGCAGCGGCAATCGCATCCTCAGCGCCACGCACCTGATGCCCTTGCGCGGCGGCGAGCCGGTGCGAGTGTTGCTGTCGCTGGACCGCTCCGACGATGACGCATTGCTGAGCGCCTACCTGCGCTCCACGATCATCGCCGTGCCGTTGCTGCTGATCCTGATCGGCATCGGCGCCTGGTGGCTGGTACAACGTGGCTTGGCGCCGTTGAAACAGTTCAGCCAGGTGGCGGCGCAAGTGACCACCCAAGACCTGACCCATCGCTTGTCCGTGGATAACCTGCCCAAGGAACTGGCCGAGCTGGCCCAGGGCTTCAACGTGATGCTCAAGCGCCTGGATGCGGGGGTGCAACAGCTGTCGCAGTTCTCCGATGACCTGGCCCACGAACTGCGTGCGCCACTGACCAACCTGATGGGCAAGGCCCAGGTGACCCTGTCTCGCGAACGTCCCTTGGAGCAATACAAGGCCGGGCTGGAATCCTGTACGGAGGAAATGGAGCGCTTGTCGCGCATCGTTTCCGACATGCTGTTTCTGGCCCAGGTCAGCCATCCGGCGGCGCGGGCCGGGTTCACTGCGGTGTCGCTGGGTGAAGAAGCACAGCGGGTAATGGCGCTGTTTGCCCTGAGTGCCGAGGACAAGCAGGTGACCCTCAATCTGCGCGGCGACGCCCGGGTGAAGGGTGATCGCCTGATGATCCAGCGTGCCATTTCCAACCTGCTGTCCAACGCGATTCGCCATACGCCCAGTGGCGCCAGTGTGTTGTTGCTGGTGGAAACCTACGACCAGAACGTCACGCTGTCGGTGGGCAACCCCGGCCGGGGCATTGAAGCGCAGCACCTGCCGCACCTGTTCGAACGGTTTTACCGCGCCGACAGCAGCCGCACCCGCGCCGAAGGCGGCACCGGGCTGGGGCTGGCCATCGTCCAGTCGATCATGCATTTGCATCAGGGGCACGCCGACGTCAACAGCCAGCCCGGACGTTTCACACGGTTCAACCTGGTGTTTCCCCGGAACCTGCAAACAGCGCCGGATCAGGGTGGGAGGAACGGCGCGGCGTTTTCAGAGGTCAGGCCGCCTCCTCTTCACGACGATGCACCCATTGATACAACGCCGGCAGCACCAGCAGGGTCAACAGCGTCGAGGAAATAATCCCGCCAATCACCACCGTCGCCAGCGGCCGCTGCACCTCGGCACCGGTGCCGGTGGCCAGGGCCATGGGGATAAAACCCAGGGACGCCACCAACGCAGTCATCAACACCGGGCGCAATCGGGTCAGCGCGCCTTCGTTGATCGCCATCGCCAGCGAGCGCCCTTCCTCGCGCAGGTTGCGGATGAATGCAATCATCACCAGGCCGTTGAGCACCGCCACGCCGGACAACGCAATAAAGCCCACCCCCGCCGAGATCGACAGCGGAATATCCCGCAGCCACAGGGCCATGATCCCACCGGTCAACGCGAACGGAATCCCGGTGAACACCAGCAGGCCGTCCTTGAGATTATTGAACATCATGAACAGCAACCCGAACACCAGCAGCAGCGCCACCGGCACCACGATGCGCAAACGTTCGCAGGCCTCCTTGAGCTGTTCGAACTGGCCGCCCCAGGTGGTCCAGTAGCCGGCCGGCACATTCACTTGGGCATTGATCGCCGCTTCGGCTTGCGCCACAAACGAGCCGATATCACGTCCGCGCACGTTGGCGCTGACGATCACCAGGCGCTTGCCGTTCTCACGGCTGATCTGGTTGGGGCCGAGCATCAGGTCCAGGCTGGCGACCTCGGACAAGGCAATAAAGCCCAACCGCCCGGACGTACTCCCGGCCAGCGCCGGCACCGGAATCAACAGCCGCGACAGCCCGTCGATATCGGTGCGCAGCGCGTCGGACAAACGCACGACCATATCGAAACGCCGGTCGCCTTCGTACAACGTACCGGCCCGCCGACCACCGACGGCCACGGCAATGGTGTCCTGCACATCGCCGACATTCAGGCCAAAGCGAGCCGCCTTGTCGCGGTCGATATTGATCGTCAGCACCGGCAGGCCGGAGGTCTGTTCCACCTTCACTTCGGAGGCGCCATTGAGCGTTTGCAGCGTCTCGGCAATTTCCCCGGCGGTGCTGTTGAGCACCGCCATATCATCACCAAACACCTTCACCGCTACATCGCTGCGCACCCCGGAAATCAGCTCGTTGAAGCGCAACTGGATCGGTTGCGAGAGCTCATACGCGCTGCCCGGCATGATCGCACTGGCGCGCTGGATATCGGCGATCAGCGCTTCGCGGGATTTGTTCGGATCAGGCCATTGGTCCTTGGGTTTGAGCATCACGTAGCTGTCGGAAATATTCGGCGGCATCGGATCGGAGGCGATCTCCGCGGTGCCCGTGCGTGCAAACACACGCTCGATTTCCGGCACTTGGGCCAGCAATATTTTTTCAAGCTGCTGCTGCATCTGCACCGATTGCGTAAGGCTGGTGCCAGGCACGCGCAGGGCTTGCTGGGCAAAGTCGCCTTCGCTGAGGCTGGGGATGAATTCACTGCCCATGCGGCTGGCCACCACGCCCGACGCGACGATAGTCAACATGGCCAGGCCGAAGACCAGCGGTCGGCGGGTCATCACCCAATCCAGCACCGGGGCGTACACGCGCCGCGCGCCACGCATCACCGCGTTTTCTTCCTCCTTGACCTTGCCGGTGACAAACAACGCAATGGCCGCGGGCACGAAGGTCACTGAGAGAATCATCGCCCCCAACAAGGCGATCACCACCGTGAACGCCATGGGGTGGAACATTTTTCCGGCCACCCCGGTGAGCGCAAAGATCGGCACGTAAACGACCATGATGATCAGTTGCCCGAAGATCAGCGCACGCCGCGCTTCCTTGGCGGCGGCGAACACTTCATGCAGGCGTTCGCTGCGGCTGAGCAGGCGGCCATGGCGTCGTTGCGCGTGGGCCAGGCGGCGGATCGCGTTCTCGACGATCACCACCGCACCGTCGACGATAATGCCGAAATCCAGTGCGCCGAGGCTCATCAGGTTGGCGCTGACCTTGTTGGTGAACATGCCGGTAAAGGTGAACAGCATCGCCAGGGGGATCACCATCGCAGTGATCAACGCCGCACGGATATTGCCCAGGAACAGAAACAGAATCGCCACCACCAGCAGCGCACCTTCGAAGAGGTTCTTCTTCACGGTGGCGATGGCTTTTTCCACCAGGTGGGTGCGGTCGTAAACGGTGACGGCCACCACACCTTCCGGCAGCGAACGGTTGATGGCTTCGAGTTTTTCCGCCACTGCCTGGGACACCGTGCGGCTGTTTTCGCCGATCAACATGAACACCGTGCCGAGTACCACCTCACGGCCGTTTTCGGTGGCGGCGCCGCTGCGCAGTTCACGACCGATCTCGACCTGCGCCACATTGCGCACACGGATCGGCGTGCCATCGGCAGAGGTGATGACAATATTGGCAATGTCGTCGATGGACGCCACCTGCCCCGGTGCGCGAATCAGCAGTTGCTCGCCGCTGCGCTCGATAAAGCCGGCGCCGACGTTGGCATTGTTGCGCTCCAGAGCCGTGACCAGATCGGTCAACGTCAGGTTGTAGGCCGCCAGGCGCTTGGGGTCGGGGGCGATCTGGTATTCCTTGGCGAAGCCGCCAATCGTATTGATCTCGGCCACGCCCGGCACGTTGCGCAGTTGCGGCTTGATGATCCAGTCCTGGATCACCCGCAGATCCGTCGCCGTATAGGCCGTGCCGTCCTCCTTGCGCGCGCCGTCCGTGGCTTCCACGGTCCACAGGAAAATTTCCCCGAGGCCGGTGGAGATCGGTCCCATGGCCGTTTCGATGCCGGTGGGCAATTGTTCTCGGGCCACTTGCAGGCGTTCGTTGACCAGTTGGCGGGCGAAGAACAGGTCGGTGCCGTCTTTGAATACCACCGTGACCTGGGAAAGACCCGAGCGTGACAGCGAACGCGTCTGTTGCAGGCCCGGCAAACCGGCCATCGCGGTCTCGATGGGAAAGGTGATGCGCTGCTCGGTTTCCAGCGGCGAAAAACCGGGCGCCGCCGAATTGATCTGTACCTGCACATTGGTGATGTCAGGCACCGCGTCGATGGGCAATTTCTGATAGCTGGCGATGCCGACACCGGCCATCAACAGCACCGCCAGCAGCACGACGATGCGTTGCTCGATGGCGAATTGGATAAGGCGCTCAAACATGAGAACTCACTCGCAGGATCAATGGGCGTGCTCGGCCGAGCCTTTGCCCAACTCGGACTTGAGGATGAAGCTGCCAACCGTCGCCACCTGCTCGCCGGCGTCCAGGCCCTGGCGCACTTCGACATAGCCGTTTTCACTGACGCCCAGTTCAAGATGACGGGTGATAAAACCCGCTGGGGTGCGCACGAACACCGAGGGTTTGTCCTCGACAGTCTGGATAGCGGCCTGCGGCACGGTGACCTTCGCTTGCGTGGTGTCGGTAGCCAATTGCACGCTGACAAACAGCCCTGGACGCCAGACAGCGTGCGGGTTGGGCACGCTGACGCGCACGGTGGCGGTGCGCGCCTGCTCGCCGAGCAAACTGCCGACATAGGCCACAGTGCCGCGTACCTCGGTGCCCATTTCCGTGGAGCTGACAGTCACCGGTTTGCCGACGCGAACCTGGTTCAGGTCCTTGGGAAACACGCCGAACGTGACCCACACCTGGGACAGATCCGAGAGGGTCAAGGCATTGCTGGTTTCACTCACCACTTCGCCGACGCCCAGGTGTTTTTCCACCACCACACCGGCGAAGGGCGCACGCAGCTCATAGCGATTTCCGCCCACCCGCACGCGGCTGCCGCTGAGGGCGGCGATCTTTTGGCGGGCATTGTTCAGGGCGATTTCGGCTTCTTGCAGGGCCTGGCGCGCCAGCAGGTAATCCTGCTCGGCGGAAATTCCGTCCTGCCACAACTGACGCTCGCGCTGGAAGGTGGTACGCGCCAGTTCAAGCCGCCGCTCGCTGGCGACCAGTTCACTGCGCTGATCGGAAATCTGCTGGCTGGCGATCACTGCCAACAGCTGACCTTTTTCCACTGATTGACCGAGGTTGACCGTCACCGCCTCCACGACACCGGCCGCACGCGGCACGATATGCGAGGTGCGGTCCTCGTCGAAACGCACCTCGCCCGGCAGTGTCAGCAGCGTATTGATCGGCCGCGGTCGGGCCTGATCCAGTTGTATGCCGGCGGCCTCGATTTGCTGCGCGGTGAGTTCGATTGCGCGCTCGTCTTCGTCGGCGTGTGCAACGCTCGAAAGCAGCAGGCCCAGGACGACGGCAACCATCACGCCGTGTTTGTTGTGCATGTAGATCTCCCGAAAATCAAAAAAGGGTGAGGTCGCCGTAAATTCGTTCGAGGCGCAACCAGGCGTCAGTGGCCTGGGCGGTGGCGGCCAGGTATTGGGTGCGCGCGGCGATCAGCGTGCGTTGGGCGTCGAGCACATCGAGGAAGTTGAACTTGCCCATCTCGAAGCCACGGCTGGCGGCGTCCACCGCGCGTTGAGCGGCGGGAAGGATCTGCTGGTTGAAGGCGCGCACTTCGCTCTCGGCGGTTTGCCACAGGTCCAGGGCCTGGCGGGTTTCGGTGCGCAGACGCAGTTCGGTGGCGTTGCGCAGGTCACGGGCCTGGTCCGCACGGCGCGTGGCAGCAAGCACATTGCCCTGGTTGCGGTTGAACAGCGGGATCGGCAGGGATACGCCGACCAGGTTCACCCGCTCGCGCACGCTGGCGTCGTATTGGCTGCCGATGGACACGTCTACATCAGGAATACGTTGGGCTTTTTCCAGGCCCACATTGGCTTCGCTTTGCATGATCTGCAGCTCGGCCAGGCGCAGTTCAGCGGTTTGTTCAAGGCGCGCGAGCAATTGCGCCGCGGACGGCAACGCCGGTGTGGATTGGCTTGGCGGGGCAACGGACTCGAAGTCGGTGGCGGCGTTACCGGTGCTGGCCGCCACGCGCCGATAAGCGTCGGTGAGGTCGATGCGCGCGCGGTTGACTTCCAGGCGAATTTCCGCCACCTGCACCTGCGCGCGGGTGGCTTCCACCGGGGATGACTTGCCGGCGGCGACGCGGCTGTCAGCGACCACCAGGCCGCGTTCGGCCAGGGCCAGGGAGCGTTGTGCGAGGTCGAGGCGCTCCTGGGCGCGAAGGGCGAGGTAATAGCTGTCGATCACATCGGCGCGCAACGTGTTGCGACGCTGTTGCAGGGTCAATCCTGCGGCGTCCTGGGCGCGAGAGGCCACGTCGATGCGCGCGCCGCGTTTGCCGCCCAGTTCCAGGGTCTGGCTGAGGGTGACGGTGGTGGTGCGGCTGTTGCGCCGGGTGTCTTCGGCCTGCCAGGAGGCGACCGGGTTGGGGATCAGCCCGGCCTGTTGGCGATCACCGGCGGCGATGTCGATTTCCCATTGCGCGGCGGCCAGGTCCGGGTTGTTGGCGAAAGCGGTTTGCAGGGCGGCATCGAGCGTCAGGGGTTGCGCCTGGGCAGCGCCGATGACCGCCCACAGCAGCGTCGCCCCTATGAGTTTTTTAACGAAAATTGCCATAACGAGAGTTCCACGACCATAAAGTCCAAGCCCGGAAAAGGTAGCGGTCGCGACTTATCAGGGCGGTGGAGCAACGATTACAAAGTCGACAGCAAGGGCTCTGTGTCAGGCGTTATCAGGTATGCTTTTCAACCAAGAAACATAAAGAAACAATTTCCCTAACCTGTTCGATGAGGAGTCCCATCTTGGAGTTATCGACTGTTGCGTGGATGGTTCACGACACCCGCTTGATGTTCTGCGTACTGTTGGCCATCGCCAGCATCATCGTGCTGATCAGTGCGACCAAGTTGCCGCCGTTCCTGTCGATCCTGATCGGCACCTTTATCGCCGGTGTCGGCGCCGGGCTGCCGCCGGAGGAAGTGGCCAAGGCCTTCAGCAAAGGCGCCGGGGCGATCCTGGGTGAAGCCGGGATCATCATCGCCCTGGGCGCGATGCTCGGCGCGCTGATGGCCGAGTCTGGCGCAGCCGACCGCATCGCCACGACCCTGCTGGGGTTGGGCAAGGGCAAGTCATTACCGTGGGTGATGGCGCTGGTGGCGATGGTGATCGGTTTGCCGCTGTTTTTTGAAGTGGGCCTGGTGATGATGGTGCCGATCATCTTCGTGATGGCCAAACGTTCGAACCAGCCGTTGCTGAAAATCGCCATTCCGGCCTTGGCGGGCATGACCACCCTGCACGCCTTGATGCCGCCGCATCCGGGGCCGCTGATCGCGGTGGGCGCATTGCACGCCGACCTGGGCCTGACCATGTTGCTGGGCTTTTGCCTGGCGGTACCGGCGGTGATACTTGCCGGCCCGATCTATGGCAATTGGCTGTCCAAGCGCCTGCTAGTGGATGAACCGGCGGACATTGGCGCACTGTTCAGCGCCCCGCCCAAGGCCCCGCGCCAGCCAAGTTTTGGCGTGTCGTTGCTGATCATTCTGTTGCCGGTGATCTTGATGCTGGGCAGCACCTTGGCCAAAGTCGCGCTGCCGGCGGAAAATCCCGTCGGCCTGACCCTGAAGTTCCTCGGCGAACCGCTGATCGCCCTCGGCCTGGCGGTAATCGCCGCCGTGATCTGCCTGGGCTGGGCCGCCGGCATGCCGCGCACCGACGTCGGCAACACCCTGCGCAAGGCCCTCGCGCCCATCGCCGTGCTGCTGCTGACCATCGGCGCCGGCGGCGGCCTCAAGCAAACCCTGCTTGACGCCGGCGTGAGCCAGACCATCAGCAAAGTCGCCGAAGGCGCACACATGCCGTACCTGCTGCTGGCCTGGCTGATCGCCGTTGCACTGCGCCAGGCCACCGGCTCGGCGACCGTCGCGACCACCACCACGGCCGGTATCCTCGCACCGATGATGGCCGGGTTGGCGGCCACCCAAAGCTCACTGGTGGCGCTGGCAATTGGCGCAGGCTCGGTGTTCTTCTGCCACGTCAACGACGCCGGGTTCTGGATGGTGCGCGAGTACTTTGGCTTGCAGTTGAAACAGACGATCTGGGTGTGGTCGGTGTTGCAGACGATTGTGTCGGTGGTCGGGTTGGTGGGGACGTTGGTGCTTTGGCATTTTCTGACTTGACTACCCCTAGGCAGCCAACGCGTGGCGCTTGCCAAACAGCGCCACACTCCCCACCCCCACCGCCCCCATCACCACGCAATACCCCACGCAAATCCACGGGCTGGTGGGCATCAGCGCGATCAGCATCAGCGGCGTGGTGCTCGCCCACAGCGCATAGGCAATGTTGTAGGTGAAGGAGATCCCCGACACCCTTACCTGCACCGGAAACAGCCCGACCATCACCGACGGCACCGCGCCCACCACGCCGCAACTCAAGCCCGCCACGGCATAGGCCGCGCCCAACCAGACGCCGCCGCTGATCAGGCTGGCGTACAGGATAAACACCCCCACCGGCAGCAACAGGCTGTAGACCAGTACCGCGCGCCAGGCACCGATGCGGTCCACCAGCAGGCCGGCGAGCACGCAGCCGATGTTCAGGAACACGATGCCCAAGGCGCTCAAGGCGAAGGTGTAGCTGGGGCTCATGCCGAAGGTTTTTTGCATCATGGTCGGGGTGATGACGACGAGGACCACCACGGCAGAGGTGAGCACGCAGGTGAGAATCATCGCCGGCAACAACACCGCGCGGTGGTCGCGCAGTACGGTGCGCAGCGGCAGCTCAGCGGCTGCCTGGCGGCGCGCCTGCATTTCGAGGAACACCGGGGTTTCGCTGAGCCAGCGGCGCAGCCACACGCCGATCACGCCGAACACACCGCCGAGCAGGAAGGGAAAACGCCAGGCGTAGTCGAGGATTTCGGCGGGGGTGAAGATTTGCGCCAGGCATGTTGCCGTCAGTGCGCCGAGCAGGTAGCCAAATGTCAGGCCGGCTTGCAGGAACCCCAAGGCATAACCCCGATGATGGCGTGGTGCGTGCTCGGCCACGAAGGTCCAAGCGCTGGGCACTTCGCCACCCACCGCAGCGCCTTGCAGCACGCGCAGTACCAGCAGGATCAACGGTGCGAAATAACCGATTTGCGCGTAGGTCGGCATGATCCCGATCAGCAGGCAGGGCAACGCCATCATCAGGATGCTGAGGCTGAACACGCGCTTGCGTCCCAAGTGATCGGCAAAGTGCGCCATCAGGATGCCGCCCAACGGGCGCGCCAGGTAGCCGGTGACGAAGATGCCGAAGCTTTGCAGCAGGCGCAGCCACTCGGGCATTTCGGGCGGGAAGAACAGTTGGCTGAGGGTCAGCGCGAAAAACACGAAAATAATGAAGTCGTAGATTTCCAGGGCCCCGCCCAGGGCGGCCAGGCCCAGGGTTTTGTAGTCGGAGCGAGAGAAACGCTGCGCCTGCGGGGAAAAGGTGGCAGTCATGGCAAGGCTCGGCAGACAAACAAAAATGGCGTGCAGGTTATGAGCTGAGCCGGGTGATGGCAATCGCGGCAGATATATTTGTTTTCCTCATGGATCGATGAAGATAACTGCATTCCCATATCAATTGACGTGGAGGAACATGCGCGAAAACTGCCGCCATCCTAATAATTACAAGAGGTATGTCTCGTGGCCGACGCTATCGAAGAAAGCCGCTATGCCCGTTTTGCCCTGCGCTGCTCCAATTTCGCCGAGCGCTGGTTCCCTGACTCCTGGGTATTCGCCGCGCTTGCGGTGATCATCGTCGCCGTGGCGACCCTGGGCATGGGCGCCGCACCGACCGACGCCGCCAAGGCGTTTGGCGATGGGTTCTGGAGCCTGATCCCGTTCACCATGCAGATGGCCTTTGTGGTGATCGGTGGATACGTGGTCGCCAGCTCGCCGCCGGCAGTGAAGTTGATTGACCGCCTGGCGCGCATCCCGAAAAACGGCCGCTCCGCCGTGGCATGGGTGGCGTTGATTTCCATGGTCGCCTCACTGCTCAACTGGGGCCTGTCCCTGGTGTTCGGCGGCTTGCTGGTACGCGCGCTGGCCCGCCGTACCGATTTGCGCATGGACTACCGCGCGGCCGGTGCCGCGGCTTATCTGGGCCTCGGTGCCGTGTGGGCGCTGGGCTTGTCGTCGTCGGCCGCGCAGTTGCAGGCCAACCCGGGCAGTTTGCCGCCGTCGATCTTGTCGATCACGGGGATGATCCCCTTCACCGAGACCATCTTCCTGTGGCAATCCGGCGTACTGCTGCTGGCGTTGATCGTGGTGTCGCTGATCATCGCCTATGCCACCGCGCCCGGCCCGAACAGCGCACGAGACGCCAAGGCTTGCGGTGTCGACCCGGCCTTCAACCTGCCCAAGCCACAAGCGCCGAGCCGCCCCGGCGAATGGCTGGAACACAGCCCGCTGCTGACGATTTTGCTGGCGCTGCTGGCGGCCGGTTGGCTGTTCCATGAGTTCTCGACCAAGCCGGCAATCAGCGCGATTTCGGGGCTCAATACCTATAATTTCCTGTTCATCATGGTCGGCGCACTGCTGCACTGGCGCCCGCGCAGCTTCCTCGATGCCGTGGCCCGTGCGGTGCCGACCACCACCGGTGTGCTGATCCAGTTCCCACTGTACGGCTCGATCGCCGCACTGATGACCGTGGTCAAGGGCGGCGACGGCCAGACCCTGGCGCACCATATCTCGACCTTCTTCACCTCCATCGCATCACACGATACCTACGCGCTGCTGATGGGCGTGTACTCGGCGGTGCTGGGCTTCTTTATCCCGTCGGGCGGCGGCAAGTGGATCATCGAAGCGCCATACGTGATGCAAGTGGCCAATGACCTGCAATACCACCTGGGCTGGTCGGTACAGATCTACAACGCCGCCGAAGCGCTGCCGAATTTGATCAACCCTTTCTATATGCTGCCGCTGCTGGGCGTGCTGGGGCTGAAAGCGCGGGACTTGATCGGATTTTCGTTTGTGCAGTTGCTGGTGCACACGCCGTTGGTGCTGTTTTTGTTGTGGGCGCTGGGGACGACGTTGAAGTATTTGCCGCCGGTGATGCCTTAGAAGCAGCGAAAAGCTTCAAGTTGTCAGCTTCAAGCTTGCCGCTTGAAGCTTGGGACTTGAGGCTGCCTTAATTCCGTCACATTGCATTGCTACCGTCCTGCGAAATATCTTGCAACAACTCGCCAAGGACTCTCCGCAATGAGTGATGAGCACGAAGACCGCCCTTCCTCCGATTCCGCCATCCAACCGGCGGTAGACACCAGCCGTCGACGCTTCCTCGCAGGCGCGGCGGTGCTGGGGGTTGGCGCGACCTTGAGTGCCTGCGGCAATACCAGCGAAACACCGGGCAAACCGGTGACGCGGCCGCTGACCCCACAAGAATTGGACAAAGCCCTGCGCGACCAGGTGAAAACCGTGGTGGTGATCTATGCCGAGAACCGCAGTTTCAATAATTTATTTGCTGACTTCCCAGGCGTTGAGAAACCACTGTCGGCCCTTAAGGCCAACGATTACCAGCAACGCGACCGCGATGGCAGCGTCTTGTCCACCCTGCCCCCGTCCTGGGGCGGCGTACTGCAGGTCGGCCCGCAAACGGTGGACGGGGTCACGTACCCCAGCGAAGTGCAATTTCAGGACAACCTGCCCAACGCGCCCTATGCCCTCAAAGGCCCGAATGGTGAAGACCTGCCCTTGAGCCTGGTCACCCGCGACCTATGGCACGTGTTTTACCAGAACCAGATGCAGATCAACGGCGGCAAGAACGACGGTTTTGTCGCCTGGGCCGATTCCGGCGGCCTGGTGATGGGCCATTACGCCCAGAGCCGTTACGCCCTGCGCCTGTGGGACGTGGCCAAGGAATTTGTGCTCTGCGATAACTTCTTCCAGGGTGCGTTCGGCGGCTCGTTCCTGAACCATCAATACCTGATCAGCGCCACCGCACCGGTCTACCCGAATGCCGCGCAATCGGTGGCCAAGGCGCAGATCGCCACGCTGCAAAGCGACGACCCGACCGACACGCGCCTCAAGCCTCTGGAAAAATCCCCGGCCAGCGCCATGGCCGGCCCGCCGCAGTTCGGCCCCAGCGCGTTGACCCCGGACGGTTACGCCGTGAATACCCTGGCCCCGCCGTACTGGCCGACCTGGATTCGCGACCCGGAAAAACCGGACTACGCCAAGGCCGACCTGCCCAACGTGCTGGTGCCGCAAACCCACGAGCACATCGGCGACAAGCTGTCGAAAAAGAACGTGGACTGGGCCTGGTACGCGGGCGCCTGGCAGGCGACGCTGGATCAATTCAAGGACTCGGGCGGCATCCCGAAAATCCCGAATTTCCAGTACCACCATCAGCCGTTCAACTATTTCAAGCAACAGGGGCCCGAGAACCGCGCCGAGCGTAACAAGCGCCTGCGCGACGCCGGCCTGGGCGATGAGTCCAGCACCAACAAATTCTTTGCCGACGCACAGGCGGGCAAGCTGCCGGCCGTGACCTTCTACAAACCCCAGGGCAACCTGAACATGCACGCCGGTTACGCCGACGTGGCCTCGGGCGACCGCCATATCGCGCGCGCCTTGAAAGTGCTGCAGGAAAGCCCACAGTGGAAAAACATGGTGGTGGTGGTGACGGTCGATGAAAACGGCGGCTGGTGGGACCACGTGGCGCCGCCCAAAGGCGACCGCTGGGGCCCAGGCACACGGGTTCCGGCGCTGGTGGTGTCGCCGTTCGCGCGAAAAGGCACGGTGGACCATACGGTGTACGACACTGCGTCGATCCTGCGTTTGATCACCCGGGTATTCGGACTGGAGACCCTGGATGGCCTCAAGCAGCGCGATGATGCCATGACTGCACGCGGACAGAAGCCCATGGGCGATTTGACTAATGCGCTGCTGTTTAACCTATAGGACGCTTATCCAATAGCGACATGCCCGGCGATTTAGCACGCGGTTTTCCTGGTCAACCGCTACTGTGTGGGAGTGGGCCTTCAACCCGCGCAGACGGGCTTTCGCTGACAAGGAATCAATTATGTTCAAACCGACCAGGCTGTCCCTAGCCCTGGCCGCACTGATGGCCAGTGCGGTCGTACAGGCGGACGTCGAAGTACCCCTGGGCAGCACGCAACGCGTCACCCAGTTGTTCGCTTATCCCAATAATTGCAACGTGATCTGTGTTCGGCCCTGGACGCTGGAGCAGACCGCCGAGCACTACCTGAACCAGAGTGTGCAGCGCGACGGCTACAGCCGAGCCAAGGTCAGCGTCAAGGTCCATGAGGGACAGATAACGGCCACCTTCAGCGGCGTGCCCGACAATTATGGCCAGCCCCTGACGATGCTGCTCGATACCGCCGACCTCGCCTACCAGGGCGCCAGCAAACTCAACAGCGATGGCAAATGGGCCTATAACTGGTACCTGTTCCTGCCGTTGGGCATGGCCCTGGAAAATCGCAAGAGTATTGAGTTGCTGCACTTCCCACCGGACTACTCGCTGACCCAGGCCCAGGATTATCTGGAATCCAAAACCACCGACCGCTGGGCCGCGTTGCTCACCGACAACGGCGTACCGATGGCCGAGACAGCGGCCTACCAGACCATCATCGATATCGCTCCCATCGCGGCGCCGTCCAACGCGGGCAAAGACCTGGAGGGTGTCTACAGCTATTTCACCGATTACCAGACGCGCATGGTCAAGGAACTGAGCCTGCGCCCCACCGGCTCGTTGCCGATGGTGGCGTTCGGCGCGCCGGTGCGCAACTGGATCAAACAGCAATACGGGCAAACCGTAGGCGTACTGGGCCTGGCGCAGATCAGCCCGGAAACCGGCAGAAGCGTTTCGGTATTGGGCTCTAACCATCCCAGCTATATCTGGTATGCCGCCGACCCCGCGACCTATGAAGGCAACGAGCAAAAGGCCGACGATGCCGGCTTGAAGGTGATGGGCCAGGATTTGAGCGCCGCTTGCTGGCAGGCGGGAATGGGCCAGAAGCCGGCGAGCGACCCGAATGTACTGCTCAAGGCCTGCATGAACACCTGGCAAGTCACGCGCAAGGAGCAGACCTGCGAGTTGTTCTACACCTCGGTGCGCGAGCTGAGCCCGGAGCAGGCGAATGCCAAATGCGCTACGCCAGCGATCAAAACTCAGTTGAAACAGCTGAAGAACGCAGCGCCAACCCCCACAATCACGGTTCCAGCGCTATAAGCCGCACAAAAAACGATCGACTTCTACTGTCATATTTGACAGTAGAAATCGGATCCAAGTTAAGCGAGTCTTGAGCTGAGTCCATCCGCTGCAAGACTGGAAGTCAAGCACCACTCGCAGGTCGATGCAGCCTAACCAAGGAGAGTTATGAAGACTCGCCCCCTGGATAAGGCCAATACCGCTGTCAGTGACTGTCTTTACCCCTTCAAGACGCTGTTGATTGAACACGGCTACCCGTCGACCGAGTTATTTCGGGTCGTGCCGACCGCGGCTGACAAGGAGGGTGGCATCAAGGCTCGCCGAGCCCTGGACGGGCGTATACGCATCGCCAAAGTCTCCGGCTATGCCGTGGGCGAACGCCGTCTGCACACGCTGCAGCTATCGCCACGCATCCACTTGTACGATTGTTGGTTCTGCGGCCGGTTGCAGCATTCCTGCAACCCGAATGTATTCTTCGACACCACCTACCTGGAGCTTTGGACCCTGGTGCCCATCGCCGCCGGCGCCCTGCTGACCCTGGACTACGCCAGCACCGAGGACGCCCTGTTCCGGCAGTTCGCCTGCCAATGCGGCGAGCTGAACTGCCGGGGCTGGATCACCGGCAGCCAGGAGTCGTTGAACGCCGAAGGGCAGGCGTTCATGGCTCAGTGGCGGATGCGCAAACGGCCTTAGGCTTCGCCCAACGGGCGCAGGCGATATTGCGGCGGCAGTTGCTCGAAGCCACTGATGGTCGTGTTCAAGCTCTTCCAGCGACCATCCTTGATGCCGTAGATGCAGCCATGGATCGACAGGCTCTGCCCACGGTGCCAGGCGTTTTGCACAATGCTGGTATGACCGACGTTGGCCACCTGCTGAATCACGTTCAGCTCGCACATGCGGTCCACGCGCTCCTCTTCGGTTGGCAACTGAGCCAGCACGTCGCGGTTTTCGTAGTAGAGGTCACGGATGGTACGCAGCCAGCCGTCGATCAGGCCGAACTGGCGGTCCTGCATCGAGGCCCGCACGCCGCCGCAGCCGTAGTGGCCGGTCACGAGGATGTGTTTGACCTTGAGTACATCGACCGCGTACTGGATCACCGACAGGCAGTTGAGGTCGGTGTGCAGCACGACGTTGGCGACGTTGCGGTGTACGAACAGATCACCCGGCAGCATGCCGACGATCTCGTTGGCCGGTACGCGGGCATCGGAGCAGCCAATCCACAGGTATTCCGGGGTTTGCTGGCGGGCGAGCTTGGCGAAGAATTCGGGATCTTCCTGTTTGATCGCATCCGCCCAGCGTTCGTTGTTATCAAGCAGGTCTTGTAGTTCGTTCATCAGGAAAGCCTCAGGAATGATGCGCAGGTGTGTGACTGACGACCCGTCGTCCAGGTCACGCCGAACGCCAATCAGCTTGAATCTTTGGGTAGCTGTGCCTGTCCACACACTATATGCCCCACAGTATGAGGATTGGCCATGACTGAATCACGACGTCCCTACGGCGCTACCCAGCCCGAACCGATTGATGACAATGAAGACCGCATGGGTGAGATGCGTGAGCTGGATTTTGACGAGCAGGACCAGACAGCGGAAATCGGCGACGAACTGCCGCGCCGCGAACGCGACCATCTGATGCCCGGCGAACGGGTACGCGAGGCTGGGCTGACCGGGGCGTCGACGGATGACCATGAGTCGACCGATGACGATATGAGCCCGGAAACGCTGATCCATGAGGACGGTGCGCGGGATGCGCGGGAGGAAGGTGAAGATAACGCGGCGGACTATGACTTGAGCGTCGTTGGTGAAGATGACATCGGCGGCGGAAACGGATTGGATGAGGCCGAGCTGGCCGATCTGGACCCGCTCAACGGCAAGCGCTGATTGAAATGTGGGAGGGGCTTGCTCCCGATAGCAGGGGTCAGGGACTGATAGGTCACTGATACACCGCTATCGGGAGCAAGCCCCCTTCCCACATTGGCGCTGTGTTTAATCGACGAGCGTGCAAGCCATGACCACCGCATCTTCGCGGCCACCGACCGCGGGGTAATAGTCCCGCCGACGGCCAATCTCGTTGAAGCCATAGCGCTCATACAGGCGAAACGCGCCGGTATTGCTGTCACGCACCTCCAGGAAGCACTCCCGAGCGTTCGCTGCGTAAGCGCGGGACATCAGGTGCTCCAAAAGCGCCAGCCCCAGACCACGCCCCTGGTTTTCCGGTTTGACGGTGATGTTCAGCAGGTGCGCCTCATCGAGGATGATCTGCACCACGCCGTGCCCCACCTGCTGCTCACCTTCGAACATCAGCCAGATCTGGTACTTGCCCAGCCCGTCGAGAAAGATCCCGCGCGTCCAGGGATGGCTGAACGCCGCGTATTCGATTTTCAGCACGGCATCGAGGTCGGCCTCGGTCATCGGGCGGAAAGATAAAGCCTCACTCATCGGTTGTTTTCCAGCGCGCCATCAGCCGGCGCATGGCTTGCCAGACATCAGCCTTACGCTGTGGCTCTTCCATTAATAATTCCAGGCCCGGCAGGGCCCACACCGAACCCAGGCCTTCGACCTGCAGCTCGCGGTACCAGGCTTCGGCATTCGCCTCGCCGGCAAACCGTACGGCGGGCAGGCCGATCAGCCACAGGCACACACAGGGTTCGTCTTCCAGGCGCGCCGAAACAAAACCCTGTACAAAATCTCGCGCCGCTTCGGGGCCCTGGTCCATGTTGCCGCGTACCAGCAGCGGCCAGCGCACCGGGTCGCCGACAATTTGCGGGCTGTCGGGCAGGCCGGCGGCGCGCAACATGTCTTTGAGCAGCATGTAGGCAGGGTCGCGGGTCTGGAAACGCTCGCCGGTGGGCAATTCCACCAACAGCAGGCAGCGACCGGCGCGCAGCAATTGCAGGGCAAAGCGCGGCGGCGGCACGACGGGCGCCTTGACCACCGTGACAGCCTCTTCGGCAACCACAGGCTTGGCCACGGCGGACGGGCGCGGCACCTCGATCCTGGCCCGCTCGACCACCGGGCGCGCCTGGGCCTCAGGCTTGACCAGCGCCACCGGCGCGGCGGCCTCCTCGCCCGACGACTCGAACGCCTCATAGGGCTCAAGCGCCTGCAGCAGCTGCGGCCGCGACGGCGCGGCAAACGGCAGTTCAGTGCGGGGCAGCCAGTTGACCACCTGCATGGCGGTCAAGTAAGCGCGACGTCGGGACTCGATAAGCACAGCTCGGCCACTTGTGGATAAGTTAAGAGCGAGGATTCTACCGCTGTTCGGTAACAATCGCCCACTGCGCACTGACCGGCTGTGGATAAATCCCGCGCCTGATGCAGTACAATCGCGACTTTTAATCGCCAACCAGCCGGCCATTCCCATGATCGAACCCAAGCGCGTCCTGCGCGCCCTCGCCGAACACTGGGCCTTACTTGAGCCACTGTGCGAACACTTCGACCAAGGCACCCTGAGCCTCGGCGAGCTGCGCGCGCAACTGGCCGCCCAACAATTGGACAGCACGCCCCAGGACATCACCAGCCTGCTGGACGTGTGGATCCGCCTGGATATCCTGGTGCCCGTCGCCAAGAGCCCGAACCGTTTCGAGCTCAACGCACAAATCCACGACTTCCTGGCGTACCTGCGCAAGGAGCACCGGCTCGGCCTGTGCCTGGAGATTGAAGCCTACCTGCGCCACCTCGAGCGCCTGGCCGGTTATATCCAGGATGCCTTCGACATCCGCGACGGCCACGACCTGGCCCGTCAACTGCGCCTGTTGGACATGCGCGTGCGCGATGTACTGAAAAAACTCGCCAACGACGAACAGGCCCTCGCCGCCGTGGCCGACCGCGCCAAGACCAGCGACCGCCAGATCCCATTGCGCCAGCGTTACGCCGAAGTCCTGGCAACCTGGGACGAATACGTCGAACCAATGATCCAACTGGTGAACGCCGACGGCGCCTTCGAGCAAGGCGTGCGCAAGGTGGAAAACGTACTGCTGCGCATGCTCACCGAGCAACAGCGCCTCGGCCACCTAGTGGACGACGACATGCTGCTGCGCACCCACGCGCGCATCCTCGAAATGCAGACCAGCGCCCAGTTGACGTTGCGCCATGCGCGGGAGCTGCTGCTGCCACTGCGTGAAGAGGCGCGCCGGCACAATGCCGTCACCCGTGGCGCAGCGCTCGCCTTATCGGCCATCCGCCGTAAAGGGCTGGATGCGGTCCCACAGGCCGCGATGCCGATGTTCACCCGGCCGCAAAGTACGTTCCTCGGCAGTGCCAGCCAGGTCGAAGCCTATGTGTATGCACTGGCGAATTTCGAGCCGAAACCGGCGCGTTTTCCCAAGGCGCACAAATCCCACAAGGGCGAAGCCCAGCGCGCGCCGCGCACGGTCAAGGAAATGCTCGAGCGCTGCGAAGACGCGCTGCCAATGCCGGACCTGATGACCTGGCTGCTGGAGCAGGAACCGGACGGCGCCACCGACGAATTGCTGTACTGGTTCTCGCGCCTCTCGCGGGAAAAACGCTTCAAACGCGAGCGCCTGGAACGCCGCGACTACCACACACACGAGCATCAGGTCAGCCTGCGCTCATTCGCCCTGCTCCCGGCCAGCCCTGATGCGGCCGAGACTTCTGCGAGCACCCCTTATGCATCTTGATCTTTCCGAACTGTCCCAACTGGCGCCGATCTTTCGCGAGCTGTTCAAGGGTTACCACGTCAGCCGCCGTGACCCGGAGCTGTACACGCAACTGTCGAACTTCCAGGACCAGTACCGCACGCTGTTCAAAGCGCTGGGCTTTGAGCTGGTCTGCGATACCCGTGGTTTCTACTATTTCGTACCGGACTCCGCCATCGCCAGCGCGCAGGTGAACAAGACCGCCCAGCGCCTGGCGCTGTTCACCTTCATCATCGTCGAGCACCTGGCCGATCAGGGCCGTGACCCGATCGCCGTGCTCGACGGTGGCAGCCTGGGCCGCGATGAGTTGCCGTCCCTGCTGGAAAAATACCGCGACCTGTTTATCCAGGCCGAAGTGCAGACCCAGGAAGAACTCGAAGAAAAAATCATGCGCCGCATGACCCAGCTGGGTTTTGCCAGCGAAGACAGCGGCATCTATCGCTTCCTGCCGCCCATGCACCGTTTCCTCGACGTGTGCCTGTCGGTGCAGCAGGACCGTGACCTGGCGGCCAGCGTGCACAGTGTGTTGCCGTTGCCTGCGCCAGTGATCATCGACGAAGACAGCGATGAAAAACTGCTGAAGACCGATGACCCGCTCGACTTGAGCGACTTTGCAGACGAAAGCGAAGAAGACGCCCTGGCCCGCGCCATTGCCGAAGAACAGGAGACCGATGCATGAGCAAGGAACGCTACGGCATCCGCCGCTTCGCCCTATTGAATACCGCCGGTTACAGCCTGGGTTTGTTCCCGCTGGAAGAACCGTTGTCGGTGTATGGCGCCAACAACCTGGGTAAATCCGCGTCGATCAACGCCTTGCAGTTCCCGATCCTGGCGCGCATGTCGGACATGAGTTTCGGCAAGTACACCCTGGAACAATCGCGACGCTTCTACTTTGCTACCGACACCAGCTACATCCTGGTGGAAGTCTCCCTGCCCCATGGCCCGCATGTCATTGGCGTGGTCGGTCGCGGCCCCGGCGGCGGTTTCGGTCACCAGTTCTTTGCCTACGCGGGCAAGCTGGACCTGGCTCACTACCAGAAGAACGACACCTGCCTGCGTCAGAAAGAGCTGTTCACCAACCTTGAGCGCGAAGGCCTGAAAGCCTACGAACTCAAGCCCGATGAACTGCGCCGTTTGCTGGTCGGCGGCCACACGTCAATCCCGCTGGACCTGACACTGATCCCGTTGCGTTCCACCAGCGAACAGAGCCTTAAGACCTTCCGCGCGCTGTTTATCAACCTGCTGCACATGCGCGAAATCACCGCGGCCAAGCTCAAGCAATTGTTTCTGGATGCCTTCGAACACAGCCTGCGTTCCGGCAGCGTGGATTACATCGCCGCATGTGAAGAAGCCTTCCGCGATGTACGACGCATGGAACAGGACTACAACTCACTGGTCGCCGCCGGCCCGTTGGTCGAGGCACTGGCCAATGGCGTGAAACAGCGCGACATCCTGCGCGGCAAACTGCATCGCCTGTCGCCGCTGCTGGATTCGCTGCTGGGCACCTGGTCGGACTACGCAAGTGCACGCAAGGAGGAGCTGACTATCCAGGCCGAGCACTACCGCAACGAGCAGGACGCGCTGCAGAACGACCAGCGTGGCGGTACCCAGGAGCTGATGCGCCTGGAGCGCGAAATCAGCGGCATCCAGCGCTGGCTGGGCGAGCTGTCGGTGCTCAAGCATCGCTTTGCCCTGGTCGATGACGTGAAAGTGCTGGAACAGCAATTGCTGGCGGCCAAGGATGCTCACGATGAACTCGCGGGTGCTCTGGCACAGTCGCGGCAGTTCAGCGCCGAAGATCTGGACGAGCGTCTGCGCGACCTGGAAAAACGGTTGAAGTCGGTCAGGCAGCAACTCGATCACGCGGATAACAACAGTTACGCCAAGCTGCGCGAAGAATTCTCGCAGCAGGATGTCGAGCGCCTGATGCGCCTGTTCAACAGCGCGTTGTTCAGCCTGCCGTTGGGCGAGCATGGCATCACGCTGGATGAGGACGGCCAGTGGGTCAAATCCCTGGAGCAGATCCTCGATGGTTTCAAGGGTGAGCGCTTTGAAGTGCCGGGGCTGTCCATTGACATCTCGCACATCGAGCCGCCGGCATTGCAGGCTCTGGCGGACCGCGCGGCCTTGCGTGACCAGAAGGAACGTCTGGAGAAAGAACTCAAGCAGCTCAAGACGCAGCAGGCGGTAGCGTCTGACCGCGCGGCGAGCAAGACCCAGACCGAAGCGCTGTATCAGCAAGTGCTGGATGCGCAAAAGGCCCTGGAAGACTTCCGTCGCGCGCAAACCCTGAGCGCCGAAGAAGGCGAGAAGCTGGAAAACCTGGCGCAGATGGAAGCGGCGCAGGATGAATTGAAGCGCTCCAGCGACGCCTTCACCGAACGCGTCCAGCAACTGTCGGCCAAGCTGCAACTGGTCGGTCGCCAGATCGGTGATATGGAAGCCAAGCAACGAACGCTGGATGACGCCTTGCGCCGTCGCCAGTTGCTGCCGGCGGACCTGCCGTTCGGCACGCCGTTCATGGACCCGGTCGACGATTCCATGGACAACCTGCTGCCGCTGCTCAACGACTATCAGGACAGTTGGCAGGGCCTGCTGCGCGCCGATGGCCAGATCGAGGCGCTGTATGCTCAGGTGCGTCTCAAGGGGGTGGCCAAGTTCGACAGCGAGGACGACGTCGAGCGCCGCCTGCAACTGCTGATCAACGCCTATGCACACCGTACCGACGAGGCGCTGACGCTGGGCAAGGCACGCCGCGCAGCCGTCACCGATATCGCACGGACCTTGCGCAATATCCGCAGCGACTACGACAGCCTGGAACACCAGTTGGCGTTGTTCAACCGCGAGATCAACAAGCGCCAGGTGTCCAACCTGCAAAGCTTCCGCATCGTACTGGCGCCGAACAAGGAAGCGCTCAAGCATATCGACCAGATTATCCACAGTGCCGGTCAGTATGAAGAAGGCGAAACCCTGTCGGTATTCGACCTCAGCCAGAGCGCCGAGCAAGACAACAAGAACGAAGAGGCCAAGGAGTACCTGGCCCGCCTGGTGGCGGCCAACCATAACCAACTGGGCCTCAAGGATTTGTTCGAGCTGGCGTTCGAAATCACCAAGGTGCATGGCCAGCCGGTGATTCACACCGACATCGATGGCGCGGCCTCCAACGGCACGACCATGACCATCAAGGCGCTGACCAACATGTACTTGTTGCTGCACTTGATGGACCGCGACCAGGCCGGGCGCGTGCGTTTGCCGTACTACCTCGATGAAGCGGCAGACATCGATGAAAAGAACCAGGCAGCGCTGTTGGAAACCAGCCTGCAACTGGGCTTTGTGCCGATTCTGGCCAGTGTGAAGCCACAGGTGTCCGCCCAGGTGGCGATCGACCTGGAAGGCGGCAGCGGGCCGAACGGGATCTACATCGATGAGGCGGACTGGAAGTACATCCGTCGTCACGATGTGGTGAAGGCCACTGTGAATGTGCAGGCGGATGAACCGGAGCTGGATGAGGTTTAATTTTTTCCGCTGAAACACAAAGGCCCCTGGGGAGAATCCAGGGGCCTTTTTTGTGTCTGTGCCGGTCTCATCGGGAGCAAGCCCCCGATGGCGGCGCCTGGGTCTACTTACCGAGCGGAATTTTAGGCGCCCAGGTCAGCCATTCATCTTCAAACTTGTCGAACAGCGGGAAGGTCTGCTGCGGTCGCGCAGCATTGCCCATGCGCTCGCCGTCCGGGGTGGCAAAGGCAATGCCACCGGCGACCAGGGTTTCCAGAGACTCAGTGCGTACGGTCGCGCCTTTGAATAAGCCGAAGTCCAGGCCAAACCCACTGGTGTTCCAGAAGCGGCTACCGCTGCGCACCAGCGGCGCGTATTTGGGCTCGATCAGAATGTGCACCAACACGCGGTCGGCGGTCTGGCCCAACTCGTAGCCGGTGACTTTGCCCACGGTGACTTCGCGGTAGGTGACCGGTACGCCCTCTTTCAGCGATCCACGCCGCGCGGCGCTGAGGACCAGGCTCAAGCCTTGTTCCTGATGGACGGCTTCGGGCGGTTGGTCCAGGGCGACGAAACTCTTTTGTGGGCCTGCACTTTTCGCTGCCGGCTGCACTTCGATGTACTGACCGGTGACCAGGGTTTCCAGGTTGGAAGTCTTCATCAAGCCCAACTCAGGCTTGACGATCCAGAACTGAGTGCCGACGCGCGCAATTCGGTCCGCCACTTGGGTAATACGTGCACTGAGCAGCACCGATTGCATGTCGGCACTGAGGTCGACGCTTTCGACCTTGCCCACATCCAGGCCTTTGAAACGCACGGCAGTGCCAGGGCGCAGGCCATCAGCGCGGTCAACCTTGAGAGTGATCAGCGTACCGTGTTGATTCGCGGCCTCGCGGTCAGCGAACAGGCGGAAACGCGGGATGCGCTTTTTCAGCGGTACGTTTGGCTCCGGCGTTTCGAAGGCGATGCCCCCGGCCATCAGGCTGGCCAGGGATTCACTCTTGACCTGGATGCCACCAGTAAGACCTCCGGTCAGCGTGACACCGCTGGCATTCCAGAACCGCGTTGAGCCGTTCACCAGGTTTTCGTATTCCTTCTCGATGTGAACACCGATCACCAGTTGCTTGTTCTTACGCGAGAACTGGTAGCTCTGCACCGAGCCGACCTTGACCTGTTTGTAGAGGATCGGACTGCCGACATCCAAAGACCCGAGGCTGTCGGTGAACAGCACCATGTGCAGGCCCGGGGAGCGCAGATCCAGCGGTGGCGCCTTGGCGCGGGCCACATATTCGCGCTGGGGTGCAGTCCCTTTGTCACCCGGACGAACAGCGATGTAGTTACCTTTTACCAGCGCTTCCAGGCCTGTGATGCCGGCCAGGGAGATGGAAGGCTTGACCACCCAGAATTGGGTGTCCTGTACCAGATAGTCTTCGGCCAAGGGGTCGAGGGTCAGCTCCGCGTTGGCGCTGGAGAGGTCCGGGTCTATCTTCAGGGTTTTGAGGGTACCGACCTGGATGCCTTTGTACATCACCGGCGTACGTCCAGCCTGCAAGCCCTCGAAGTCGGTGAGCTTGACCTTGACGCGGATGCCGGCGGCGGCGGCATCGAAGTCTTCGTACAGACGGAAGGGCAGGCTCGGATCGGTGGGTGGGCTGTCTTTGCGGTTTTCGGGTGTGGCGAAAGCGATACCGCCAGCGACGATGCTGGAGAGTGATTCGCTGCGCACTTTTACGCCGGACAGGTTGGCGTCGATGCTGATGCCGCTGGCGTTCCAGAAGCGCGTGTGTTTACGCACCAGGCTGGCGTAGGTCGGCTCGATGTAGACCTTGATTTCGACGGTGCTCTGGTCCTCGGACAGCAGGTAGCTTTTGACCTGGCCGACCTGGATCTGTTTGTAGAACACGGGACTGCCACGGTTCAACGAACCGAGACGGTCGGCCTTGATGGTCAGGTGCAGACCGGGTTTGGCGTCCGATAACGGCGGTTCCTCGGACAGCGCCTTGAACTTGCGTGTCGGCTCGCCATCGCCAGGGCTGGCGGCGATGTAGTTACCCGAAACCAGGGTTTCCAGACCGGTGATGCCGGCAAGGCTGACACTGGGCTTGACCAACCAGAAGCGCGTGTTGGTCTTGAGGTATTGATCGACATCCTTGTTCATCTCGATGGTGGCGATCACCCCGCGATTGTTGCCTTCGTCGTCCAGGGCCAGCGCCTTGACCTTGCCCACCGGCATGCCTTTGTAGACCACTTCAGTCTTGTTGACCTGAATACCTTCGCCGCTTTCGAAGCGCACCTGGATCTCGATGCCCTGTTGTGAATAGGCGCGCCATCCCAGCCAGCCACCGATGATCAAGGCGATCAGGGGCAACACCCAAATGGCCGACCAGTTGGAAGCTGGGCGTGTTTTAGCTTTAGGCAAATCACTCATGGTCGTCGTCCGACTCCGTGTTATCCCAAATCAGTCGGGGATCGAAAGTTACTGCGGCAAGCATCGTCAAGATCACCACACTGGCGAACGCCGCCGCACCGAGGTTAGCCTCGACGCTGGCAAGCCGTCCAAAGTTTACGACCGCCACCAGAATGGCGATCACGAAGATGTCCAACATGGACCAACGTCCAATGAACTCGATAAAACGGTACATCACAATACGTTGTTGCGCGGACAGCGGTTGGTGACGCTGCACCGAAAACAGTAGCAGACCAATGCCCACCAGCTTGAATGTCGGTACCAGGATACTGGCGATAAATACGACAGCGGCGATGGGAAACATACCGTGCTGAACCAGTTCTATCACCCCGGACATGATGGTGCTGGGGCTGCCCTGGCCGAGTGAATTGATGGTCATGATCGGTAACAGGTTGGCGGGGATATACAGAATCGCGGCGGTGATCAGCAGGGCCCAGGTACGCGTGAGGCTATTGGGGCGACGTGCATGCACGAGCGCACCGCAACGGGTGCAGGTCTGCTCGTCCGCATCCGGTTCTTGTTTGTTCAATTCATGGCATTCGGTACAAATCAGAATGCCTGCATCAATCGCCCGCATGATCATCCTCTCCTGAAAGCGCTTGCCAGATTTGGTGGGGCGACATCACCACCTCAAGCAGAACTTGAACCATTAATAAACTGACGAAGCAGACCAGACCCAGGCCTATCGTAATGGAGGCCATGTCGGCGAGTTTGACGATCGCCACCAGCACTCCCATGAGGTAGACCTCCAACATCCCCCAATCTTTCATGTGATGGTAAATGCGGTATAGCAGCAGACCGTAACTTCGCCCGACCTTCCAACGAATGCTGAGTAGCACGGTCAATTGACACAGTAGCTTGAGCAAAGGAATCGCCATGCTGCACAGGAATACGACGGCTGCAACGCCTTGCATGCCGGTATCGAACAAGCCGACTACGCCGCTCCAGACGGTATCCTCCGAGGACTGCCCGAGTAGATTGAGCTGCATGATCGGCAGAAAGTTCGCGGGGATGTACAACAACAACGCGGCGAGCACCAAGGCGAGGCTGCGCTCCACGACATTGTGGCGGTGAGCGTACAACTCGTAACCACAACGTGGGCATTGGGCTTTTTCACCGAGGGCGAGCGCGGGTTTACGCATCAGCAAGTCGCACTCATGGCATGCCACCAGATCGTCCAGTGGTAGATCCGATACCTCAATGGCATCAACTGGATCGGGCATAGATAGGGCTCGTACTCTAAAAAAGGTTAGGTGCCTATTCTAGTGGTCTGTTTCAGAAATAACTGTGCAAATTTGTCGGGGATAATCGTCGTGCAGGCCGACGAGCGAACCTCTCAATACTTTCCGAGCGCCCAAAACAAAACCCCACCTGCTTTCGCAAATGGGGTTTCGGAATTTAATCTTGACGATGACCT
>NZ_JAQQPT010000023.1:0-123224 GCF_036688725.1 Pseudomonas lactucae | reverse complement strand
GAGCACAAACGCAAACGCCCCGAACAAGTCGGGGCGTTTGCTGGAACCACCATCAGTGTGTTTTCACACAGCCTGTCGCAGCGGGTTTTTTGTGTGCTGGCCGCAGTGGATGCCACTACGCAAGCCCCCTCCCACATTTTGTGATCGGCGTCAGCCCGCGACGACGCGGTTCTTGCCCAGGCGCTTGGCCTCGTACATGGCGGTATCGGCGCGGGCGAACAGGCTGTCCAGGGTTGCATCGTCCTCGGTCAGGCTGGCCAGGCCCTGGCTGATGGTCACGCTGAACGCCCGGCCTTCGTAGCTGAAGCTCAGCGCCTGAATCTCCTTGCCCAGGCGTTCGGCCACCTGCAGCGCCATCTCGGGCGCGCAACCGGGCAGTACCGCCGCAAATTCCTCGCCACCAATACGCCCGAACAAATCGCCACGGCGCAACACCCCTCGACCGCTCTCGGCGATACGTCGCAGCACCTGGTCGCCTTCCAGATGGCCGTAGCTGTCGTTGATGTCCTTGAAGTCATCGATGTCCAGCAGCAGGAAGGCCAGCGGCGCGCCCTGGGCGCAGGCGGTGTCGAACGCCTGGTTGGCGCATTCGAAGAAATGCCGGCGGTTGCTGCTCTGGGTCAGCACGTCGGTGGTGGCCAGGCGCTGCAGCTCCAGCTCCAGCTGCTTCTTTTCGGTGATGTCTTCGGCCATGCCCACCACGACCACCGGTTCGCCGGGCTCGGCCTGCTGATTGATGTAGCACTTGTCGCTCAGCCAACGGATCTGCCCATCGGCGGTGATGATGCGATATTCGCGGTCCTCCACGGCACCTTGTTCCAGCACGCGGGCCAGGCTGTGCTCGGCGTAGTCGAGGTCTTCGGGGTGAATGCTGTTGCGCCATTCTCGATGGTCGGCGAGCAGCAGGCCGGCGGCGCGTCCGAATACCCGCTCGTAGGCCGGGCTTACGTACAGCACGCGGCGCGTCTCCCAATCGATGGCCCACAGCACCGCGTTGACGCTGACCAGCAGCGTACTGAGCAGCTGTTCACGCTCACTCAACCGCTCGACTTCCCCTTGGGCGTGCATCAACGCCAGCAAGGTTTCGGCCGCAGCCGGACGCGTATGCTCCGCGACGGGTGGGTCTGGCGAGTAGGGTTTTTCGTGAACCATCGGCACAACTCTCTCTGGGCGCGCCGCAGGATGTAGCAGCGGTCACTAAAAGGGGCCACCATGATGGCGAAGTGTTCATTGAGAGAGGGTAATTGCAGTGAAGTTCCGTCAACAGGCGCGATTGGCGCTGCCCGAGAAATGACGTCAAAAAGCTGGAGAGTGGGAGGACAGGCCCTCCCACTGCACTGTCAGACCGCTGCAGGGCGCAGCGAATAGGTCTTCAGTTGATGAGCAAAATCGCGCAGCGACTGGATGCCGCTGGCCTCGGCCTCGTGCACCCATTCCTTGATGGCGGCAAGCATATCGTGGCCATTGGAGCTGGTCTTGAGCCAGATCTGCTGCAGCGCCAGACGCTTTTCATAAATCACCTTCAAGGCCTGGCTGTGCTCCAGCATGCCTTGGATACGCAGGTGATGGCGGTCATCCAACAGGCTGGTTTCGCGTGACAACAGGCGCTTGGCGCGGTGGAACTGGTGACGCACCGAGTGATCGACCTTTTCCAGCTCCTGCTTGACCAGCGGGCCGATCACCAACTTGCGGTACTGGGCCATGATCTGGAAGCGGTTGTTGAGGATCGCCATGGCGGTGTCCATGTCCAGGTGGCCCTTGCCCTCCACACGGTGGGCGATGGGCGCCACGCGCTGCACCTTGGCCAGGCGCAAAAAGCTGAACAGCTTGATCCACGCCCAACCCAGGTCGAATTCCCACTTCTTCACCGACAGCTTGGCCGAGTTGGGGTAGGTGTGGTGGTTGTTGTGCAGCTCTTCGCCGCCGACGATGATGCCCCACGGAACCAGGTTGGTCGCCGCATCGCGGCACTCGAAGTTGCGGTAGCCCACGGCATGGCCCAGGCCGTTGATGACGCCGGCGGCCCAGAACGGGATCCACATCATCTGGATGGCCCAGATGGTGATACCGATGGTGCCGAACAGCAGCAGGTCGATCACGCCCATGATCGCCACGCCCAGCAACGGGTAAGGGGTGTAGATTTTGCGTTCGATCCAGTCGTCCGGGCAGTTCTTGCCGTAAATGCGCAACGTCTCGGGGTTTTCCGCTTCGGCGCGGTACAGTTCGGCGCCTTTGCGCAAGACAGTGGATAGCCCTTTGATTACCGGGCTGTGCGGGTCATCGACGGTTTCGCATTTGGCATGGTGCTTGCGGTGGATGGCGGTCCACTCGCGGGTGTTCTGCGCCGTGGTCAACCACAGCCAGAAGCGGAAGAAGTGTTTCAGGCCGGCATTGAGCTCCAGGGAGCGATGGGCTGAATAGCGATGCAGATAAACCGTGACCCCAACGATGGTCACGTGGGTCATCAACAGAGTGACTGCCACCAGTTGCCAGGCTGACAAGTCAAGAAAACCGTTGTACCACATAGGCTGTATGGCCCTCAGATAAAGAAAAGAACAGCTCACGCATTATCACTAAGCCTACACAGAAAACCAGCCGCTCTTTCAGATAGGAGTGACTGGATGTTTCTTATTCTATAATCCGCAGCCCTTGTAGGGGGATTCTGTTTTCTTGGTAAGGATTGCTGAGCCTATGCCGTTTTCATACCGAAGAGCCCTGGGGACGGGGCTGGTATACCTGCTGGTTTCGATAGCCTGGATCGGGCTCACAGAACACGCATTGATCGAGTTTCTCGATGATCCGAGCAAGCTCAACCTCTGGTTGCAGGTGCGCGGCTATGTATGGGTAACGTTCAGCGCTGTGCTGATCTACCTGATGGGCGCTCGTTTTGCGCAGGGCCATCCGCTGCCGCAGTCCCATCACGACAACCGTGAACGTCTGCGCCAGGCCGCCGCCGTGTTCGACTGCACCCGCGAAGGGGTGTTGGTCACCGATGCCCAGGGCCTGATCGTGCATGTGAACCGGGCTTTTATGGAAATCACCGGCTACCAGCGCGAAGACGTCATGGGCCGGCAGCCCAGCCTGTTCAAATCCGGGCGCCATTCGTCGAGTTTCTATCAACAGATGTTCCAGACGCTGGAGCGCATCGGCGAATGGAGCGGTGAAATCTGGAACCGACGCAAAAGCGGCGAGATTTATCCACAGTGGCAAACCATCCGGGTCATCCATGACGATCATGGCAAGGTCAGCCAATACGTGGCGGTGTTTTCCGACATCAGCGCCATCAAGGACTCCGAACACGAACTGGCCCACCTGGCCCATCATGACCCACTGACCGACCTGCCTAACCGGCTGCTGTTCACCGACCGTGCCGAACAGGCGCTGGCCTCGGCGCAACTGCATAAACGCGGCTGCGCCTTGCTGTTGCTGGACCTGGACCACTTCAAGATCATCAACGACAGCCTCGGGCATAACGTCGGCGACCAGTTGCTCAAGCTGGCGGGCGAGCGCCTCAAGGGCCTGCTCGGGCCCGGCGTGACCCTGGCGCGCCTGGGCGGCGATGAGTTCGCGGTGATCGCGGAAAGTTGTCCACAGGTGGTGCAGGCGGCCGCGTTGGCGCAGCGCATGCTGGATGTGATGAAGCAACCGTTCATCTTCGACGGTCACCAGCTGTTTGTCAGCGCCAGCATCGGCATCAGCCTGTTCCCCAGCGATGCGCTGAGCGCCGAACAGTTGCTGCGCAACGCCGACTCGGCGTTGTTCAAGGCCAAAAGTGTGGGGCGCGAAGGCTACGCGTTGTACACCGAAGAACTCACCGCCCATGCCCAGAACCGCGTGGAGATCGCCAGCGAGCTGCGCCGCGCCCTCGTCCAACACGAGCTGCGCGTTTACTACCAGCCGGTCTACGCACTGCACAGCGGCCGCCTGATCGGCGTCGAGGCCCTGGTGCGCTGGCAGCACCCGGAACGCGGCCTGGTGCCACCGGCCGAGTTCATCCCCATCGCCGAGCGCACCGGGTTGATTGCCGATATCGACGCCTGGGTGATGGACCAGGCCTGCCGCCAGATGTGCCAATGGCTGGCCGCCGGTGTGCCGCTGAGCTTTATCGCGGTGAATGTGTCCAGCCGCTTGTTTGCCCGGCGTGAACTGTACGGGCAAGTGGCCCAGGTACTGCGCGATACGGGCCTGGACCCGGCTTTCCTGGAGCTGGAAGTCACCGAAAGCGCGGTAATGGACGACCCCGAAGTGGCGCTGGAGCAATTGCACCATCTGCGCGAGCTGGGCCTGCGCCTGGCTATCGACGATTTTGGCACCGGGTATTCCTCGCTGCTGCGGCTCAAGCGCCTGCCGGTACAGAAACTCAAGATCGACCAGGGTTTTGTCGCCGGCTTGCCATGGGACGAAGACGATGTCGCCATTGTGCGTGTGGTGATCGCGTTGGCGAAAAGCATGGGCATGCAGGTACATGCCGAGGGCATCGAGCAGGTCGAGCAGGCGCGGTTTTTGTTGGAACAGGATTGCGATATGGGGCAGGGGTATTGGTTTGGCCGGCCGGTGCCGGCGAATGAAATTGACTGGGACCGCGCTCCCGCTATCCAGCCTTGAAATGCAGTCAAAATGTGGGAGGGGCAGTGCGACGATTCGACTTGCTCCCGATAGCGGTGAGTCAGCTGATTGATCAGCCAACTGAAACCCCTCGCAACCCCACGTCGCGCCAGAAAATTCTTTCTGGTTATATAAACATTCTTAAATAGTATTTTTAAGAATATCCGCGCTTATCTACTATCGCTCTCACGCCGCAAGCAGTGCCGCCACTGCCAGGCACTATTCATTTCAGGAGCGAGACCATGAGCGCATCTCTACGTAGCGTCGACGGCCAGGACGAAGCAGCCATTTTGCGTGAGATTCAGAGCGCCCTGCGCGATCTGCGGTTTGGCGCGGTGGAAATCACTGTGCATAACGCTCAAGTGGTACAGATCGAACGCAAGGAAAAATTCCGTTTGCAGAACCCCGGTAACAAACCGAGCTAAGCAGCAACGGCGATTCGCAAGACCCGCAACTATAAGAAAAAGCCAACACCCCAGCATTCTAGGAGCTTCTATGTCGTCGATTCGCCGTTATGCCCTGGCCGCACTGGCCAGTGCCGTGTTTGCCGGTTCCGCCGTTGCCAAGGACTACGAGCTGCTCAACGTCTCGTACGACCCTACCCGTGAGCTGTACCAGGACTACAACGCTGAGTTCACCAGCTACTGGAAACAGTCCCACCCAGGCGACAACGTCAAGATCCAGCAATCCCATGGCGGTTCGGGCAAGCAAGGCCGGGCGGTGATCGACGGCCTGCGCGCCGACGTCGTGACCCTGGCCCTGGCCGGCGACATCGACGAAATCGCCAAACTGGGCAAGACCTTGCCCGAGAACTGGCAGACCCGCCTGCCGGATGCGAGCACCCCGTACACCTCGACCATCGTGTTCCTGGTGCGCAAGGGCAACCCTAAAGGCATCAAGGACTGGGGTGACCTGATCAAGAAAGACGTGTCGGTGATCACGCCGAACCCGAAAACCTCCGGCGGTGCGCGCTGGAACTTCCTCGCCGCCTGGGCCTACGGCCTCAAGAGCGGCGGCAGCGAAGCCAAGGCCCAGGAATACGTGAAAGAGCTGTTCAAGCACGTGCCGATCCTCGACACCGGCGCGCGCGGTTCGACCATCACTTTCGTCAACAACGGTCAGGGTGACGTGTTGCTGGCCTGGGAAAACGAAGCGTTCCTGGCGCTCAAGGAAGACGGCGGCGCCGACAAGTTCGACATCGTCGTGCCGTCCCTGTCGATCCTCGCCGAGCCGCCCGTGGCGGTGGTCGACAAGAACGCCGAGAAAAAGGGCAACGCCGAGATCGCCACCGAATACCTCAAGCACCTGTACAGCCCGGCTGGCCAGGAGATTGCGGCAAAGAACTTCTACCGCCCACGCGATGCAAAAGTGGCCGCCAAATACGCCCAGCAGTTCCCGAAACTGGACCTGGTGACTATCGACAAAGACTTCGGCGGCTGGAAAACTGCCCAACCGAAATTCTTTAACGACGGTGGCGTATTCGACCAGATCTACACGGCGCAGTAAACAACACCGCTACTGTGTGCTCGGCTTGTTGTGGCGAGGGAGCTTGCTCCCGCTGGAGTGCGAAGCGCTCCCAAAACCGGTATCTGCGGTGTATCTGATGCCACTGGGTCGCCTGGTTTTGGGGCTGCTTCGCAGCCCAGCGGGAGCAAGCTCCCTCGCCACAGTCAGTCACCGTTCCCGCTAACCAAGGACTCTTATGTCGCGTCGTATTTCCCCCGTCATACCCGGCTTCGGGCTGACGCTGGGCTACACCGTGGTGTACCTCAGCCTGATCGTACTCATCCCGCTGGCGGCGATGTTTGTACACGCCGCTCAACTCACCTGGGATCAGTTCTGGGCCATCATCTGCGCGCCGCGGGTGGTGGCGGCGTTGAAACTGAGCTTCAGCACCGCGTTGTACGCCGCGTTGATCAACGGCGTGATCGGCACCCTGCTGGCCTGGGTGCTGGTGCGCTACACCTTCCCCGGCCGCAAGATCATCGACGCGATGATCGATCTGCCGTTCGCCTTGCCTACCGCCGTGGCCGGTATCGCGCTCACCGCGCTGTACACGCCGACCGGCCTGGTCGGGCAGTTCGCCGCCGACCTGGGCTTCAAGATCGCGTATTCGCCGCTGGGCATCACCCTGGCGCTGACCTTCGTGACCCTGCCGTTCGTGGTGCGCACGGTGCAGCCGGTACTCGCCGATATCCCCCGGGAAATCGAAGAAGCCGCCGCCTGCCTGGGCGCCAAGCCGTTGCAGGTGTTCCGCTACATCCTCGTGCCGGCGCTGTTGCCGGCCTGGCTGACTGGCTTTGCCCTGGCGTTTGCGCGTGGCGTGGGAGAGTACGGTTCGGTGATTTTCATCGCCGGCAACATGCCGATGAAAACCGAGATCCTGCCACTGCTGATCATGGTCAAGCTCGACCAATACGACTACCGCGGCGCCACCTCCATTGGTGTGTTGATGCTGGTGGTTTCTTTTGTCTTGCTGCTGCTGATCAACTTGTTGCAGCGGCGCATCGAACGTCCATAAGGAGGCGCGGAACATGTCCCAATCGTCTATTTCCGCCGCGTCCTCGGCCAATGCCGCCCGGCGTGGCAGTGCCACCTCGCGACGCATCCTGATCGGCCTTGGCTGGCTGGTGTTCTTCCTGTTCCTGTTGCTGCCGCTGTTTATCGTGGTGTCCCAGGGCTTGAAGAACGGCCTCGGCGCGTTCTTCACCGCAATCCTGGAGCCCGACGCGCTGTCGGCGTTGAAACTCACGGTGATCGCCGTGTTGATTTCGGTACCGCTCAACCTGGTGTTCGGCGTCAGCGCCGCGTGGTGCGTGAGCAAGTACTCGTTCCGTGGCAAAAGCATCCTGGTGACGCTGATCGACCTGCCGTTTTCGGTCTCTCCGGTGATCGCGGGCCTGGTGTATGTGCTGATGTTCGGTGCCCAGGGCTTGTTCGGGCCGTGGCTGCAAGAGCACGACATCCAGATCGTGTTCGCCCTGCCGGGCATTGTGCTCGCCACCATCTTCGTCACCGTGCCGTTCGTGGCCCGTGAACTGATCCCGCTGATGCAGGAGCAGGGCACCCAGGAAGAAGAGGCGGCGCGCCTGCTGGGCGCCAATGGCTGGCAGATGTTCTGGCATGTGACCGTGCCTAACATCAAGTGGGGCCTGATCTACGGCGTGGTGCTGTGTACCGCGCGGGCCATGGGTGAGTTCGGCGCGGTGTCGGTGGTGTCCGGCCACATACGCGGCGTGACCAACACCTTGCCGCTGCACGTCGAGATTCTCTACAACGAATACAACCACGTTGCCGCGTTTGCGGTGGCCAGCCTGTTGCTGATCCTGGCGCTCTTCATCCTGCTGCTCAAGCAGTGGAGCGAGAACCGTATCAACCGCCTGCGCAACAGCGCCGGTGAGGAATAAGTCATGTCGATCGAAGTCCGTAATGTCAGCAAGAACTTCAACGCCTTCAAGGCCCTGAACAGCATCAATCTGGACATCCAGAGTGGCGAGCTGGTGGCGTTGCTCGGGCCCTCAGGCTGCGGCAAGACCACCTTGCTGCGCATCATCGCAGGCCTGGAAACCCCGGATGACGGCAGCATCGTGTTCCACGGTGAAGACGTCTCCGGCCACGATGTGCGCGATCGCAACGTCGGGTTTGTGTTCCAGCACTACGCGCTGTTCCGCCACATGACCGTGTTCGACAACGTCGCGTTCGGCCTGCGCATGAAGCCGAAAAACCAGCGTCCGACTGAAAGCCAGATCGCAACCAAGGTGCATGAACTGCTGAACATGGTGCAGCTCGATTGGTTGTCCGACCGCTACCCGGAACAACTCTCCGGGGGCCAGCGCCAACGGATCGCCCTGGCTCGCGCCCTGGCGGTGGAGCCGAAAGTGCTGCTGCTGGACGAGCCCTTCGGCGCCCTTGACGCCAAGGTGCGCAAGGAGCTGCGTCGCTGGCTGGCGCGCCTGCACGAAGACATCAACCTGACCTCGGTATTCGTGACCCACGACCAGGAAGAGGCCATGGAAGTCGCCGACCGTATCGTGGTGATGAATAAGGGCGTGATCGAGCAGATCGGGTCACCGGGTGACGTCTACGAAAACCCGGCCAGTGATTTTGTGTACCACTTCCTCGGCGACTCCAACCGCCTGCACCTGGGCGAGGACAAGCATGTGCTGTTCCGTCCTCACGAAGTGTCGCTGTCGCGTCATGAGCTGGAGGATCACCATGCCGCCGAGGTGCGCGATATTCGCCCGCTGGGCGCGACGACGCGGGTGACGCTCAAGGTCGAAGGTCAGCCCGAGCTGATCGAGGCTGAAGTGGTGAAGGACCATGACAGCCTGACCGGCCTGGCGCGTGGCGAGACCCTGTTCTTCAAACCCAAGGTCTGGCAAAAAGCCTGAACACACCGCAATACCCAATGTGAAAATGGGGGCCAATGTGGGAGGGAGCAAGCCCCCTCCCACATTTAGACCTCTCTAGGCTTCAGATCGCGTCGAACCACCGGCCCCGAACGCTCTTCGATCTGCTGCTTCAAGCCCTGCCGCAACCCCAGCAAAAACGCCACCTCCGCCACCACAAACAACGGCCCCACAATCAACCCCGACACATCATCCACAAACGCGGGCTTCTTGCCTTCGTAGTAATGGCCGACAAACTGGATCACCCAGCCCACCACGAACATCCCCACGCCACTGCTCAGCCATACCAGGGTGCTCTGCGCCGCCAGTACATGCCCGGCCCATACCGACAAGCCCATCAGTACCGTCATCAGCACGCCCAGGGCCGGTTCCAGGCGCAGGTAAAACCACGCCGACAACAACGCCACGATCACTGCCGGTGAAATCCACACGCCTCCCACTGCCCATTCCGGGCGCGACAGCAGGACGGCCACGGCGACCACAATCAACGGGATGCCAATAAAGTGGCTGGCGATATTGCGTGGATCGCGGTGGTAGGCGGCGTATTGACTGAGGTGGTCGACGAGGCTTTTCATTGTTGTTCCTCCTGTAGGATGTTTGATCATGCCCTGTCAGCCAGCGCCTGACTGTCAGCTGGGCGACAATCTTCGGAGTTCTCATGGACGCAGAGCAATGGTATGCCCGGTTGGCCAACGGCCACTGGTTCAGCCACCTGCCGGTCGAGCTACAGCATCGTTTGCTGGCGGCCGCACGGCTGCGCGCGCTGACGGCGGGGCAGTATCTGTTCAAGCGCGGCGACCCGCCGTGTGGGCTGTATGCGGTGCTGGAAGGCGCGGTGCGCATCAGCGCGGTGAACGCGCAGGGCAAGGAGGCGGTGTTGAGCCTGGTGGAAACGCCTTACTGGTTCGGCGAAATCTGCCTGTTCGACAACCTGCCGCGCACCCACGATGCCCAGGCCTCGGGGCCGTGCACGCTGTTGCAGGTGCCGCAGGCAGCCATGCTCGACATCCTCGAAACCCATCCGGCGTATTGGCGCGACGTGGCCCTGTTGATGAGCCACAAACTGCGCCTGTCGTTGATCAATATCGAGCAGATGAGCCTGATGCCCGCGTCGGCGCGCCTGGCCCATCGGTTGCTGATGATCGCCCAGGGCTACGGCGAAATAGACCAGGCGCGTCGCACGTTGCAACTGCCCCAGGAGGACTTGGCGGCGATGCTGGGCCTGTCGCGCCAGACCGCCAACAGCCTGCTCAAGGCGTTGGAACAACAGGGCATCATCGGCCTGAGTTACGGCGCGATTGAGATACTTGACCTCAAGCGTCTGCGGCAGGCCGCGGGCCTATGAACCGCGATACGTGGAGAACCCATAAGGGCTGAGCAACAGCGGAATGTGGTAATGCTGGTCGGCCTGTTTCACCTGGAAGATCACCGGCACTTCGGGGAAGAACGTTTCACGGTTGGCCTTTTTGTAGTAGTCGCCGGTCTTGAACACCACGCGGTACTCACCCGGTTGCAGGGTTTGGTTGGCTGGGAACAGTTCGGCGATGCGTCCCTGCTCGTTGGTGACGCCTTTGGCGAGTGGCTGCCATTTATCGCCTACCTGTTGCTCCAGGGTAACGCCGACACCGGCGCTCGGCAGGCCATTTTCCAGGTTGAGCACATGCACGCTCAGGGGGTTGCCGGCGGCCAGGGCCAGGTTGCACAGGCCGCTGAGGCTGAGGGCGGCGAGGGTCATGCTGAGGGTTTTCATCGACAGGTCCTTTCCAGAGGGGAATCAGAGAGAAGTTTTCAGGCCCAACTGCTCGGCGGCCTGGGTGGCGCAGGCGTCGTCCTGCGCGGCGCCGCCGGCACCGGCGATCCCCAGCGCGCCGACCAGCTCGGCGTCGGCAAACAGCGGTACGCCGCCACCGAGCAACAGCAACTCGGGCAAGCTGTTAAGGTTGGCGGCCTCGGGGTTGTTGCGCGCACGTTCGGCAAACAGCCGCGTCGCGGTTTTGCTCGACAGCGCGGTGTAGGCTTTGCGCTGGCTGGCGAGGCTGTTATGCGGGCCGACGCCATCGGCGCGCAGGCTCAGCAACAAGTTGCCGCCGCGGTCCAACACGGTCAGCGCGGCACTGCAGTGGGCAAGGCCGGCATCGGCCAGTTGGCGGGCCGTGCGCAGATCCAGGTCGGCATGGCGGGGCAATTGCGGTGTGGCCTGTGCGGCGGTGCACAAGGCGAGACTCAAGAACAAGGCAGGGCGAGACATGGTGAAGGCTCCATACGGCAGGCCGTCACGGTAGTCAGTGAACGTGGTCAGAAACCGCACAATTTGATGACAGGTTTGTAATCGAACCCAGAGGTAAGGCATGCAGGTGTTGTTAGTGGAAGACCAGCCGCAATTGGCGCAGCTCATGGCCCAAGGCTTGAGCGAGGCCGGTTTCGGCGTGGAAGTCGCGGCCAACGGCATGGCGGCGCAGCGCTTTGTGGAAAGCACCGCGTACGACCTGGTGATCCTGGACGTGATGCTGCCGGGCTTGAACGCCTGGAAGTTGCAGCAGGCGATTCGGCACAAGGGCGACACGCCAGTGCTGTTCCTGACCACGCCGGGCGGGATCGAGGATCGCCTGCGCGGGTTGGAGTTGCATGAGGATGATTACCTGCTCAAGCCGTTCGAGGCCAAGGCGTTGGTGGCGCGGGTGAGGAAGTTGTTGCGGCGCGATCGCGGGCGCTGATGGATTCGGAATTTGCAGTGCCTGTACCCTCGCTATCGGGAGCAAGCCCCCCCACATCGGCCTACCGCAACCCATCCCGAAACTGCCCCGGTGTCATCCCCGTCCACCGCTTGAACGCCCGATTAAAGCTGCTGGTATCAGCAAACCCCAACAGATGGCTGATCTCGGCCAATGAGCACTGCGGGTCGCGCAAGTGCAGCAGCGCCAGGTTCTGCCGGCATTCATTGAGCAGCGCATCGAACCGGCATCCCTCATCCGCCAGGTGCCGCTGCAAGCTGCGCAGACTCAAGTGCAGCGCCTGGGCAATCCGTTCGGCGCTCGGCTCGCCTTCGGGCAGTTGCGCTTCGATCGCCGCGCGCACCTTGCGCTCCCAGGTCAGCGGTTGCAGCTGGGCGAGGGTGCGCTTGAGCACGGTTTCGTTGTGCTCGGCCAGCTCCGGGTTGGCGTCGTCCAGGTGGCTGTCGAAGTCCTGGGCCGCGAACTCCAGGCGGTCCTCATCGGCGCCAAAAAATACCGGCGCGCGGAACACCGTGTGCCAGGGTTTGGGATCGGCCGGTTCCGGGCGCCGCAAGTGCACGGCCAAGGGCGCGTAATCCCGGCCCAGGCGGTTGCGGCAGGTGCGCACATAGATCGCTGCAAACGCATCGATGGCTTCCAAGGCCGGCGCCGGGCTGCCTTCGGGTTGCAGCAGGCGAAAACGATAGCGTTCGCCGTCGCGAATAAGCTCCAGCGTCAGCGCATCACTGACCACCTGGTGATAACGCACGATGCGCTCGAACACTTCCCGCAGGCTGCCGCTGGCCACCAGCGCATACCCCAGCGCATGAAACGTCGTCGGGCTGACAAACCGTGACACGCGCAACCCAATCGCCGGATCGCCACTGGCCTGCACGGCCAGCGCCCACAAACGCGTGGTCGCCGACAGTGGATAGCGTGCATTGGGGTCGTCCATCTGCTGCGGGTCGAGCCCGGCCTGGGCGCACAGTGCGGCGCTGTCGAGGCCCAGAGCGTCGAGCTGCTTGCGCAGGGCACGGGTCCAACTGGCGAGGGACGTGGGTTCGGTCATGGCGATTGGCGCTTGCGGTCAACAGGTTGGCGTGTGGGGCTAGCGTCCTGCCGCGTGACCTGAGGCAGGATGTAACCCTTCATTGAACAAGAGGATGGGAGCATGGACGGTACTTCTGCAAGTCCCCAGCAGATGAACGCGCAACAGCGTTCGGCGCATATCCGCGAAGTGGTGCTCGCCGAAGGTGCGCGCCTGCGCCAGCAACACCCCTGGTTGCTGCATCAGGACGCTCTGGGCGCGGGCATCCTGGCGTTCGCCTTGCTGGGTATGCTGGGCTCGGCGGCGCTCTATATCACCGGTCACATGGCTTGGTGGGCCTGCCTGCTGCTCAATGCGTTCCTCGCCTCACTGACCCACGAGCTGGAACACGACCTGATCCACAGCATGTACTTTCGCAAGCAGCGCCTGCCGCACAACCTGATGATGGGCCTGGTGTGGCTGGCGCGGCCGAGCACCATCAACCCGTGGATCCGCCGCCATTTGCACCTCAACCATCACAAAGTCTCCGGCACCGAAACCGATATGGAGGAACGTGCGATCACCAACGGCGAACCCTGGGGGTTTGCGCGCTTGCTGATGGTGGGCGATAACGTGATGTCGGCGTTTATCCGCATGCTGCGCGCCAGGACCTGGAGCCACAAACTCAAGATTCTCAAACGCTCGCTGCTGGTCTACGCACCGCTGGCGCTGCTGCATTGGGGCGCGTGGTACGTGTTTCTCGGCTTCCACGTCGCCAATGGCATCGCCAGCCTGCTGGGCGCGCCAATCGCTTGGTCCGCCGGCACCTTGCAGATGATGCAGATGATCGACATCGCCGCCGTGGTGATCATCGGCCCCAACGTGCTGCGCACCTTTTGCCTGCACTTTGTCAGCTCCAACATGCACTACTACGGCGATGTGGAACTGGGCAATGTGATCCAGCAAACCCAAGTGCTCAACCCTTGGTGGCTGTGGCCGCTGCAGGCGTTCTGCTTCAACTTCGGCAGCACCCACGGGATTCATCATTTTGTGGTGAAGGAGCCGTTCTACATTCGCCAGATGACGACCAGGGTGGCGCATAAGGTCATGGCCGAGATGGGCGTGCGCTTCAATGACTTCGGGACGTTTGCACGGGCCAATCGGTTCGGTTTTCCACCGCCCGCAAGCTCTCGATCAGCGCCTTCGCCGCTGGCGACAAGCGACCCCCAGCGCGGCTGATCACGCCGCAGCGGTTGTTCAAACTGTCGAGTGTATGGGGCAGGTTGCGCCAGTGCAGCGCCTTGAGTTCGCCGCTGGCCAATGAGTCGACAAAGGCTTCTTCGGCCCCCAGGCCAATGGTGTCGGACTGGCGCACGATGCTCGCCAGTGCGGTGAACTGTTCCAGCTCGATAGCGGGCGCAAAGTCGATACGCCCGCTGAGGTTGGCGAGCAATTTACGAATGCCTGGCGCGATCAATGGCGTGGCCAACGGGTAGTCGAACAGGTCATTGGTGGACAGGCTGTCCTTGGCCAGCAGCGGATGACCCGCGCGGCAGAAAAACACACTGCGCCGAGGCATGAGTGTTTGGGTACGAAAATTCGGATCGGCCTCGAAGTGGCGCACGTCGGCGATAAAAAACTCGATCTCTTCACGATTGAGGCTGTGCCCGAGCCTCTCCCAGTTATCCACCTGCAACGCACTGCGTACCTTGGGATAGGCCGTGATAAATCGCGCCATGGCCTGTGGAACCAGATTGACCGCCGCCACCGCGTCGCTGCCGAAGCGCACTTCACCGGCGTCGAGCTTGGTCATGCATGTGACCTCATGGCTGAGCCGGGCGGCGCCTTGCACCAGGCTCAAGGCATGTCGCAACACCACCTCGCCTTCTGGCGTGGGGCGCAGATCCTTGTGGGCGCGGTCGACCAGCACGCAGCCGAATTCCTGTTCCAGCCCCTGAATACTGCGGCTGAACGCCGGTTGAGTAATACCCATGGCGTCGGCGGCGCGCACAAAGCTGCGGTGCTCATTCAGCGCGATGAAGTAGCGCAGTTGGCGAAGATCCATGGCATGCCGGCGTCCTTGGGAAGAATAGGGATTTTAGGGGTCTGGCTTATTCCGTCAACGAAGCTCTATTAATTTAAGTAGACCTAAAATGCATATCTATAGAGCAGGTGCGCTGCGATAGGTAGCCGGGCTGAACACCCGCGTCACCACCAGCATCGCCAGCGCGGTCACCGTCAGCACCACCCAGGCGCTGGTGAAGTGGCCGGTGAGTTCGCGCAGCCAGCCGGTCATCCATGGCGAAACCGCGTTGATCAGAAAGCCCACGCCCTGCACGAAGGCCGCCAGTTGCCCGGCTTGGCGAGGGTCGCGGTGATGGTCTAGGGTCAGCAGCAGGCTCAGGGCAAAACAGGCACCCAGGCCGAAGCCGCACAAGGCCACCCACAGGTGGGGAAATTGCAGCGGCGCCAGCAGCAGGCCGAGGTAGCCGATGGTCTGGGCCAGCAGGCTGATACCGAGCAACGGCCGACGGTCGATGCCGCGTTGCGCCAGCACGGGCATCAAGAGCGCGGCGATCACTTGGAAGATCGTCATGAAGGCCAGTAACGAGCCACTGGGCAACACGTCCCAACCCAATTGCTGATAGTAGGCCGGCAGCCACGCCACCAGGCTCATGTAGCCGCAGTTCACCAGCCCGAAATACACCGCCAGCAGCCACGCGCGCCGATTGCGCAGGCCTTTGAACGCGGGCACCACCTGTGGATTCCTCGCCGCGCCCAGCGGCAGCCAGGCCCACAACAACAAGGCGCCCAGCGCCGGCAACAGCCACACGCCCAACCCCGCCTGCCATTGCTGGAAATGCGTGGCCACCAGCGGGCTGAGCAGCGCTGCCAGCCCGCCGCCGGCCATCAGTGAGGCCGAGTACACACCCATCGCCACCGGCACGCGATGACGGAATTCGCGCTTGATCATCGCTGGCACCAAGGCCTGGATCAGCGCCACACCGGCGCCACCGAGCAAGGCCGTAACCAGCAATGCCGAGCCCTGGCCCATCCACCAACGCGCCAGGCAAGCCAGCAGAATCAGCATCAAGCCCAGGGCGATACCGCGTCGTTCACCCAACCGCGCTTCCACGCGCACGCCTACCAGCGCCACCAGGCCCATGCACACCACCGGCAGGCTGGTGAGCAGGGCGCTGCTCTGGAAGCTCAGGCCGGTGGCCTGGCGGATCTCGCCGAGCAACGGGCTGATGGAACTCAGGATCGGCCGCAGGTTCAGGCCCAGCACCACCAGCAGGCCCCAGCCGGCGAAGGATTTATTGAGGGTCATGCAGCGCCTTTGCACATCGGTAAAAGAGGCGTGAGTATGGCCAGCGCCCCCGGTATTCTGAAATTAAATATAACCATGCCAACCAGTGGCAACGAGAATGATCATGTTCGATCCCGTATTGCTGCGCAGCTTCGTCGCCGTGGTGGATTGCGGCAACTTCACCCGCGCCGCCGAGCGCCTGCACTTGACCCAGTCCACCGTGAGCCAGCAGATCCGCCGCCTGGAAGACGCAGTGGCGTGCCAGTTGCTGGACCGCGATCAACGGCGCGTCGTCGCCACCGCCGAGGGCGAGCGCTTGCTGGCTTACGCGCGACGCATTCTGGCGCTGCACGAAGAGGCCGCCGATGTGTTGATCAACCAGCAAAGTGACGGTGTGCTGCGCCTGGGCGTGCCGGAAGACTTTGCGGCGCAGCGACTGATGCCGTTGCTGTCGGCGTTTGTGCTGGCGTATCCACGGGTGCGCCTGGAGGTCACCAGCGGCCTGGGGCCCGAGTTGCAGCGCCAGTACCGCAATGGTGAATTCGACGTGTTGCTGGTCAAGCAGATGGGCAGCAGCGATGACTGCCTGGCGTCGTGGCCCGAGCCGTTGTGCTGGGTAGACAGCCGCAGCACGCCGTGCCTGGGGCGCGATCCTTTGCCGTTGGTGGCATTCCCCGTGGGCGGCCTGTACCGCAATGAAATGCTGCACCACCTGGAAGTGAGCGGCTGGCGCTGGCGTATCGGCTATTCCAGCGCAAGCCTGGCCAGCGTGTGTTCGGCGGTGGCGGCGGGGTTGGGTGTGAGTCTATTGCCGCTGAGGGTGGTGCAGGCCGGACATGTAATAGTCGGCGCAGAGAGCGGTTTGCCCGTGGTGCAGGGCGTGCGCCTGGCGTTGTATGCACGCGGCGGTCTGAGCGCGGCGGGGCAGTGTTTACAGGCTGAACTGTTCGATTTGTGCGCAAACAGCCCCGTTGAGCCATGCCTCTACTGAATATTTTGAATGCCTGAAATGCATTGAAAAACGCCGCCTTTACGCCAGGCCGCGCAGGTCGTGGCTTCGCCGTGTGCATGGCTTTTATTTATTCGATTTTTGTCTATGTATAACTTTAAAGATTACTTTAAGAGATAAGTGTGCGGCGTCGATGATTCAGCCCTGGACGGCCTTCCACGCAGGCCCGTCGGTTTTTGTTTCAAACACCGTAGGGAGTGAATCAATGGGCAATGTCCAGACCGCCGCCGGTGCACACGAGGCGCCATGGCGCCAGGCACCGGGTGGCGAGTTGGTCGACCTTGGCCGGCCGCACCGCGCGCCGTTGGGGCAACTGCGTTTGCAGCGAACTCCCAAGCGCTTTTCGAGTCGGCGCGAAGGCGTTCTGTTGGGGTTACTGGTGTTGGCCCTGCACGGTGCGGTGATTTATTGGGTGAGCCAGAAGCCCACCCCCGTGCTGCCGATTGTGCCGCCGGAAATTCCACCGATGACCATCGAATTCTCCAGGCCCGCGCCACCTGTGGTGGAACCGCTACCGCACGTGCCGCCGCCACCGCCTGTGGTCGAGCCACCGCCAACGGTTGTGGATGAAGTGGCCGCCAAGCCGGCGCCGAAAAAAATACCGAAACCCAAGCCGGTGCCTAAACCCGTGCCCAAGCCGGTCGCCAAACCGGTGGAGCAGCCACCTGCGCCGCCATCGCCTGCGCCACCTGCTCCCGCGCCCGCCGCACCGCCTGCGCCGGCCCCGGTAACGCCTGCTTCGGCCAACGCCGCCTACTTGAAGAACCCGGCGCCCGAATACCCCTCACTGGCCCAGCGCCGGGGTTGGGAGGGCACGGTGGTGTTGCGGGTACAGGTGCTGGCCAGCGGTAAGCCGGGCGAGATCCAGATCCAGAGAAGCAGCGGCCGCCAGCAACTCGACGACGCCGCCCTGGCCGCCGTGAAGCGTTGGAGCTTTGTGCCGGCCAAGCAGGGCGATGTGGCCCAGAACGGCTGGGTCAGCGTACCGATCGATTTCAAGATTCACTAACTATTGCGCTGCGGGGTGTTGCACGCGCCGCGACTTGCACAGAGGGAAAACATCATGGCATTGGCATCTCCACTTGAATCCATCGAAAGCACGGTGATCTGGCTGCTGGTGGTCTTTTCGGTCGTTACCTGGGGCCTGGCGCTGCTCAAGGGCGTGCAGTTCGGTCGCCTCAAGGCCCAGGATCGCAAGTTCCACAGACAGTTCTGGGCGGCATCGAGCCTTGACTCCGCGGCCGAACTGGCCGAGACCCAACCCGGCGCCGCCGCCCGCGTGGCGCAGGCCGGTTACGCGGCGATCCAGGTGGGCGATGCGCCCCACGCTGCCGACCTGAGCCAGGCGATCAACCACCAGGACCGCCTCGAGCGTGCCCTGCGCCAGCAAATCGTGCGCGAGCGTCGTTCACTGGAAACCGGCCTGGCCGTGGTCGCCAGCATCGGCAGCACCTCGCCGTTTATCGGTCTGTTCGGCACGGTGTGGGGGATCATGGAGGCGCTCAAGGGCATCAGCGCCGCCGGGTCCGCCAGCCTGGAAACCGTGGCCGGGCCGATTGGCGCGGCGCTGGTCGCCACGGGCGTGGGGATCGCGGTCGCGGTACCGGCAGTGCTGGTTTACAACTACTTCCTGCGTCGCTTGAAGCTGACGGCCGCGGACCTTGACGACTTTGCCCACGATTTCTACAGCCTCGCGCAGAAAAACTCGTTCCGCGTGCTGCTGCATCCCACGCTGAACAAAGCCGGCGCCGGCAACCCGCAAAAAGTGAAGGAGGCGTCCTGAAATGGCCTTCTCCACGCAAGACAGTGATGAGGTACTGAGCGAGATCAACGTCACGCCCCTGGTGGACGTGATGCTGGTGCTGTTGGTGGTGTTTATCGTCACCGCGCCGCTGCTGACCAACGCCATCCCGATCAGCCTGCCCAAGACCGAAGCCGTGGCGCCGGTGGAGCAGAAGGACCCGCTGGTGGTAAGCATCGACGGCGCCGGCAAGCTGTTTATCAACAAGGACGAAATCCAGCCCGGCCTGCTGGAATTCAACCTGCAGGCGGCCAAGGCCAAGGACCCCGATGTACGGGTGCAACTGCAGGCCGACAACGGTGTGAATTACGGCGAAGTGGCGCGAGCCATGGCGTCTATCGAGCGCGCGGGCATCACCAAGTTGTCGGTGATTACGGCACGGTAGCGCTCAGTTGTGAGTTTTGGGCTGCAAGCTGCGAGTAAAAGCCGATTTGCTTCGTGCTTGTAGCGTGCAGCTAATAGTTAAGCTGTTTTTCAGGCCGTCTCCTTGGCAGGGTGCGGCCTTTTTTTTGCTTCTGACTTGCCGCTTGCCGCTGAAAACTTGAAGCTTCTTTTTGGTTATTAATAAATAGCTTCTTATTCCTTAACGAACATAATCCTCCTCCCTATACTGATCAACAACGTTAAACGCTGCAGGAGGGCACACCCATGCACAGCGAGTCGATTCGTTACCTGATCGTGCCGGGCTGGCAAGGATCGCCAGAAGATCATTGGCAAACCCATTGGCAGAACAGCCTGCCCAACAGTGCGCGCGTGGAGCAGGCCGATTGGCTGACGCCGCGCCGCGAAGATTGGGTGGCGGCGCTGGCCGAGGCCATCGCCGCCGACAGCACGCCGGTCATCCTGATCGCCCACAGCCTGGGTTGCATCACCGTGGCACATTGGGCGGCCACCGCGCCGGCGCACGTGCTGCGCCAGGTGCGCGGCGCCCTGTTGGTGGCGCCGGCGGATGTCGAACGGCCAGCCTGCTCGCCTGCCTTGCGCAACTTCGCCCCCATCCCGACCGACCTGCTGCCGTTTCCCAGCCAGGTGGTCAGCTCCGACAACGACAGTGCCGTCAGCACCCCGCGTGCGCTGGAACTGGCGCGTAACTGGGGCGCCGAAGCCGGCATCCTTTCCGGCGCCGGGCATATCAATGTGAAGTCCGGTCATCAGCGCTGGGAGCAGGGGTTCGCCTACCTCTATCGTCTGCAACACCGCCTTGAGCATCACGCCCGGCGTAGTGCGTAACCTTCTTTCAACGCCCCGTCCCTGAGTGGATTGGGGCGGGAGCCTGCCATGAGTCTGCATGAAACCTTCGGCCAGCCACTGCTGACCTTTCCCGACGCCGAAAAAAGCCCTTTGAGCATCCGCGCCAAGGCGCTGGTGTTCGTCGATCCCCGCTCCCGCCAGTTGCGCGAAGACCTCGAAAGCCTTGCACCCCGCGCCTTGCCCGTGTTGATTCGTGGCGAGACCGGCAGCGGTAAGGAATTGCTGGCGCGGCATATCCACCGTGGCAGTGACCGTACCGGTTTGTTTGTCTCGGTCAATTGCGGCGCGATCAGCCCTACGTATGCCGATGCCGAGTTGTTCGGCTATGCCGCCGGTAGCCACAGTGGCACGGCCAGCAGCCGCGCCGGATGGTTCGGTTCGGCCAATGGCGGCACGCTTTACCTGGACGAAATCGGCGACTTGCCGCTGCCGATCCAGGTCAAGTTGCTCGCCGCGCTGGAAAATCACGAAGTCACCCGCGTTGGCGCCCATCAACCCAGCCCGGTGGACGTGCGCCTGGTGGCGGCCACCAGCATCGACCTGGCCCAGGCGGTGGCGGCGGGCAAATTCAATGAGCGCCTGTTCCATTACTTGAGTGAAGGGCAACTGGATCTGCCGGCGCTGCGCGAGCGGGTCGGCGATATTCTGTCGCTGGCCGAGTATTTCCTCGGCATCTACAGCCAGCGCCTGGACCTGCCGGTGCCGCTGATCAGCGACGATGCCCAGCGTGTACTGGAGCGTCACAGTTGGCCGGGCAATACCCGTGAACTGGAAAACGTCATTCACTTTGCCTTGCTGGTGAGCAGTGGCGACGAGATTTTGCCCGAACATTTGAACCTGCCGGTGGCCGGTTCGCCGTTGGAGCAGGTGCAGCGCCTCTTTAACACTGCCAGCCCTGCGGAGCAGGAAAGCCTGCGCAAATTCCTACATGAGCAAATTGGAATATCAACGTGAATAAAAGATATTGTTCGGGAATAAAAAATCTAGGTATTGTCCGCTTCACGCCGCGATAGCACTTCGCTGGCACCCCACATAACAAGGGCCGTCACAGACGACCCGGAATTCCGATAAGGACACTGTATGAAAAAGGTTCTGTTGTTTACCGCACTGGCTGCTGCCCTGACTGCCGGCTTCGCCCAAGCCAACGAGAAACTGGTGGTGGCTGCCACTCCGATCCCGCATGCCGAGATCCTTGAGCTGATCAAGCCGACCTTGGCCAAAGAAGGCGTGGACCTGCAGATCAAGGTCTTCACCGACTACGTGCAGCCCAACGTGCAAGTCGCCGAAAAGCGTCTGGACGCCAACTACTTCCAGACCCTGCCGTACCTGGAAAACTTCAACAAGGGCAAGGGCACCAACCTGGTGACCGTGGTCGGCGTGCACGTTGAACCTTTCGGTGGTTACTCGAAAAAGATCAAAAATATTTCTGAGCTCAAGGACGGCGCCACCGTTGCCATTCCCAACGAAGGCTCCAACAGCGGCCGCGCCCTGTTGCTGCTGCAAAAGGCCGGTGTCATTACCCTGAAAGACCCGACCAATGCCCTGGCCACGCCAAAAGACATTGCCAGCAACCCGAAAAACCTGAAATTCAAGGAACTGGAATCGGCACTGCTGCCACGTGTTCTGGACCAGGTTGACCTGGACCTGATCAACACCAACTACGCCCTGGAAGCCGGCCTGAACCCAGCCAAGGATGCGCTGATCATCGAAGACGCCAAGTCGCCATACGTGAACTTCCTGGTGGCCCGCCCGGACAACAAGGACAGCGACGCGATCCAGAAACTGTCGAAGGCCCTGACCAGCCCGGAAGTCAAAGCCTTCATCGAGAAGAAGTACAAAGGCGCGGTCGTGCCGGCGTTCTGATCGAGCGGTAAAACCCCTTCAAGGTTTCAACGCCGACGGCTGGTATAGCGTCGGCGTTTTTTTATGCCTGAAATTTGGAATGCAATAAAAATGTGGGAGGGAGCAAGTCGAATCGTCGCACCGCCCCTCCCACATTTTATTTTCATCTCATATTCGATTTCGGTGGTTTAGAGACCCCGGCTATTGATCGCCCGACGCAACGCCACCAACCATTTCACCAACTCCTGCGGATCAATCGGTTTCGCTTTGTTCATGGTTCAATCCTTCGAAAAGCAGACCCCCCAACCATAGCCGTCACCCGCCAATCCCGCGAATTCCGAGGTTATCTTTTTGGGTGATATCAATATGCTATTTTGGTATTTAAATTTTACTTTTTATACCTTTAAAGTTCGCGCTACCCGACGTTACCCACGTCGGAACGGACTGCGCTCGCGGCATTACCCATGCGGCGATATGGACTACCCATGACCTTCGATTTCGCTTTTATCCTCAGCACCTTGCCGGCGTTTCTGAACGCCGTGGGGGTGACGCTGCAAGTGGGCCTGATCGCCATTGCCACCTCGCTGCTGGTGGCACTGATCAACGCCGCGCTGCTGGTGTTTCGCACGCCCTACCTGTCGCGCCTGGTGGCGCTGTACGTGGAGCTGGCGCGTAACACACCGCTGCTGATCCAACTGTTCTTCGTGTACTTCGCCTTGCCGGCCCTGGGTTTGAATATCTCCGGGTTCTGGGCGGCGATCATCACCATGACCTTTCTCGGCGGTGCCTACCTCACCGAAGTGCTGCGCGCCGGGGTGGAAGCGGTGCCGCTGGCACAGATCGAGTCGGGCAAGTCCATCGGCCTGTCCGACTGGCAGTTACTGCGCCATGTGATCCTGCCCCAGGCCGGCATCCTCAGCCTGCCGGCGCTGTTCGCCAATTTCATCTTCCTGCTCAAGGAAACCACCGTGGTGTCCGCCGTGGCGGTGCCGGAAATTCTCTACACCACCAAGAGCTACATCGCTCTCTACTACAAAACCTACGAGATGCTCGCCGTGCTGACGCTGATTTGCGTGCTGTTGTTCCTGCCGCTGTCGCTGCTGCTCAGCCGCCTGGAAAGGAGGCTCCAGCATGGCCAGTTCGGGTCTTGAATTGTTGTGGGTGTCGTTGCCGCAACTGGGCAAGGGCGCTGCACAAACCCTGTCGATTTCTTTCCTGAGCATCGCCTTCAGTACGGTGGGCGGTGTGTTGTATGGCGTCTTGCGCACGCTGAACAGCAAGCTGATCAACGCCGTGCTGCGGGTGTATCTGGAGCTGTTCCGCGCCATTCCGGTGCTGGTGTGGTTGTACCTGTTGTTCTTCGGGATGCCGATTTTCTTTGGCTTGAGCATCCCCAGCTTCTGGTGCGCGGTACTGGTGCTGTCGCTGTGGGGTGCCAGCGAGGTCGGCGAGGTGGTACGCGGCGCCCTGCACTCGCTGCCCCGTGGCCAGCGTGAAGCCGGCTTGTCGATTGGCCTGTCGGACCCGCAGCTGTACGGTTATGTGCTGCTGCCCCAGGCCCTCAAGCGTATGACGCCGCCGACCATCAACGTCTACACGCGCATCATCAAGACCAGTTCCCTGGCGGTGTTGATCGGCGTGGTGGACGTGATCAAGGTCGGCCAGCAAATCATCGAGCGTACCTATGAGTCTGTGTTGATCTACGGCGCGCTGTTCCTGTTCTTCTTCTTTATCTGCTACCCGTTGTCGGCTGCCTCCAAGGTGCTGGAACGGCGCTGGGCCCAAGCATGAGCGCATTGATCGAGTTTCAGGGTTTCAACAAATTCTTTGGCGAGCAGCAGGTGCTCAAGGGCATCGACCTGAGCGTGCACAGCGGCGAGGTGGTGGTGATCCTCGGCCCCAGCGGCTGCGGCAAAAGCACCTTGCTGCGCTGCCTCAATGGGTTGGAAGTCGCCCACAGCGGCAGCCTGCGCTTTGCAGGGAAAGAGCTGCTGGATAAAACCACCGACTGGCGCCAGGTGCGCCAGGACATCGGCATGGTATTCCAGAGCTACCACCTGTTCCCGCACATGAGCGTGCTCGACAACATCCTGCTCGGCCCGCTCAAAGTGCAAAAGCGCGACCCCCGTGAAGCGCGTGCCCAGGCCGAAAAACTACTTGAACGCGTGGGCCTGGCCGACAAGCGCGACGCCTTCCCGCGCCAGCTCTCCGGCGGGCAGCAGCAACGCATCGCCATCGTCCGCTCGTTGTGCATGAACCCGCAGGTCATGCTGTTTGACGAAGTCACCGCCGCCCTCGACCCGGAGATGGTCAAGGAAGTGCTGGAGGTGATCCAGGGCCTGGCCCGCGAGGGCATGACCCTGCTGATCGTCACCCATGAAATGGCCTTCGCCCGCGCCGTCGCCGACCGCGTGGTGTTTATGGAGGCCGGCCGCATCCTCGAACACAACACCCCCGAGGCATTCTTTACGAACCCGCAAACCGCACGCGCGCAGCAGTTCCTGGAGAAGTTCTCCTTTGTTTCAACACTGCCCAAAAAGATTAAGGAACTGGAACTGATATGAAAAAGTTACTGCTGCCACTGTTGGCCGTCGCCTTGCTGGCCGGCTGCGATAAAAAGGCCGAAGAGCCGGTTAAACCTGCGGCTGTCAGCTACATCGATAAAATCAAGGCGCGCGATAAGCTGATTGTCGGCGTGTTCACCGACAAACCGCCGTTCGGCTTTGTGAATGAGGCCGGTCGCTACGTCGGCTTCGATACCGACATCGGCCGCCAATTCGCCAAGGACCTGCTGGGCGACGAGAACAAAGTCGAATTCGTCGCGGTGGAGCCGGCCAGCCGTATTCCGTTCCTGCAAAGCGACAAGGTCGACCTGATCCTCGCCAACATGACCGTCACGCCGGAGCGCAAGGAAGCGGTGGACTTCACCAACCCCAACCTGAAAGTCGCGGTACAGGCCCTGGTGCCGAATAACAGCGCGGTCAAAAGCCTGAACGACCTGGCCATCCGTACCACCATTGTCACCACCGGCACCACTGCCGATATCTGGCTGACCAAGAACCACCCGGATTGGAAACTGCTCAAATTCGAGAAAAACTCCGAGTCGCTGCAAGCGCTGTCGGCCGGGCGTGGCGACGCCTATGCGCAGGACAATCTGGTGCTGTTCAGCTGGGCCAAGCAGAACCCTGGCTACCGTGTGCTCGAAGAAAAACTCGGCGACGAAGCACCGATTGCGCCAGCGGTGAAGAAGGGCAATATCGAGCTGCGCGACTGGGTGAATGCCGAGTTGGCGAAGTTGGGCGAAGAAAAGTTTTTGCTCAAGCTGTACGACCAATATGTGCGTAAAGAGCTGAGCGATGAGACCAAGCCTGAGAGTGTGATTGTTGAAGGCGGTAAATGGCAGGGCTGACTCCCAACTGATCTCATACCGCTGTCGGGAGCAAGCCCCCTCCCACATTTTGATTTGTGAATACATTCAAATGTGGGAGGGGGCTTGCTCCCGATGAGGCCGGCCCGGTCAGCCCTTATTCCGGCCACTGCCACGCCGGCGCATCCAGAATCCCCTGCCCGACGATCTGCGTCTCGCCCATCACCTTCTCCAGCACAATCGAATTGCACGCCTCATCCTGCTGCAACGCCGCAATCAACCGACTGGCATGGGACACCACCCATACCTGGCACTGCTGTGACGCCTGGATGATCAAGCGCGCCAACGCCGGCAGCAGATCCGGATGCAGGCTGGTTTCCGGTTCGTTGAGCACCATCATGGTTGGCGGTCTTGGCGTCAGCAGCGCGGCGATCAGCAGCAGGTAGCGCAAGGTGCCGTCCGACAGTTCGGCCGCCGACAACGGCCGCAGCAAACCCTCTTGATAGAGCTCAATGGCGAAGCGTCCACCCTGCAAGGGCTCGATATTCAACCGCGCCCCAGGAAACGCATCACTCACTGCGCGCTGCAACGCTTCGGGGTCACCGATTTCGCGAATGGTCTGCAACGCGGCGGCCAGATCGCGGCCATCGTGATGCAGCACCGGCGTGCGCGTGCCCAGTTGGGGTTGGCGCACCGGTGCATCCACATCGCTGCGAAAGTGATCATAAAAACGCCAGCCGCGGATACTTTCGCGCAGCAGCAGCACTTCCGGCGAACCGCGCAGGCTGCCGACCTGGTCAAAAAGGCTGTGGTAGTTCGGGGTGTGCTGGGCCAGTACGTCCCAGGCACGGCCATCGCGGGCGCGCACCATAGGGCCCGAGCGTTGCACCAACAGGCTGGCCGGGCGGTAGAGGTGGCCGGCCCAGATGCACTCTTTTTTCACCTCCGGGTCCAGGGAGAAGTAGGACAGGGTCTTCTCCGGCAGGCCGAGGGAGATCGCGTAGCTGAAATCTTCGCCGGCAAAGCCCAGGCGCAAGCGCTTCACGCCGTGACGCACGATGGGCTCCACCGGCACATCGCCGTTGCGCATGCGTCGACTGATGGTTTCCGGGCCAGCCCAGAAGGTCGAGTCCAGACCGCCCTCACGGGCCAGTGCATTGATCACCCCGCCCTGTGCGGTTTCGGCCAGCAGGCGCAACGCTCGGTACAGGTTGGACTTACCACTGCCATTGGGTCCGGTCACCAGATTCAAGCGACCCAGGGGCACCACCAATTTATTGATTGAGCGGTAATTGGCCACCGCGAGGGTTTTGAGCATGAGCATTCAGTCGGTTTGGGAACCCTTGGAGTATGGGAGTCTCCATGCAGATAAGGAACCCTGAACTAAGCTCACAGTCGCATACACACTGGCACAATCGCATCGCGCAAAAGGAGCCTGCATGGGCGGTCGTATTTGCACTTGTATTTTCGGATTTGGCTTGTTGATGCTGCTGAGCGCGTGCGGTCAGGAAAAGACCGAGCCCAAGCAGCATTCACGCGTTTTTGTGCAAACCGTGCAGCCGGCGGATTTCGCCGCGGCCGTCACGCTGACCGGGGATATCCAGGCCCGCGTGCAAACCGATCTGTCGTTTCGCGTGGGTGGCAAGATCATCCAGCGCATGGTGGACGTGGGCGACCGCGTCAGCGCCAGGCAAGTGCTGGCCAAGCTCGACCCCAAGGACTTGCAGACCAACGTCGATTCCGCCCAGGCCCAGGTGGTGGCCGAGCAGGCGCGGGTCAAGCAGACGGCTGCGGCCTTTGTGCGCCAGCAAAAACTCCTGCCCAAGGGCTACACCAGTCGCAGCGAATACGATTCGGCCCAGGCCGCCTTGCGCAGCAGCCAAAGTGCGCTGGCCGCGGCGCAGGCCCAACTCGCCAACGCCCGCGAACAACTGGGCTATACCGCGTTGATCGCCGAAGCCCCCGGTGTGATCACCGCGCGCCAGGCCGAGGTCGGCCAGGTGGTGCAGGCCACCGTGCCGATCTTCAGCCTGGCCCGCGATGGCGAGCGCGATGCGGTGTTCAACGTCTATGAGTCGCTGCTGGTGGAACCGCCGACCGACGCGCCGATCACCGTCAGCCTGCTGGATAACCCTGCGATCACGGCCCAAGGCAAAGTGCGGGAAGTCACCCCCGCCGTGGCCGCCAACACCGGCACCGTGCAAGTGAAGATCGCTCTGCAAGCCTTGCCCAAGGGCATGGAGTTGGGCTCGGTGGTGAGCGCCACCGCCAATGGGCCGGCCAAACCGAGCATCGAATTGCCGTGGTCGGCACTCACCAAGGACCTCAGCGAACCTGCTGTGTGGCTGGTGGACGGTGACGGCAAGGCGCAACTGCACAAGGTCAGCGTGGCGCGCTACCTGACCGGTAAAGTCATCATCGGCGACGGCCTCAAGGGCGGCGAAAAAGTCGTGGTGGCCGGTGGGCAATTGCTGCACCCCGGCATGATCGTCGAGATCGCTCAGCCAGGAGCCCAGCCATGAAGCGCCTGACGGTGTTACTGGCGGCCAGTCTGTTGCTGGTTGCCTGTTCGAAGCAGGAACCGCCGCCCGAGCCCGTGCGCCCGGTGCTCTCCATGGAAGTGAAATCCGAAGACCAGGAAACCCTTGGCCGTTTCGCCGGCACCATCCAGGCGCGCTACGAAAGCAACCTGGGCTTTCGTGTGCCAGGGCGTATCGCCCGCCGCGCCGTGGATGTGGGCGCCGAAGTGGAGAAGGGCGCCTTGCTCGCGGTGCTGGATCCCACCGATCAACAAAACCAGTTGCGCGCCGCCCAGGGCGACCTCGCCCGCGTCCAGGCGCAGTACATCAATGCCCAGGCCAACGCGCGGCGCCAGCAGGAATTGTTCAATCGCGGTGTCGGCGCCCAGGCCCAGCTGGATGTGGCCCAGACCGACCTGAAAACCACCCAGGCTAGCCTCGACCAGGCCCAAGCTTCGGTCAACCAGGCCAAGGATCAGCTCAATTACGCCGAACTGCGCACCGACCACGCCGGCATCGTCACTGCCTGGAACGCCGAGGCCGGCCAGGTGGTCAGCGCCGGCCAGCAAGTGGTGACCCTGGCCCGCCCGGACATCAAGGAAGCGGTGATCGATCTGCCCGCCGGCCTCGCCGAGCGCTTGCCGCCGGACGTGGTGTTCCTTGTTGCCGGGCAACTGGACCCCAGCGTCAACACCACCGCCATCGTGCGCGAGATCGAACCCCAGGCCCAGAGCGCCACGCGTACCCGGCGCGCGCGCCTGAGCCTGAGCGAGACGCCCGCCGCGTTTCGCTTGGGCACGGCGATCAGCGTGACCTTGAGCAGCGCCATCGCGCCGCGCCTTGAGGTGCCGGTCAGCGCCTTGCAGGAAGTCGACGGCAAGACCCGCATCTGGATTCTCGACACCCAGAGCCAGACCGTGCAACCGCGTGACGTCAGCGTGGTCAGCCGTGACACCAGCAACGCCTTGCTCAACGCCGGGGTCAAACCCGGCGAACGGATAGTCACCGCCGGCGTGAACAGCCTGAAACCCGGGCAGAAAGTCAAAATCGACGAGGACAGTCCGCGATGAAACGCAGCTTCAACTTATCCGACTGGGCCCTCAAACATCAGTCCTTCGTGTGGTACCTGATGTTCGTCGCGCTGCTGATGGGCGTGTTCTCGTACATGAACCTGGGCCGCGAGGAAGACCCCTCGTTCACCATCAAGACCATGGTCATCCAGACTCGCTGGCCGGGCGCGACCCAGGAAGAAACCCTCAAGCAGGTCACCGACCGCATCGAGAAAAAACTCGAAGAGCTCGATGCCCTCGATTACGTGAAAAGCTACACCCGGCCGGGTGAGTCCACGGTATTTGTGTTCCTCAAGGACACCACCAGCGCCAAGGCCATCCCGGAGATCTGGTACCAGGTCCGCAAGAAGATCGACGATATTCGCGGCAGCTTCCCCCAGGGCTTGCAAGGGCCATCGTTCAACGATGAATTCGGTGACGTGTTCGGCTCGGTGTACGCCTTTACCGGTGATGGTCTGTCCATGCGCCAGCTGCGCGACTACGTGGAGCAGGTCCGCGCCGAAATCCGCTCGGTGCCGGGGTTGGGCAAGGTCGAGATGATCGGCCAGCAGGACGAAGTGATTTACCTGAACTTCTCCACGCGCAAACTGGCGGCGCTGGGTGTGGATCAGCGCCAAGTGGTGCAGAGCCTGCAATCGCAGAATGCCGTGACGCCGGCCGGGGTGATCGAAGCCGGGCCGGAGCGGATTTCCGTGCGCACCTCGGGGCAGTTCGCCTCGGAGAAGGACTTGGCCAACGTCAATCTGCGTCTCAATGATCGCTTCTATCGGCTTGCGGATATCGCCGACATCAGCCGTGGCTACGTCGACCCGGCGCGGCCGATGTTTCGTTTCAATGGCAAGCCGGCCATCGGCTTGGCCATCGCCATGCAGAAGGGCGGCAATATCCAGTCGTTCGGCAAGGCCCTGCACACGCGCATGGATGAGCTGACCGCTGACCTGCCGGTGGGCGTCGGTGTGCACAAAGTGTCCGACCAGGCCGAAGTGGTGGAAGAGGCCGTCGGCGGCTTTACCAGCGCCTTGTTCGAAGCGGTGATCATCGTGCTGGTGGTGAGTTTTATCAGCCTGGGCATGCGTGCCGGGCTGGTGGTGGCGTGCTCGATCCCATTGGTACTGGCGCTGGTGTTCGTGTTCATGGAATACAGCGGTATCACCATGCAGCGGGTCTCGCTGGGCGCGTTGATTATCGCCCTCGGCCTGTTGGTGGACGACGCGATGATCACCGTGGAGATGATGATCACACGCCTGGAAAAAGGCGAAACCAAGGAACAGGCGGCCACTTACGCCTACACCTCGACGGCGTTCCCGATGCTCACCGGTACCTTGGTGACCGTCGCCGGTTTTGTGCCGATTGGCCTCAACGCCAGTTCGGCGGGCGAGTACACCTTCACCCTGTTCGCGGTCATCGCGGTGGCGATGCTGGTGTCGTGGGTGGTGGCGGTGCTGTTTGCGCCGGTGATCGGCGTGCATATCCTCAGCGCCAATGTGAAACCGCACAACGCCGAGCCGGGGCGCATTGGCCGGGTCTTCAATGGCGGCATGCTGTGGGCCATGCGCAACCGCTGGTGGGCCATCGGCATCACCGTGGCGCTGTTCGCGGCGTCGGTGTTCTCCATGCAGTTCGTGCAGAACCAGTTCTTCCCGTCGTCGGACCGCCCGGAAATCCTGGTCGACCTGAACCTGCCGCAAAACGCCTCGATCAACGAGACGCGCAAGGCCGTCGACCGCCTGGAAGCGATCATCAAGGACGACCCGGACATCGTCCGTTGGAGCACTTACATCGGCCAGGGCGCGATCCGCTTTTACTTGCCCCTCGATCAGCAATTGGAAAATCCCTACTACGCGCAACTGGTCATCGTGAGTAAGGGCCTGGAAGAACGCGGCGCCTTGATTGCGCGCCTGCAAAAACGCCTGCGTGATGATTTTGTCGGCATCGGCAGCTTTGTGCAGCCATTGGAAATGGGCCCGCCGGTGGGGCGTCCGATTCAATACCGGGTGTCCGGCAAAGACACCGACCAGGTGCGCAAACACGCCATCGAGCTGGCGACCATGCTGGATAAAAACACCCACCTGGGCGAGATCATCTACGACTGGAACGAGCCGGGCAAAGTGCTGCGTATCGACATCGCCCAAGACAAGGCGCGCCAACTGGGGCTGTCGTCGGAAGACGTGGCGCAGCTGATGAACAGCGTGGTCAGCGGTGCCTCGGTGACCCAGGTGCACGACGATATCTACCTGATCAACGTGGTTGGCCGCGCCGAAGACGCCGAGCGTGGCACCCCGGAAACCTTGCAGAACCTGCAGATCGTGACGCCCAACGGCGGCTCGATCCCGCTGCTGGCCTTCGCCACCGTGCGTTATGAGCTGGAGCAGCCGCTGGTGTGGCGCCGCGACCGCAAGCCGACCATCACCATCAAGGCGTCGGTGCGCGATGAGATGCAGCCGACGGACTTGGTGAAGCAACTCCAGCCGGATATCGACAGGTTCAGCGCGGGCCTGCCGGTGGGCTACAAAGTCGCTACCGGCGGCACCGTGGAAGAAAGCGGCAAGGCCCAGGGCCCGATTGCCAGCGTGGTGCCGTTGATGCTGTTCCTCATGGCGACCTTCCTGATGATCCAATTGCACAGCGTGCAGAAGATGTTCCTGGTGGCAAGTGTTGCGCCGCTGGGCCTGATTGGCGTGGTGCTGGCGCTGATCCCGACGGGCACGCCGATGGGCTTCGTGGCGATCCTGGGTATTTTGGCGCTGATCGGCATCATCATCCGTAACTCGGTGATCCTGGTGACGCAGATCCATGAATACGAGCTGGCAGGCTACACCCCGTGGGATGCGGTGGTGGAAGCGACCGAGCACCGGCGCCGACCGATCCTGCTCACGGCGGCTGCGGCGAGCCTGGGCATGATTCCTATCGCGCGTGAGGTGTTCTGGGGGCCGATGGCCTACGCGATGATCGGCGGGATCATCATTGCCACCTTGCTGACGCTGTTGTTTTTGCCGGCGCTGTATGTGGCCTGGTACAAGATTCGCGAGCCCAAGCAGGAGCAACAGCAAACCCGCGGTTAAAAATGTGGGAGGGGGCATGCCCTAATGCCAGTCAGTTGAGGGACAACACTGTATCTGTGGCGAGGGAGCTTGCTCCCGTTGGGCCGCGAAGCGGCCCCGCTCTTTGTTTATAAAGAATGGGACTGCTGCGCAGTCCAACGGAAGCAAGCGGCCTCGCCACAGGTCACTTTTTACTCCTTCAAAGCCTTAACTGACTGGCATTAGGGCTTGCCCCCTCCCACATTTGTAATGCGTTGTCTCTAAGGTTTGCGCCACACGCTGGCCAACCATGGCTGCTGCTCACGCGGTAATCCGGCGGGGCGGTAGTAGTGCTCCAACTCCACAAACCCCGCCGTCGTCAGCAATGCCTGCCACGCCGCCAGGTCGTGATACGACCCATACCGTGGCCCATTCCAGCCTTCCTGGTTCTCACCCCGTGGGTTGGAGCTGAACAGCACGCCTCCAGGCTTCAACGCCGCGTGCAGTTGCTTGAGCACACGCGGCAGTTCCTGTTTGGGAATGTGAAACAGCACCGCGTTGGCGAAGATCCCGTCGAAGCGTTCGGCGGGCAATTCCAGTTTGAGAAAGTCCTGCTGCAACACCTCGCAGCCGCTGTCTTCGCGTGCCATCTGCGCAAAGCGCTCGGAGCCATCGAGGCCCACGGCAACGTGACCCATGCGGGTGAAGGTCTGCAAATCCCGCCCTGGCCCGCAGCCAAAGTCCAGCACGGTAAACGGTGGCGTGCCTTGGATATGCCGCAGCAACGCGTCGATGTTCTGGCTCACATCGTGGTCGCGGGTGCCTTCGCGAAAGTCCTCGGCCACCTTGTTGTAGTGGCCGAGGGTGGTGGAGGTGATCTGGTCGAGGTCGTCGGGTTTCAGGGTCATGACGGGCAATACCGAATGCGGAGATGGCCCGACTATACCTTGTGGAGCTCAGCGCTTGTTCAGCACTCGCGCCAGGCGATCGCCGCCCAGTTGAATCACCGCCACCAACACCACCAGCAGCACAATCACTGTGAGCATGATCTGCGTATCGAAGCGCTGGTAGCCGTAGCGGTAGGCTATGTCGCCCAAGCCACCGGCGCCAATCGCGCCGGCCATGGCCGACGAGTTGATCATGGTCACCAGGGTGATGGTGAACCCGCCGACAATCCCCGGCAGCGCCTCGGGCAACAGCACATGCCAGATAATGTGCCAGCGCCGGCAACCCATGGCTTGCGCGGCTTCGATCAGGCCGTGGTCGACCTCGCGCAGGCTAACCTCGGCAATGCGCGCGAAGAACGGCGTGGCGGCGATGGTCAGCGGTACAACGGCCGCCCACACGCCATAGGTGGTGCCGACGATCAGGCGGGTGAACGGGATCAGCGCCACCATCAGGATCAGAAATGGAATCGAACGGAACAGATTGACGAACGCCCCCAGCACGCGGTTCAACGCCGGTGCCTGGTAGATGCCGCCCTTGTCGCTGGTGACCAGAAACACCGCCAGCGCAATCCCCACCAGCAACGCGATCAGCGACGACACGCCGACCATCAACAAGGTATCGATGGCGCCCTGTACTAAACGATCAAACCACATAGCCCAGCACCTCCACCTGTTGTGCCCAGTTCGCCGCGCGCGTGCGCAATTCCTCGGCGCTGTGTGTTGAGCCATTCACCGCCAGCAACAGTTGCCCAAGCGCATGCCCCTGGATACGTTCCACACCACCTTGCAGCAGGCGGACGCGCCCACCCAGGGCGCCGAACAGCGCGGCCAGGTCCGGTTCGTCGCGGCCATTGCCGGTGAGTTGCAGGCGCAGCACCACGGCCGCGTCAGGCGACGGCGGCGTGGGATGCAGACGGCTTTGCAGCTCTTGCGGCAGCCCATGTTGCAACGGTGCCAGCAGGGTTTTGCTGACGTCGTGCTGCGGGTTGCCAAACACTTCCCACACCGGGCCTTGCTCGACGATGTGCCCGTGCTCCAGCACCACCACGCGGTCGCAGATGTCGCGGATCACCGCCATCTCATGGGTGATCAACACGATGGTCAGGCCCAGACGCTGGTTGATCTCACGCAGCAGGCCGAGGATCGATTGCGTGGTTTCCGGGTCCAGCGCCGACGTGGCTTCGTCGCACAGCAGAATCTCCGGGTCGTGCACCAGCGCACGGGCGATGCCCACGCGTTGTTTCTGCCCACCGGAGAGTTGTGCCGGGTAAGCCTTGTGCTTGTCCTGCAAGCCCACCAGTTCCAGCAGTTCGCGCACCTTTTGTTCACGCTGGGGCTTGGGCACGCCGGCAACTTTGAGCGGTAGCTCAACGTTCTGCCGCACCGTCTTGGCCGACATCAGGTTGAAGTGCTGGAAGATCATGCCGATGCGTCGACGCAGCGCCACCAGGTGGTCTTCGTCAAAGTCGCCGATGTCCACCTGATCGATCAGCACACGCCCGCTGCTGGGTTGTTCCAGGCGGTTGATGGTGCGGATCAGCGAGGATTTCCCGGCGCCGCTGCGGCCGATGATGCCGAACACTTCACCGCGCTGGATCGCCAGGTCGATGCCTTGCAGCGCGTGCACCTGGCCGTCGTAGGTTTTGCCCAGATTGATAAAGCGCACGTGGGCACGGTTCAAGTCCGGATGCAGTTCAGTCTGCTCGGCGTCCCTGGGCGCGGTGTCCAGGTCACGCAGTCGGGCGTTGGCGGCGCTCATTTTTTAGCTTCCCAACCGACCTGGTAGAGCTTGCCCAGGGATTTATCCAATGCCGCGCGCACCACTGGTGAATGCTGGTAGATGTCGACGAACTTGATCACGCGCGGGTCGGTTTTGCTCTTGGGCTGGATCACGAACTGGATCACGTATTCCGGGTGGTCGAGGCCATCGAACAGCAGCGCCGACTCGGCATCGAAGGTCTTGGACAGGCGGATGTATGCCGGGTAGCCCTGCACCAGGTCGGCGTCGTCATAGGCGCGCACCAGTTGCACGGCTTCCACTTGCAGGATCTTGATCTTTTTCGGGTTGGCGACGATGTCTTCTTCGGTGGCCTTGTAGCCTACGCCCGGCTTGAGCGTGATCAGCCCGGCCTTGGCCAGCAGTTGCAGGCCGCGACCGCTGTTGATCGGGTCGTTGGCAATCGCCACGCTGGCGCCTTCGGGCAGGTCGTTGAAGCTTTTGTACTTCTTCGAATACAGCCCGACGTTGTTGATGATGCCCGGCGCGAACGGCACCAGGTCAAACCCGGCGGCGGCCTTGGCGTTTTCCAGGAAGGGGATGTGCTGGAAGTAGTTCACATCGATATCGCCGGCCGCCAGGCTGACGTTGGGCGCGATCCAGTCGGTGAACTCCACCAGTTCGACCTTCAGGCCTTGCTTGTCGGCTTCGGCCACGGCGGCTTCCAGGGGAATCGCGAAGGCGGCGGTGGTGCCGACCTTGAGCGGCGCGTCAGCGGCGAACACCGCCGAGCTGAACAGACCGAGGGCCATGGCCAGTGCTTTGACTGGGTGAGAGAGCAGTATTTTTTTCATGGTTGATTTCCAGTCATAAGTTATTAGTGCAAGCCGTGGAGATTCAATGTTTCTGATCAGCGTCGGTAAGTTGAGCCGGTGTGTTGTTCGGGTAATCGCGCCGTGCCATGAAAGACTTTTTCGCGCAGCGTTCCGGACGCATATTCGGTCTTGTACGACCCCCGCTTCTGCAACTGCGGCACCACCAGATCGATAAAATCCACATAGCTTTCCGGCGTCACGATGCGCGTCAGGTTGAAGCCATCCAGGCCGGTCTCGCTGATCCAGGACTCCAGCTCATCGGCCACCTGCTCGGGCGAACCCACCAGGGTGATATAGCGCCCGCCCAGGACGTGCTGTTCGAGCAATTTGCGCCGGGTCCAGTCATTGTTCTGCAGGTTCTTGGTGGCCGACTGGATGGCGTTGCTCTTGACGTACTGGATCGGTTCGTCCAGCGCGTACTGGGCAAAATCAATCGCGGTGGACGCCGAGAAATGCGCCACGCCGGCCTCTGCGCTGGCGTAGCTCAAGTACTCGGCGTGCTTGGCCCAGGCCAGTTCCTCGGTGGCGGCGACGATCACGTTAAGGCCCATGAACAGCTTGATGTCGTCCGGGTTGCGCCCGGCCTCGACCGCGCTGGCGCGTACTTTGTCCACTTGTACCTTGGTAGCGGCCTTGTTCTGCCCGCTGATGAACACGCACTCGGCATGTCGCCCGGCGAACAGCAAACCGCGGTCCGAACTGCCGGCCTGGAACAGCACCGGCGTACGCTGCGGCGAGGGTTCGCACAGGTGATAACCCTGCACCTGGTAGAACTCGCCGTGGTGCTGCACCTTGTGCACCTTGCCTGGTTGCGCGTAGACCCGTTGCGTCGGGTCGTTGATGACGGCGTCGTCTTCCCAGCTGCCTTCCCAGAGCTTGTACAGCACCTCCAGGTACTCATCGGCCTGGTCGTAGCGCCGATCATGTTCGACCTGTTCGGTGAGGCCCATGGCCTTGGCGGCGCTGTCGAGGTAGCCGGTGACGATGTTCCAGCCCACCCGGCCACGGCTCAGGTGATCCAGCGTGGACATGCGCCGGGCGAACAGGTACGGCGGCTCATAGGTGAGGTTGGCGGTGAGGCCGAAACCGAGGTTTTTGGTCACGGCGGCCATCGCTGAAACCAGCAGCAACGGATCGTTGACCGGCAGTTGGATCGACTCCTTGAGCGGCACGTCGATGGAGTTCTGATAGACGTCGTACACGCCGACGATGTCGGCGATGAACAAACCGTCGAACAGCCCGCGCTCCAGGGTTTGCGCCAGGTCGGTCCAGTACTCGATGGTTTTGTACCGGGTCGAGGTGTCCCGTGGATGGGTCCACAATCCGTGGTTGATATGCCCGATGCAATTCATGTTGAAAGCATTGAGCAGGATCTTTTTTTTGGTTTTCAAAGGCTGCGCCATCAGATCGTCCCCCGCAGCGGCGGGTGTTCATCGTTGAGGTAGTAATTGCCCACGGCGTGGTACTTCCAGCGCACCGGGTCATGCAGGGTGTGCACGCGCGCATTGCGCCAGTGGCGGTCCAGGCCATGCTCGGCCAGGGTCGCCTGGCTGCCGGCGAGTTCGAACAGGGTGCTGCCGGCGGCCAGGGAGATTTCGGTGCTCAAGGCGCGGACTTCGGCCACGGCAATCGAGGCGGCGGCGACGCTTTGGGCATTGCTGTCGGCTTGGGCCAGGTCAAGAAATTCACCGGCGCGCTCCAGCAAGGCTTCGGCGGCGTGCAGGCGGATGCTCAGGTGGCCGAAGCTCTTGAGCGTCAGTGGGTCTTCGGTGGCCTGGTCGCTGCCGGAGTCGATCCACGGACGGGTCTTGGTGCGCACGAAGTGCAGCGCATCCTCAAAGGCGGCGCGGGCGATACCGGTGTCGATGGCGGCATGGAGGATCTGTGCCAGCGGGCCGACGGTGGTCGGGCGTTCGAAGGCGCTCTGAAAGGGGATCACGTCGTGGGCGGCGACCCACACGTTATCGAACACCACCGAACCGCTGCCGGTGGTGCGCTGGCCGAAGCCGCTCCAGTCGTCGATCACGCTCAGGCCTGCGCTGTCGCGCGGCACGAAGGCCAGTTGCTGCACGCCGTGTTCATCCACCACCGAGGTGGGGATGCGCTGCGCGTAGAGCGCGCCGGTGGCGTAGAACTTGCGGCCGCTGATACGGAATCCGTCGCCGTCGCGGGTCAGTGTGGTGACGCGATCATGGGCGGTCTTGGTCCCCAGCTCCGCCAGGGCATTGCCGAAACGCTGGCCGGCGAGTACTTCGGCGTACAGGCGTCGTTGCTGCGCCGGGCTGCCGTTCACGCGCAGTACTTCCAGCGCATAGAAATGGTTTTGCGGGATCTGCCCCAGCGACGCGTCGGCCTGGGCGATCAGCGCGATGACCTTGGCCAGGGTGACGCTGGACACGCCGGCGCCGCCGAAGGCCTTTGGCACGCTGATGCCCCACAGGCCGGAGCGGGAAAACGCATCCAGCTCGGGCAGTGGCAGGCGCCGCTCGCGGTCGCGCTGGGCGCTGTCGCGACGCAAGTCTTCGGTCAGGTCGCTGGCGACAACGAGGGCGTGTTCATCGCTGGTGATGACCGCGACGTTTGCAGAGAAAGTCATGTGTGTTCTCCAGAATCTCGTGGAAAAGTGTTCTGGTCGGTCAGATCCAGGAATGGCGAGCCGGCAGCGTGCCGTTCAACCGATAGGCGCCGATTGCGTGGTATTTCCAACGCACCGGGTCATGCAGCGTGTGCACCCGGGCGTTGCGCCAGTGACGGTCGAGGTTGAATTCGGCGAGGGTGGCGCGGCTGCCGGCCAGCTCGAAAAGCTTTTCGCTGACCAGCAACGACACTTCGGTGGTCAGCACTTTGGCCTCGGCCACCGCGATGGATGCACGGGCCGCGGACTGCGCGGTGATCGGCGCGGCGCTGACCTGGTCCAGCACCTGGCCGGCCTTGCGCAACAGCGCTTCGGCGGCGTGCAGTTCGATCTTCAGCCTGCCGATATCGGCGATCACATACAGGTCATCGCTGGCGCGTTCGACCTTGGCGTCGATCCATGGCCGTGAACGTTCGCGCACGAAGGCGAGGGTGTCATCCAGCGCACCACGGGCGATGCCGGCATCGATGGCGGCCTGGATCAATTGCGAGACGGCGCCCTGGATGTTCGGGCTTTCGCCGATGCGCCAGTTGTCGACCACCAGTTCGGCGTCCACCGGCACTCGGTCCAGCAGCACGGTGCCGCTGGCGGTGGTGCGTTGGCCGAAGCCTGACCAGTCATCCACGATGCGCAGGCCTTGGGTGCCACGGCGCACAAAGGCCATGACCTGCTTGCCGTCATCGTTCAACGCCTTGATCGCCACCCAATGGGCAAACAGGGCGCCGGTGGAGTAGAACTTCTGGCCGCTGACCACATAACCATCGCCCTGGGCGGTAATGCGCGCCTTGAGCTGCAGGGTGTTTTTGGTGCCGCGCTCCGGGCCGCCGTTGCCGATGCGCCAACCGTCGAGCACGCTCTGGAACAGCTGCTTTTTCTGGCGTTCGGTGGCAGTGCCCTGCAACAGGTGCAGGATGCCGAAATGGTTCTGCGGGATCTGCCCGAGGGCCGGGTCTGCCGCGCTGATGATCGCGAACACCTCGGCCAGGGTCACGAACGAAACCTGTGGGCCGCCGTACTCGCGGGGGATGGAAATACTGCCCAGCCCACTGCGGGTGAACTGTTCAAGCTGCGCCCACGGCAACTGGCGTTGCTGGTCGCGCTTGGCGGCCTGCAGGCGTGCGGCCTGGGCCAGCGCATGGGCTGCGTCGAGCGCCTCTGCATCGTTGCGCAGCACGGTGGCCGGCAACAGCAGGGGGGCGATATCCAGATCACTCTGGGGGGGTGTTAGAGCCAAGTTAGACATCAGCGCCGCTCCTTGGCTGCACGTAATGCCCTGGCGTTGTGCACCGGGGTAATCCTGACCATACCGACCTCGCATTCAATGAAATAAAAACAGAAAAATCAGAGATGTCCGGTGGTCCGGTTTATATACCCTAAACGTGTTAAATAATTAAATAAACTAACTTTTGGGAATATACATAGAAGGACGATCACCCTGGTTCGCAGGGGGAGCCGAGAGGGCGGGGTTGATACACCGCCGCGGCCTGGGCCGGGCGCGTTGGCGCGCACGCGGCAATACGGAGCATGCGGGCCGGCGCCCAGCGCGAATTGTTGCCGACGCGGTCCAGGATGCAGTAAGTCACCTCCAGCCGGCAGTCGTCGCCAGCGTCGACAATCACGCTCGAAGGCACCCAGACCTGCACCGCCATGCCAACCGCTTTGGCCTGGATCCTGGGCAAGTCCATACGTATGTCACCCCAGCGCAATGTGATGGCGTCGCCGCGCGTCATGTTCAGGTACGGGCCGATGGTCAGCGGGATACCCCGCTGCACCTGGCGACTGTTGACGCCATAACGGCGGATGGTTTCGGGCAGGCCGACAGGGGCAAGGTTCTGGTTCTCATCGCCGCACAACGCCGCAGGTTGGCCGCCCGGGTAGTTGGTCTTGACCCGCACCGTGGTCACCGCCGAGCGCGCGGGGCCATAGCCTATCTGCATGACCTGGTAGTGAATCCGCGCCTGGCCATCCTGCACAAAGCTTTCCGGCACGCGCAGGTGGGTGGCCGTGCCGACTTTGCCCGCGGTCACTCGGCGCGAGGCAGCAAAGCAGTTGTTCCAGAACAGCTCGATCAGGTCGCCCTCATCCATGCCGGGGTAGGGGGCGATGTCGACTTGCAACTGGGTGGCGGCCAGGGCATTGATGCCGTTTCGAAGGGCCTGGGGCAGCGTCGGTGCGGTGAGCATCGCCGGGGTTTCAGTGCGCGTCATAAGTAATCTCCTTGATGCAGCCAGCAGCCATCGTTCCAGCCCTTCGGCGCGGGTGCGCGCAGGGGCTGAAAGGAACGATTCAGTGAGTAGCCGGGATAGGATCCAATCCTCTGGGCGTTAGATAAGAGCGTTGGCGCGGGGGCGTCAATGGCGGCCAAGGGCTAAACGGCGAGTTGGAGAAGATTCAGAAGGTTCTGACTGGGCCGGGGCGTTTCAGACGCAGATGGCGGGATGTTTTACAGTGTGGAATGAGGACTTCCTGTAGGAACGCGCTTGTGTGGGAGCATGCCTGTCGACACGACATCCGTAGCAGCTGTCGAGCCCTGGCGAGGCTGCGTTTGCGGCGTGCCTGACACACCGCCGACGCAGCCTCGCAGGGCTCGACAGCTGCTACTCGGAGGCGCTTCAGTGGGCGAGGAATTTGCTCAAAAACTGCCGGGTGCGTTCTTCCCTGGGGTTGGCAAACAGCGCCTTGGCTTCGCCCTGTTCGACGATCACGCCCTTGTCGAAGAAGATCACCCGGTTGGCCACGTCCCGGGCAAAGCTCATTTCGTGGGTGACGATGACCATGGTGCGGTTCTCTTCGGCCAGGCTGCGGATGGTCGCCAGCACTTCGCCGACCAGTTCCGGGTCCAGCGCCGAGGTGGGTTCATCGAACAGAATCACCTCTGGCTCCATGGCCAATGCACGGGCGATCGCCACGCGCTGTTGCTGGCCTCCGGACAGGCGTCGTGGGTAGGCGTTTTCCTTACCCGCCAGGCCAACCCTGGCCAGCAGGGTGCGACCCAATGCGAGGGCGGCCTCGCGTGGCATCTTCTTGACCACGGTGGGGCCTTCGATGACGTTTTCCAGCGCGGTGCGGTGTGGGAACAGGTTGAAGTTCTGGAACACAAAGCCCACATGCTGGCGCAAGCGCCGCACCAGGCTTTGCTGCTGGTTGAGCGGTTTGCTGCCGTCAATCTGGATGTCGCCCACCTTGATGCGACCGCTGGTGGGTTCTTCGAGGAAGTTGAGGCAGCGCAGGAAGGTGGTCTTGCCGGAACCGCTGGGGCCGATGATGGCGACGACTTCGCCTTCCTTGACCTCAAGGTCGATGCCGTTGAGCACCACCTGACCGTTGAATTGTTTGGTCAGCTTTTCAACCACGATCATGCTTCAAGGCTCCAGGTCATGCCGGTTGACCCGGTCTTCCAGACGATTTTGAAAATACGCCAGGATGCTCGCCAGCACCCAGTAGATCAGGGCGGCGGACAGATACATGGTGAAAATTTCGAAGGTGCGCGCCGACACCAGTTGCGCCTGGCGAAACAGCTCGGGCACCTGGATGGTGGCGGCCAGCGCCGTGTCCTTGACCAGCGAAATAAAGCTGTTGCCCAACGGTGGCAGGGCAGTGCGCATGGCCTGCGGCAGGATGGCCCGGCGCAGGGTTTGCGCGCGGGTCATGCCGATGCTGGCGGCGGCTTCCCACTGGCCGCGCTCGATGGAGGCGATGGCGGCCCGCAGGATTTCACAGGCGTAGGCGGCCATGTTCAGCGAAAAACCGATCATGGCCGCCGGGATCGGATCCAGCTCGATGCCCACTTGCGGCAAGCCGTAGTAGATCAAAAACAGCTGTACCAGCAAGGGCGTGCCGCGAAAGAACGACACGTAGACGCGGGCGGGCAAGCGCAGCAGCTTGAAGCGCGACAGGCGCATCAAGGCCAGGCCGAAGCCCAGCAGCAAACCGAAAAACATCCCGCCCAGGCTCAGGATCACCGTGTAATACGCGCCCTTGAGCAGAAAGGGCGCGGAGTCCAGCGCGAGTTGGAAACTTGCTTCCATTATTGAGTGACGTCAGCGTTGAAGTACTTCTCGGAGAGCTTTTTCAAAGTGCCGTCGGCGCGCAGCTTGTCGAGGGCCTTGTTCACCGCGTCCAGCAGCTCAGGCTCGCCTTTGCGCAGGGCGATACCGGATTCCTGACGCGAGAAGGCGTCGCCGGCAGCCGCGGTGTCCGGGGCTTTCTTGGCGTATTCCAGAGCGGCCAGGCGGTCGATCAGGATGGCGTCGATACGGCCGACTTTCAGGTCCTGGAACTTGGTCGGGTCATCGTTATAGGTCTTGATGATGGCTTTGGGTTGGTTGTCCTTGAGCCATTGTTCGTAGTTGGTGCCCAGGCCTACGCCGACTTTCTTGCCGGCCAGGTCATCGGCGGTCTTGATGGTATCGACGTTTTTCTTCAGCACCAGTGCCTGGATACCGGAGACGGTGTAAGGCTTGGAAAAGTCGTACTTCTTCTTGCGCTCTTCAGAAATGGTCACCTGGTTGACCACCGCGTCCAGACGTTTGGATTCCAGGGCCGCGAGGATGCCGTCCCATGGTGTGGCCTGCAGCTTGACCTTCACGCCCAGCTCCTTGGCCAGGGCTTCGGACAACTCCACTTCGAAACCGCTGAGCTTGCCGCTCTCATCGACGAAGCTGAACGGCGGGTAGGTGCCTTCCAGGCCGATCTTGATCTCGCCGGCCTTCTTGATGTTGCCCAGTTGCTCACCGGCAACCGCCTGGCCCAACCACCCGGCGCCGAGCGCCAGACCCAATGTGCCAACCAGCAATGTGCGACGGAATGCGGAAATAGTCATGAGGAGCCCCTGTGTTTTTATGTTGAGCGAAGCAGGTGACGCGGTAGGCGTATCCTGCCTTAAAGCGCGAAGCGCGTCTTCGCCTTCGGCGCGATGATAAAGGCGGTTTTTAAGACTTGAAAATAATATAAATCTTAATTCATATTCTTTTTATGAATATAAGAAGGTCCATTCAGCCCGCGTTTATTCACTTGAAAACCGAGTCATAAGCAAACAACGCCGGCGTCCCACCGGTGTGCAGGAAAATGATTGGCCCATCTTCAAAGCGTTGACGCCCGATGCCGTCCAGCAGACCGGCCATGGCCTTGCCCGTATAGACCGGGTCCAACAGCAGGCCTTCCTGGCTGGCCAACAGTTTGATCGCGGCCAAGGTGCCGGCGTTCGGTTCGCCATAGCGCGGGCCGAAGTATTCGTCCCACAGGATTACCTTGAACGCTTCGGGGATATCCACACCCAGCAACTCGGCCGTGCGCTCGGCCAGCCCCTGCACTTTCGGGCGCTGGGCTTCGTCGGTGCGCGACACGGTGATGCCCACCACTGGCAGATTCGGCAGCGCTTCGCTCAACGCCAGTGCCAGGCCGCTGTGGGTGCCGGCGCTGCCGGAGGCCAGGACCACCGCAGCGAATTCCAGGCCGCTGTCTTCGATCTGCGCGGCCAGCTCCAGGCCCGCGCGCACATACCCCAATGCACCGAGGGCATTGGAGCCACCGATGGGCACCAGGTAAGGCTTCTTGCCGCTGCTGCGCAGGCGATCGGCGAGAGCGTTGAGCTGGTCGTCGACGTTGTCGAGGTTTTCCACCAGCTCCACCTTGGCGTCGAACAACTCCAGCAGCAGGCGGTTGCCGTTGTGCAGGTAGTTGGCGTCGTCGGTGTCGGTGGGGTTTTCCAGCAGGGCGGCGCAGCCCAGGCCAAGCTTGGCCGCCAGTGCGGCGGTCTGGCGTACGTGGTTGGACTGGATGGCGCCGGCGGTCACCAGGGTGTCGGCGCCCTGGGCGATGGCATCGGCCGCCAGGTATTCGAGTTTGCGCAGCTTGTTGCCGCCCATGGCCAGGGGCGTAGTGTCATCGCGCTTGACGTAAATGTCCCGGCCCAGCCAGGTCGACAGCCGTTCGAGTTTTTCCAGGGCAGTGGCGCCGCCCAGCAGTTCCAGACGGTTAAAGCGGTCGAGCTGTTGCTTGATCATGGCTACGCACGGTTGTTGAAGGGATGGAGCGACTATAGGCAGGCACTTTTCATCGGGCAACCGTCAATCGCTTATGCCCGATGGTTCTGAGCATCACACCATTGGTTCTTAAGGCCGGCCTGGGTGGATACCGTAGAGTGATGGGCATTTCGTCAGGAGTGAAAACCGTGAGTGAGCGTTCCAGTCATTGGCAATTACAGACCATCGTCAGCCAGCTGCGCGGCGCCCGTGACCAGTGGCGAACGCGCAATGGACGCTTGAGTGGCGAGCACGGCGGCCGGGAGTTGCCGTCGCGTGAAGCGGTGGCGCAGATCCTTGAAGCGTTGTGCGGTGCGCTGTTCCCGATGCGCCTGGGGCCGGTGGACTTGCGCGAAGAAAGTGAAGACTTCTACGTGGGCCATACTCTCGATGTGGCGCTCAATGCCTTGCTCGCCCAGGCCCGCCTGGAACTGCGCTACGCCGCGCGCCAGGGTGGCGAGGACGACAGCCGGATCGGCGCTCATGCCATCCGCCTGATCCAGGATTTCGCCCTGGCCTTGCCGTCGCTGCGCAGCCTGCTGGATACCGATGTATTGGCCGCCTACCACGGCGACCCGGCTGCGCGCAGCGTGGACGAAGTGCTGCTGTGCTATCCGGGGATCCTGGCGGTGATTCACCATCGCCTGGCCCATCACCTGTACCGCGCCGGCTTGCCGCTGCTGGCGCGGATCATCGCGGAAATCGCCCACTCGGCCACCGGCATCGATATCCACCCCGGCGCGCAGATCGGCCCGAGCTTTTTCATCGACCACGGGACCGGTGTGGTGATCGGCGAGACCGCGATCATCGGTGAGCGGGTGCGCATTTACCAGGCCGTGACATTGGGCGCCAAGCGCTTCCCGGCGGATGAGGACGGGCAGTTGCAGAAGGGCCATCCGCGGCATCCGATCGTCGAGGATGATGTGGTGATCTATGCCGGGGCGACGATCCTGGGGCGTATCACCATCGGCAAGGGCTCGACCATTGGCGGCAATGTGTGGCTGACCCGCAGCGTGCCGGCCGAGGCGAATATTACCCAGGCGAATTTGCAGCATGATGATGGGGCGCAGAAGTAAGGATCCTGCACAAATCCCCTGTGGGAGGGGGCAAGCCTCCCTTCCACAGTTGATTGCATTGCAGATTTTTACCGGATTTCTCCCTGCAATCGCTGAACGATTGTCCTCCCCCGCCCGTCATACCAATCCTTGAGCTAGCGTAGGAATTGTCTACCGCTCAGCCCTGCGATTAGTCCAAAACTGCCTATTCATGTTTAACTTGAACGTTCGTTCAAGTTAAACCCGGTGGTTCGCTGCCCGCTCACAACAGGAGGCTTACCTTTGCTGAGTCCGTTTTTTACAGCCACATCCTTCAACCTCGGGGTGCATCGTTCATGAGTGCATCGTCCACCCCTGCCAGCGGCCTGGTGCGCATGAATGCGCCGGTCTTCTACTTTGCCGCTACCTTCATCCTGCTGTTCGGCATCACCGTCATCGCTATCCCGCAACAGGCCGGCGCCTGGCTGCTGGCCGCGCAAAACTGGGCGGCCAATACGGTCGGCTGGTACTACATGCTGGCGATGACCCTGTATCTGGTCTTCGTGGTGGTCACCGCGTTATCGGGCTACGGCAAGATAAAACTCGGTGCCGACCACGACGAGCCCGAATTCAGTTACCTGTCCTGGGCCGGCATGCTGTTCGCCGCCGGGATCAGCATCACGCTGTTTTTCTTCTGTGTGTCCGAGCCGCTGACGCACCTGGTGCAACCGCCCCAGGGCGCGCCACTCAACGCCGACGCCGCGCGCCAGGCCATGCAGGTCCTGTTCCTGCACTGGGGCCTGCACGGCTGGGGCGTGTTTGCGTTTGTCGGCATGGCCCTGGCGTATTTCGCCTACCGGCATAACCTGCCGCTGGCGTTGCGCTCGGCGCTGTACCCGCTGATCGGCAAGCGCATCAACGGCCCCATCGGCTACGCGGTGGATGGCTTCGGCATCATCGCCACGGTGTTCGGTCTGGGTGCCGACATGGGCTTTGGGGTGCTGCACCTCAACTCGGGGCTGGACTATCTGTTCGGCATCGCCCACACCCAGTGGATCCAGGTCGGCCTGATCACCCTGATGATGGGCGCGGCGATCCTGGTCGCGGTGGCCGGCGTCGACAAGGGCGTGCGGGTGATGTCCGACATCAACATGCTGCTGGCCTGTGCGCTGCTGCTGTTCGTGTTGTTCGCCGGGCCCACCCAGCATTTGCTCAACACCTTGATCCAGAACATCGGCGACTACCTCGGCGCCTTGCCGACCAAGAGTTTCGATGTGTACGCCTACGACAAACCCAGCGACTGGCTGGGCGGTTGGACGGTGTTCTATTGGGCCTGGTGGATCGCATGGTCGCCGTTCGTGGGCCTGTTCATCGCGCGGATTTCTCGTGGTCGTACCATCCGCGAATTCGTGTTCGGCGTACTCCTGATCCCGTTGGGCTTCACCCTGGCGTGGATGTCGATCTTCGGCAACAGCGCCATCGACCAGGTGCTCAACCACGGCATGGCGGCGCTCGGTCAGTCGGCTATCGATGATCCCTCGATGAGCCTCTACCTGCTGCTGGAAACCTACCCCTGGAGCAAAACCGTCATCGCGGTGACGGTGTTTATCAGCTTTGTGTTCTTCGTCACCTCGGCGGATTCGGGCACCGTTGTGCTGTCGACCTTGTCGTCCAAGGGCGGCAACGCCGATGAAGACGGGCCGAAATGGCTGCGCGTGTTCTGGGGCGCAATGACCGCGCTGGTCACCAGTGCCTTGCTGTTTGCCGGCAGTATCGACTCGCTGAAATCGGCGGTGGTGCTGACTTCATTGCCGTTCTCGTTGATCCTGCTGCTGATGATGTGGGGCCTGCATAAAGCCTTCTACCTTGAATCGCAAAAGCAGATCGCGCAGTTGCATTCGCTGGCGCCGATCTCGGCCTCGCGCAAAGGCAAGGGCGGCTGGCGCCAGCGCCTGAGCCAGGCGGTGCACTTCCCGTCGCGCGATGAGGTGTATCGTTTCCTCGAATCGACAGTGCGCCCGGCGATTGAAGAAGTGACCGCCGTGTTCGTCGAAAAGGGCCTGAGCGTGGTCACCCAGCCGGACCCGTCCAACGACAGTGTCAGCCTGGAAATCGGCCATGGCGAGGAGCATCCGTTCATCTACCAAGTGCAGATGCGCGGTTACTTCACGCCGTCGTTCGCCCGTGGCGGCATGGGCTCCAAAGAGATCAACAACCGCCGCTATTATCGTGCGGAAGTGCACTTGAGCGAAGGCAGCCAGGACTACGACCTGGTGGGCTACACCAAGGAGCAGATCATCAACGACATCCTCGACCAGTACGAGCGTCACCTGCAGTTCCTGCACTTGGTGCGTTGAGCAAATGGCTCATGGATGTGCGTCGTACCGTTCCTCTCAAGTAGGTCTTTGCTGTAAAAGGAAGGGGCAGACTTAAGCGATTCAGCGGGTTAAAAGGTCTGGGAATAACCTTATTCCCAGGCCTTATTTGCCCCAAGCCCAGAGAGGATTCGATGACGTACATTGCTGCCGAAAACCGCTATGAATCTATCCCTTATCGCCGCGTAGGCCGCAGTGGACTGGTGCTGCCAGCACTGTCCCTGGGGCTGTGGCACAACTTTGGCGACAGCACGCCGATCGACACCCAGCGCGCCCTGCTGCGCACCGCGTTCGACCTGGGGATCAACCACTTCGACCTGGCCAACAACTACGGCCCACCCTACGGCAGCGCCGAGATCAATTTCGGTCGTTTGCTGCGCGAAGACTTCAAGCATTACCGCGACGAATTGATCATCTCCAGCAAGGCTGGCTGGGACATGTGGCCGGGGCCTTACGGCCAGGGCGGCGGCTCACGCAAATACGTGCTGGCAAGCCTGGACCAGAGCCTGCAGCGTCTGGGCGTCGACTATGTGGATATCTTCTACTCCCACCGTTTTGATGCCGACACGCCCCTGGAAGAAACCGCCAGCGCCCTTGCCACCGCCGTGCAACAGGGCAAGGCGTTGTACATCGGCATCTCTTCGTATTCCGGAGTAAAAACCCGTGAAATGGCGGCGCTGCTCAAGGAATGGAAAGTACCGTTGCTGATCCACCAACCGGCCTACAACCTGCTCAACCGTTGGGTGGAAAAAGACCTGCTCGACACCACCGAGGAGCTGGGCGCCGGAGTGATCGCATTCACACCGCTGGCCCAGGGTTTGTTGACCGACAAATACCTCAACGGCGTGCCGGCCGACGCACGGGTCAACCGCCCGGGCGGCGGTTCGTTGCAGGCCAGGCACCTGTCTGAAACCAACATCGCCCACGTGCGCGCGCTGAACGAAATCGCCCAGCGCCGTGGCCAGAGCCTGGCGCAATTGGCGCTGGCGTGGACGCTGCGTGACCCACGGGTGACCAGCGCGCTGATCGGTGCGAGTCGGCCGGAGCAGATTATCGAGAACGTCGGGGCGTTGAAGAACCTGAGCTTCAGTGCCGAAGAACTGGCGGAGATCGATCGGTTTGCGCAGGAAGGCGGGATTAACCTGTGGGAAAAGCCATCGACCGCTGAATAACCTGATAGCACTGGGTCAATGTGGGAGGGAGAAGTCCCTGCCACATTTGATTGCTGGCAGGGGAGCTATGTCGGCACGCGGTTAACTAGCCATTGCTGCCGTCCAGGGATTGATGATATCCACCGCTGTGCCTTCAAAGTCCTTAACGTTCCTTGTTGCGAGTTTTGCCTTCTGGGCACGACAGATTGCGGCTATCTGAGCGTCTGCGAGTCCAACGGGCTTTCCAGATTGTTCGCGAGCGGTCACTAGCTTTGAGTAGTGGACGGCTGCGTAAGCATCGAACGCAAGGATGCGATCGGCAAAGTCGTCTTCAAACATTGCTAATGCATGATTATGTAGGCTGTGCTTACGCTTCCCGTCGGGCAACCGCTCAATGCCATGAAGAATCTCTGCCATCGTAATTGAACTGGTGAACAAATCTTCGGCGGCATGGCTGTCAATCCAACGAAGCACCGCTGCTGCCGGCTCGGGTCGCATCAATTCAGATAAGACATTGGTGTCGAGTACGATCATTCATCGAACTCCACCGTCCTGATGGGGGAATTACGTGCCGGCAAGTCCACATCCAGCCCTCCCGCCTGTGCAAAGCGTGCTTGAATCCTACTGCCCAACCCCCGGCCTTTACCGACGCTCACGAGTGATTTGCGCAAAATAATACGAGCCTCTTCTTCCATGGAATGCCCATTGTGGGCTGCTTCAATGCGCAGAAGCTCTTTGATACCGTCATCTAAATTACGAATGGTAAGGCTCGCCATGTGAATGCCCTCCTGCTCTCAATGAAATCATTGATAGCATAGCGGCTTCTTTTCGAGTGCCGCGAGCCCGCTTATCGGATCGTCAGAACGGTACATCCCCAAGAATCGTCGCCCGATGCATCACCCGCCGCTGCGGCCGGTAATCGTCCACCGCGTAATGCTGGGTCACGCGGTTATCCCAGAACGCCACGTCGTTCTCCTGCCAGCGCCAGCGGATGGTGAATTCCGGGCGCGTCGCGTGGGCGAACAGCAGCTTGAGAATCGCTTCACTTTCCGCCGGTTCAAGCTCATTGATTTTGGTAGTAAACCCTTCACTGACAAACAGCGACTTACGCCCGCTCACCGGATGCGTACGCACCACCGGGTGTGACAATGGCGGGTTTTTACTGCGGGTTTCTTCCCAACGCAGCAGGTCTTCGGCAGTGTTGCCGAAGCGTTCCAGCGGGAAGGATTTGGTGAAGTCGTGGGTAGCCGTCAACCCATCGAGCAAACGCTTCAACGGCTCGGACAACGCCTCATACGCCGCAATGCCACTGGCCCACAGCGTATCGCCGCCGAACGCCGGCAGCAGCTTGGCGCTGAGCACCGCGCCGAGCGCCGGGGTTGGCAGGAAGGTCACGTCGGTGTGCCACACGGCGTTGTCGCGTACATCGGTGACGGCGGTGTCGAGGATCAGTACTTCGGGCTGTTCCGGCACGTTGGGGTAGATCGGGTGGATGTGCAGGTCGCCGAAATTCGCGGCGAATCGCGCCTGTTGCTGCGGCGTGATGGCTTGGTCGCGAAAGAACAGCACCGAGTGGCTGAGCAACGCCTGCTCAATGGCATCGCGGTGTTCGACACTGAGCGGCTGGGTGATATCGACGCCACTGATCTGGGCGCCCAGGGCGGTGCTTAATGGCGTAACGGTCAGGCGGGTCATTTAATGTCCATCACTCAATGTGCCTGGCCATGCCAGGGCACCAGTTTACGCTGCAGGGCGCGCAGGCCCATTTCCATGGCGAAGGCGATCAGGGCGATCACCAGAATCCCCAGCACCACCACGTCGGTGACCAGGAACTGCGCCGCCGACTGCACCATGAAGCCCAGGCCGCTGGTGGCGGCGATCAGTTCGGCGGCCACCAGTGTCGACCAGCCCACCCCCAGGCCGATGCGCACACCGGTGAGGATGTCGGGCAGGGCGCTGGGCAGGATCACGTGGCGAATCAACTGGGCTCGGCTCGCGCCCAGCGATTGCGCCGCACGCAGTTTGGCCGGGTCGACGGTGCGCACGCCGGTCGCGGTGGCGATGGCGATTGGCGCAAAAATCGCCAGGTAAATCAGCAGTACCTTGGACAGCTCGCCGATGCCGCACCAGATCACGATCAATGGCAGATAGGCCAGCGGTGGAATCGGCCGGTAGAACTCGATCAACGGGTCGAGAATGCCGCGGGCGATGCGGTTGGAGCCGATGGCAATCCCCACCGGTACCGCGGTGAGTACCGCAAAGCCCAAACCCAGGCCGATCCGGCTGAGGCTCGCGCCGAGGTGCTGCCACAAGGTTGAGTCCATATAACCGGTGGTCGCCAGCAGCCAGCCTTTTTGCAGCACGGCAGACGGCGGTGGCAGGAACAGGGGTTCGATCAAACCGGTGGCGGTCACGGCCCACCATATCGCCAATAACACGACCAGGGTCAACACGCTGATCCAGCGTGTGCTCAGGCTGCGCCGTACGGGAATGACTGTGCGCGCCGCCGGCTTGACGGCAGTGGCGGGGAGTTCATAGCTGCTCATGCGGACACCTGCCGTTGCGAGAACACCTTGCCCAGTACGTGTTCGCGGGTTTCGATAAAGCGCGGGTCGGACTTGATCGCCCGCGCCGACTCACCGGCCGCGTAGCGTTGACCGAAGTCCAGCTGCAGGCGCTCGACGATCTGGCCGGGGTTGGGCGCCAGCAGGATCAGCTCGGTGGCGAGGAACACGGCCTCTTCGATGTCATGGGTAATCAGCAATACCGGCTTGGCCGTGCGTCGCCAGACTTGCAGTAGCAATTCCTGCATCTGCTCGCGGGTGAACGCATCGAGGGCGCCGAAGGGTTCGTCCATCAGCAATACGCGCGGGTCGGCCGCCAGGGCGCGGGCCAGGCCGACACGTTGTTTCTGGCCGCCCGAAAGCTGCCAGACACGGCGGTTGTCGAAGCCGGCCAGGTCCACCAGGGCGAGCATTTCCCGTGCGCGTACTTCCCGCTGCGCCTTGGGCACGCCTGCCAGTTCCAGGCCGAAACCGACGTTGGCCAGGACGTCCTGCCAGGGCAGCAATGCGTCGTCCTGGAACACCACGCCACGCTCGGCGCTCGGGCCCTTGACCGGCACGCCATCGAGGGTGATGCGCCCGGCGCAGGGTTCGACAAAACCGGCAATCAGATTCAATAGCGAGGTCTTGCCGCTGCCGGACGGGCCGAGGGCGACCAGCAATTGCCGGGGCCCAAGTTCGAGTGAAATATCCGCCAGTACCGGTTCCGGGGCGCCTGGGTACTGTGCGCTGATGCGCTCCAGTTGTAGCAAGGCCATCGCGATGAACTCCTGAATCAGTGAGTGATGAACTTGGCGCTGACGTAAGGGGCGTAGTCCGGCAGCACGGCGTCGACTTTGCCTTGTTCCTTGAGGAACGCAGCCGTGTCGGTCACGGCCTTGGTGGTGGGTGCGCCCAGCAGGGTCACCTGGTCAGTGGCCAGCGGGTAGACATTGCCTTGCAGCAGCAGCGGTATATCACTGGCCTTGGCGCCGGAGAGCTTCACCAGTTTGTCGACGTTGCTTTTGTCGGCGAGCCAGGTTTGTGGGTCTTTGCGGTATTGGGCGTAGGCATCCAGAGTGACCTTGGCGAAGGCCGTGACGATCTCCGGATGTTTCTCGGCAAAGTCTTTACGCACGATCCACGCGTCGAAGGTCGGCGCACCGAACTTGGCCAGCTCGCCAGAGGTGATTAGCACCTTGCCGTTTTCCTTGGCCACGCCCAGGGCCGGGTCCCACACGTAGGTGGCGTCGATATCACCGCGCTTCCAGGCGGCGATGATCGCCGGCGGCGCGAGGTTGAGGATGGTGACTTTCGAAGGGTCGATGTTCCAGTGCTTCAATGCGGCCAGCAGGCTGTAGTGTCCGGTGGACACGAAGGGCACGGCGATTTTTTTGCCGATCAGGTCCTGAGGGCTGTTGATCCCCGAACCGTCGCGCGCTACCAGAGCCTCGGCACCGCCGATCTGGGTGGCGACGAGGAACGTCTCCACCGGCACCTTGCGGGTGATGGCGGCGGTCAACGGGCTGGAACCGAGGTAGCCGATCTGCACATCGCCGGAAGCAATGGCGGCGATGATGTCGGCGCCGTTGTCGAATTTGCGCCAGTCGATCTTGGCGTCAGTGGCTTTTTCGTACGCGCCGTCGGCCTGGGCGACTTTGGCCGGGTCTACGGTGGTCTGGTAAGCGATGGTCACATCCGCTGCCTGGGCAAACAGGCTGGCACCGGCCAGGGACAATGCGGCCAAGAGGCGCAGAGGGGTTAACAGTTTCAAGGGGAAGCTCCTCAATCGTGCGGCCGAGGGTCGGCATGCGAGGAGACTAAATGATCTAAGAATTCGAAAATAAATAACTTTTTCGAATTAGCTTATGGGCGAAAGGTTGAAGCAAATCTTGAGCCTGATGGAGGATTAAATGTGGGGGGGGGCTTGCTCCCGATATAGGTGGTTCAGTCACTGATTGGGTGACGGACACTCTGCTATCGGGAGCAAGCCCCCTCCCATAGGAGACCGTGTAGGTCCTTAGTTGCTGATGGCCAGAATGCTCGCCTGGTACGACCCGACAAACACATCGAAATCGCCTACTTCGTTTTGCTCCAGCTCCGCCTGCTGCGCCAGCGACGCGCGCGCCAGTTCTTCAAAGCGTGCCTGCTCTTCGGCCGCCAGCGGCTCCTTGCGGAAATGCTCGGCGTGCAGCTGGCTCTGATGCAGGGAGAACTGCGCAAAACTCTCCTTACGCTCGGCCATCGCCGCCAACACCTGGGCCGACGGGGTCAAGGACGGGTCCTGGACCTTGGCCAACTGGGCGTCCAGCGCCTGGCTGTGTTCGCCGATGCCATGGCTCTGGTCAAGCAGCGCGGCCAACGGTGCGATCTTCTCCAGCAGCTCGGTGGCCCAGGCCTTCATGTCCACCGACGCACCGTCACGCTGCAACTCCAGGCCCGGACGCCGACCTTCCTTGACCACGCTGAGGAAGTTGGACGTGGCGTTACCGCATTCGTTATTGGCGAACAGCGGGCTGTCATTCAGAGCGCAGTACAGCAGGAACGCATCGAGGAAACGCGACTCCGGCAGGTCGATGCCCATCGGCAGGAACGGGTTGATGTCCAGGCAGCGCACTTCGATGTACTGAATGCCGCGGGCCATCAGCGCCTGGATCGGCCGTTCGCCGGTGTAGGTCACGCGCTTGGGGCGGATGTTGGAGTAGTACTCGTTTTCGATCTGCAGGATGTTGGTGTTGAGCTGCACCCACTCACCGTCCTTGTGCGTGCCGACTTCGACGTAGGGCGCGTAGGGCGTTGCCACCGCTTCGCGCAGGCTGTCGGTGTAGCTCGCCAGGTCGTTGTAGCAAGGCGTCAGGCCGGCCTGGGCGTTGCTTTGATAACCCAGGTCGCTCATACGCAAGCTGGTGGCGTAGGGCAGGTACAGGGTGTCTGCGTCGAGGACTTCCAACTGGTGCGAGCGACCGCGCAGGAACCCCGCGTCCAGCGCCGGTGAGGCACCGAACAGGTACATCAGCAGCCAGCTGTAGCGGCGGAAATTGCGGATCAGCGCGATATAGGCGTTGGACTGGTAATCGCGGTCGGTGCCGACAAATCCTTCAGTCTCCTTGAGCAACGGCCACAGCGTTTCCGGCAGGGAAAAGTTGTAGTGGATGCCGGCGATGCACTGCATGGTCTTGCCGTATCGCAGGGCCAGGCCCTTGCGGTACACGTACTTGAGCTGGCCGATATTGGAGGTGCCGTAGTAGGCAATCGGAATATCTTCCTCGGCCGGCAACGGGCATGGCATCGACGGGCTCCACAGGTATTCGCTGCCGAGCTTGGAATAGGCAAAACGGTGGATCTTGTCCAGGCTGCTCAGGGTATCGGCCGGGTTGGGCAGGGCCGGGGTAATGAACTCCAGCAGCGATTCGGAGTAGTCGGTGGTGATCAATTCGTTGGTCAACGCGGCGCCCAGGGCTTCGGGATGCGGCGTTTGTGCCAGGCGACCCTCACCGGTGACGCGCAGGCATTCACGCTCGATGCCGTGCAGGCAGTGCTCTAGCAGGGAGAGGTGTTCGCGCTTGCCGAGCAGGGCCAGGCGGCGGTTGAGAAGTTCGCTCAAGTTGGATTCCTTCACGCGTCAGTCGCCCCAATATGGGGGTGGGCAGGACGGTCTACAAGGGTGAAGTTAAAACTGGCGTGATCGCCTGGTTTTGAGTCGATTTGACCCGCTACTAATAAGCCTACTTCATTCCATGAATTGGGCTACAGCACAGCAGGAAAATTCCGACGCTGTTATCGCAGCGCCGAAATTAACTCAAATCAAGGGTGGGGAGCTATAGGACAGCGAACGTGCCCTGCGCTTTTGCGACAAGTCTTTCGTCCTGATACACATCGGCTTCGACCACCAGGGTGCGCCTGCCGGCGTGAATCACCCGGCTGGTGCACAGTACGTCACCGTCTTCGACGGCGCGGATGTAGTTGATCTTGCATTCGATGGTCGCGCTCTGCTGGTCAAAGCCATGGGCACTGGAACAGGCCAGGCCCATGGTGATATCGACCAGACTGAAAATAGCCCCGCCATGCAGCTTGCCCGCGCGGTTGCGCAGGTGCGGCTCCAGGGTCAGGGCCACCTCGGCAACGCCGTCTTCCAGGCGTTGCAGGCGGCAGCCGATCAGTTCGCTGAACGCGCTCTGGGTCAACCCGGCGGGCATTTCCATCAGCGTTTCTTCAATTGCTTGGCGTTGGCGAACAGCGAGGCCATGGCATTGTTGCTTGGCGCTGCGGTCGCGGTTTCCTTGCGCGGTGCGTTGTTCTGCGACTGACGCGGTGCGGAGCCAGGGCGTGCGCCACGGGCACCGTCGATTTTCTCGCCGGGCTCGTCGCTCATGCGCATCGACAGGCCGACGCGCTTGCGCGGGATATCGACTTCCATGACCTTGACCTTGACCACGTCACCGGCTTTCACCGCTTCGCGCGGGTCTTTGATGAACTTCTCCGAAAGCGCGGAGATATGCACCAAACCGTCCTGATGCACGCCGATATCCACAAAGGCGCCGAAGTTGGTCACGTTGGTCACCACGCCTTCGAGGATCATGCCCGGCTGCAAATCCTTCAGGTCTTCGACGCCGTCCTGGAACTCGGCGGTCTTGAATTCGGGGCGAGGGTCGCGACCGGGTTTTTCCAGCTCTTGCAGGATGTCGGTGATGGTCGGCACGCCGAAGGTTTCGTCGGTGTACTTCTTCGGGTCCAGGCGCTTGAGGAAGGCGGCGTCGCCGATCAGCGAGCGAATATCGCGGTCGGTCTCGGCGGCGATGCGTTGCACCAGCGGGTAGGCTTCCGGGTGGACGGCCGAAGAGTCCAGCGGGTTATCGCCGTTCATGACGCGTAGGAAACCGGCGGCTTGTTCGAAGGTTTTCTCGCCCAGGCGCGCAACTTTTTTCAGCGCGGCGCGGGTTTTGAAGGCGCCGTTTTCGTCACGGTGGGTCACGATGTTCTGCGCCAGCGTGGCGTTGAGGCCGGAGATCCGCGCCAGCAACGCCACGCTGGCGGTGTTGACGTCCACGCCGACGGCGTTCACACAGTCTTCGACCACGGCATCCAGGCCGCGCGCCAGTTTCAACTGCGACACATCGTGCTGGTACTGGCCGACGCCGATGGATTTGGGGTCGATTTTCACCAGCTCTGCCAGCGGGTCCTGCAGGCGGCGGGCGATGGACACCGCACCACGGATAGAGACGTCAAGGTCCGGGAATTCCTTGGACGCCAGCTCCGACGCCGAGTACACCGAAGCGCCGGCCTCGGAGACCATGACTTTGGTCATTTTCATCGCTGGGTATTTTTTGATCAGCTCGGCGGCCAGCTTGTCGGTTTCACGGCTGGCAGTGCCGTTGCCGATGGCGATCAGGTCCACCGAATGCTTGGCGCACAGCGCGGCCAGGATGGCGAGGGTCTGGTCCCACTTGTTATGTGGCACATGCGGGTACACGGTGGCGTGGTCCAGCAGCTTGCCGGTGGCGTCGACCACGGCGACCTTGCAGCCGGTGCGCAGGCCCGGGTCGAGACCCAGGGTGGCGCGCGGGCCGGCCGGGGCGGCCAGCAGCAGGTCGTGCAGGTTGTGGGCGAACACGTTGATCGCTTCGGTTTCGGCGCCGTCGCGCAGCTCACCGAGCAGGTCGGTTTCCAGGTGGGTGTAGAGCTTGACCTTCCAGGTCCAGCGCACGACTTCGCCGAGCCACTTGTCCGCAGGACGGTTCTGATTCTGGATGCCGAATTGTTGACCGATCATGCCTTCGCACGGGTGCATGGTGCCCGGCAACTCGTCGCCGACTTTCAGCGAAGAGCTGAGAATGCCTTCGTTGCGGCCGCGGAAAATCGCCAGCGCGCGGTGCGATGGCATACTTTTCAGCGGTTCGTCGTGTTCGAAGTAATCGCGGAACTTGGCGCCTTCTTCCTCTTTGCCGGCGATGACGCGGGCGCTGAGGATGGCTTCCTGCTTGAGGTATGTGCGCAGTTTTTCCAGGAGGCTGGCGTTTTCGGCGAAGCGCTCCATGAGGATGTACTTGGCGCCCTCGAGGGCGGCCTTGACGTCGGCGATGCCTTTTTCGGCATCGACAAAACGCGCGGCTTCGGCTTCCGGGGTCAACGACGGGTCGTTGAACAGCCCGTCGGCCAGCTCGCCCAGGCCGGCTTCGAGGGCGATCTGGCCTTTGGTGCGGCGCTTTTGTTTGTACGGCAGGTAGAGGTCTTCGAGGCGGGTCTTGGTGTCGGCAAGCTTGATGTCGCGCTCGAGTTGCGGGGTCAGCTTGCCCTGTTCCTCGATGCTGGCCAGGATGCTGATGCGCCGTTCGTCGAGTTCTCGCAGGTAGCGCAGGCGCTCTTCCAGGTGACGCAGTTGGGTGTCGTCGAGGCTGCCGGTCACTTCTTTACGGTAACGGGCGATGAAGGGCACCGTGGAGCCTTCATCCAGTAGAGCGACGGCCGCTTCGACCTGTTGTGGGCGTACGCCGAGTTCCTCGGCGATGCGGCTGTTGATGCTGTCCATAAAACCACCTGAAATTCTGAAAAGCAGCTCGCAAGCCCGGAAAACAAGGCCTTGCGCGGCTGGTTGAGCGGCCCGACTGGCGCCGCTACCTGGGTCAAGAGGCAGCCTATTGACCCTCGAAATCGAAAAAATCACGACAAGCGGGTAAAAAAAGCCCGGCAGTAAACGGTAACGATCTGACGTTGCCCTGCACGAAGGCGCCGCATTATAACCAGCGTTCTGTCCTTGAGGGCTACTGCACGCAGGGTTGTAGGGCGCGGGTTCGCTGGCAGTGGAGGAAAAATCTGCTAACAATGCACACGGTGCGTATAACGGCAGCTAGGCCATAATGCGCGCCGAGATAAGAGGAGCATCCAATGAGCAGCACTGCACAAACTGCTGAAGGCGAAAAAATTCTCATCGTTGATGACGATCCGGGGCTGAGCAGCCTGTTGGAGCGTTTCTTCAATTCCAAAGGCTACCGTGCCCGCGCGGTGCCGAACACCGAGCAGATGGACCGCCTGCTGGGGCGTGAAGTATTCAACCTGGTCGTGCTCGACCTGATGCTGCCCGGCGAAGACGGCCTTACGGCCTGCAAGCGTCTGCGCGGCGCGAACAACCAGATCCCGATCATCATGCTCACCGCCAAGGGCGATGAGCTGAGCCGTATCAAGGGCCTTGAACTGGGCGCCGATGACTATCTGGCCAAGCCATTCAATCCGGATGAGCTGATGGCGCGGGTCAAGGCCGTATTGCGTCGCCAGGCACCACCGGTTCCCGGTGCACCTGGCAGCGAAGACGAAAGCGTTACCTTTGGCGACTACGAGTTGTCGTTGGCAACTCGTGAGCTTAAACGTGGCGACGAAGTGCATATGCTCACCACCGGCGAATTTGCCGTGCTCAAGGCCCTGGTGATGAACGCCCGCCAGCCGCTGACCCGCGACAAGCTGATGAATCTGGCCCGTGGCCGCGAGTGGGACGCCCTGGAGCGCTCCATCGACGTGCAGATTTCCCGTCTGCGCCGGATGATCGAGCCGGACCCGTCCAAGCCACGGTATATCCAGACGGTATGGGGCGTGGGGTATGTGTTTGTGCCGGATGGCACCGCAACCAAGTGACCAATGATTTGCCGAGGCGGGCATTTTCGCGTTTGACTTTATAAGGGTCGACGCGATGCCCGGCGTCTGCAATTCTGCGAGCACCGCTCGTTCCTGCAAGGTGTCCAGCTGTCATCTATGAAAACCCCGCTGTGGTTCCCTCAAAGTTTCTTCTCGCGCACCCTTTGGCTGGTGTTGATCGTCGTTCTGTTTTCCAAGGCACTCACACTGGTTTATCTATTGATGAACGAGGACGTGCTGGTGGATCGGCAATACAGCCATGGTGTCGCGTTGACGTTGCGTGGTTATTGGGCCGTAGACCCCGAGAACCGCGAAAAGGTGGCCAAGGCGTCGACGTTGACCCGGGTCGACGGCGCCGGCGTCCCCGAAGGCGAGCAGCACTGGCCCTACAGCGAGATTTACCAGCGCCAGATGCAGGCCGAGCTGGGCGAGGATACCGAGGTGCGATTGCGCATGCATGTTTCGCCCGCGCTCTGGGTGAGGGCACCGAGCCTGGGGGATGCCTGGATCAAGGTGCCGTTGTATCCGCATCCGTTGCGGGGGCAGAAGATCTGGAACGTGCTGGGCTGGTTCCTGGCGATCGGCTTGCTCTCGACGGCCTCCGCCTGGATTTTCGTGCGTCAGCTCAACCAGCCGCTCAAACGCCTGGTGTTTGCCGCGCGCCAGCTGGGCCAGGGGCGCAGCGTGCGCCTGCCGGTCAGTGATACGCCCAGTGAGATGACCGAGGTGTATGGCGCGTTCAACCAGATGGCGGAAGACGTCGAACAGGCCGGGCGCGAACGCGAGCTGATGCTGGCGGGCGTGTCCCATGACCTGCGTACGCCATTGACGCGTTTGCGCCTGTCATTGGAGTTGATGGACAACCATACCGACCTGACCGACGACATGGTCCGCGATATCGAGGACATGGACGCGATTCTCGACCAGTTCCTGGCGTTTATCCGCGATGGCCGTGACGAAGTAGTGGAAGAAGTCGACCTGACCGACCTGGTGCGTGAAGTGGTAGCGCCTTACAACCAGAGTAGCGAACAGGTACGTATGCGTCTTGAGCCGATTCAGCCGTTTGCGTTGCGTCGGATCTCGATGAAGCGCCTGCTGAACAACCTGATTGGCAACGCCTTGCACCATGCCGGCTCCGATGTGGAAGTGGCGGCGTATGTATCCGGCGACAATGCGGCACCTTATGTGGTGTTGAGTGTGATGGACCGTGGCGCGGGGATTGATCCGGCCGAGCTGGAAGGCATTTTCAACCCGTTCACCCGTGGTGATCGTGCGCGGGGTGGCAAAGGCACCGGCCTGGGGCTGGCGATTGTGCGGCGGATTGCTTCGATGCATGGCGGCAATGTCGAACTGCGCAACCGCGAGGGCGGTGGTCTGGAGGCGCGGGTGCGCTTGCCGTTAGGCTTGATGCTGCCTAGAGACGCGGTCTAGGAACAGCTGCAAGCCGCAAGCTTAAAGCTGCAAGAGAAAGGTATGTCACTTTTGCCCTTTCTTGCAGCTTACAGCTTGAGGCTACCCACTGCTTTTCTAGCCCTTGCCTTTGGTCCGGGTCATATTCGGCCCACCATTCTTCTCCAGATGCTGAATGATGATCCCCGCCACATCCTTGCCCGTGGTGGTCTCGATCCCTTCCAGGCCCGGTGATGAATTCACCTCCATCACCAGCGGCCCGTGGTTTGACCGCAGGATATCCACACCCGCCACGGCCAGCCCCATGACCTTGGCCGCCCGCAGCGCGGTCATGCGTTCTTCCGGGGTGATCTTGATCAGGCTGGCACTGCCGCCGCGGTGCAGGTTGGAGCGAAACTCGCCAGGCTTGGCCTGACGCTTCATCGCCGCAATCACCTTGTCGCCCACCACGAAGCAGCGAATATCCGCACCCCCGGCTTCCTTGATGTATTCCTGCACCATGATGTTCTGCTTGAGGCCCATGAACGCCTCGATTACCGACTCGGCGGCCGTCGCGGTTTCACACAGCACCACACCGATACCCTGGGTGCCTTCCAGCACTTTGATCACCAAGGGCGCGCCATTGACCATTTCGATCAGGTCGGGGATGTCGTCGGGGGAGTGGGCGAAACCGGTGACCGGCAGGCCGATGCCTCGACGCGACAGCAATTGCAGCGAACGCAGCTTGTCTCGCGAGCGCGCAATGGCGACCGATTCATTCAGGGGGAACACCCCCATCATTTCAAACTGGCGCAGCACCGCGCAGCCATAAAACGTCACCGAAGCGCCGATACGCGGAATCACCGCATCAAAGCCCTCCAGCGGCTTACCGCGGTAATGGATCTGCGGCTTGTGGCTGGCAATGTTCATGTAGGCACGCAACGTGTCGATCACCACCATTTCGTGGCCACGTTCGGTGCCGGCCTCGACCAGGCGGCGGGTGGAATACAGACGCGGGTTTCGCGACAGCACAGCAATCTTCATGCAGCACCTGGGGCAGAAATAGTAGAGACCGGGAACACCGGCTTGTCTTGAACGTACTTGAGGCCGGGATTGACTACCAACTGGCCGTCAATCAACGCCTTGGAGCCCAGCAATAAGCGGTAACGCATGGCCTTGCGGCAGGCGAGGGTGAATTCCACCCGCCATACCCCATCCCCCAGCGCCAGGGTGGTGCTGATCACATAGCGCACCTGCGCATGGCCGTTGGAGCTCTTGATGGTTTTCATTGTCACCAGTGGGGCTTCGCAGCGGCGATGACGCAGCTGCACCACGCTGCCCAGGTGTGCGGTAAAGCGCACCCACTTTTCACCGTCGCGCTCAAAGGGCTCGATATCGGTGGCGTGCAGACTGGAGGTGCTGGCACCGGTGTCGATCTTCGCGCGCAGGCCTGCCACTCCCAGGTCGGGAAGTGCCACCCACTCACGCAGACCCACAACGGTCAAATGGTCAAATGTCTTCAATATGGGTAACCGATCAGTTCGCCCAGGCCTGAGGTGATACCTTGGCCAGGGCATTGAATGCGGGCTTGGCGAACCAGTAACCCTGCATCAGAAATATTCCACAGCCGGACAGAAAGTCTCGCTCGCCGGCCGTTTCGACGCCTTCGGCAATGACAGTAACGCCCAACTGCTCACAGATTGTGACAATCCCCCGGACGATCACCTGACGGACACGGTCCTGGTCGACATCGCGAATCAGCGCCATATCGAGTTTGATCAGGTCAGGTTGGAAATCGGCCAACAGATTCAGCCCCGAATAGCCCGCGCCGAAATCATCGATGGCGGTCTTGAAACCGAATTCGCGGTATTCACGCAGAATATTCGTCAAATGGCGATAGTTATCTACATGCTCGCTTTCGAGGGTCTCGAAAATCAGCCGGTCCACTGGGAAATTATGTGCACGGGCCGCCTCCAGCGTGCTGCGGATACACAGCTCCGGACGGTAGACAGCATTGGGCATGAAATTGATCGAAAGGTAGGTCTGCATCCCCAATGCCGCAGCGCCGGCGATCGCCTGGGTACGGCAGCGCTGGTCGAAGCGGTAACGATTGGCTTCGGTGATTTGATCGAGCACCGACAGCGCCCCTTCACCGTTGACACCGCGCACCAAGGCTTCGTTGGCGAAGATCGAATGGTCACGAAGGTCTACGATGGGCTGGTAGGCGAAAGCAAAATCGAACCCCAGGGGCTCGCTTTGCTGGCATCCCACGCATCGCTGGTTTGGCGAGGTCAGTGAAATCGGAAAGTCGGTCACGGCATGTCCTCGCGAAAACAGAATGCTACCTGGCGTATCTTAGGTGAGCCTTGGGGTTTATGCGTCGAAGGGTTTCAACGGTAAAGTTGCGACATTTTTCAGAGCGAGGAATTCAAGTGGCTCAAAAGCAGGAAGAGGAAGAAAAGGTCCGGTTGGACAAGTGGTTGTGGGCCGCGCGTTTCTACAAGACGCGTGCCCTGGCGAAGGCCGCCATTGAGAGTGGCAAGGTGCATCATCGCGGTGAGCGCTGCAAACCGGGCAAGGAGCCGCGCATCGGCGACGAGTTGCAGATTCGTACCGGTTTCGACGAAAAGACCATTGTGGTCCAGGCGCTGTCCATCGTGCGCCGGGGCGCACCTGAAGCGCAGGCGTTGTACACCGAGACCGAAGCCAGCATCGCCAAGCGCGAAAATGCGGCGGCGATGCGCAAGGCGGGGGCTTCAGGTCTGACCACCGATGGCAAGCCAAGCAAGAAGCAGCGCCGCGATCTGTTCAAGTTTCGCGGCAGTGGCAATGATGACTGATCGCGCAGATCCCCCTGTGGGAGGGGGCGTTAAGGGGCTGTGCGCACGATGCTCAATTGTCCGATCACCGGCAACTTGCCGAGTAACTCGAAGATCGGCGTCGTCACCCTCAGCAGCGCCCCCGACACCACCGCCGCAAACGGCGTGTAATACCCCCAACCCAACGCCAACAGCGCCAGCAGCACCCCGCCGATGTAATCGTCCTGGCCCCAATGCGCGCCTGCCACCAGGCGCGGCATCATGAACAACACTGCCAGCCCCCAGATCACCAGCACCTGGCCGACACGCCGGGCAAATACCGTCATGAACATTCCCCAGATCAACAGCACCGACGCATGATCCCCCGGAAAGCTCTGGCTCGAACGGTCCTTCAGCTCCCAGGTCTTTTCCAGGCCAGGGAAAAAGTCACTCATCTGCACCGCCCCACCGATCACCATCGAGGGGCTGCTGTGTTGCCAGCCCATCTGCGCGGCCAGCTTGGAAAACAGCATGCGAATGAACAACAGCAGCAACAAAATGCCGACAAAACCTAACAGCCCCTGGCGCACCTGCACGGCCTTGAATACCCAGTCGCCGCGAATCAGCAGGGTCAGCAGAATCACCCCGACCACCGCGTCAAACGGCCGCAAACTGGCGACAGCCCACAGATGCAGCCATGTTGCATTGGTCGCCAGCGGGTCGTTGAGCAGATGAAACAGCCACTCGTCGAAAATCACACACAGCATCTGCCCCGTGGGCCACAGCCAAAAACACAGCAGTCCGATAGCGAGTAGATTGCAAAGAGCCCATCGCCGGAGGTTCCACTTGGCTTGGAACAAACCCGGATTGTTCATAAACTGTCCCTCTTCGCTCTATTAAGTTCTCTGTTTCCAAGAGAAAACCGCACCAGAATGGTGCTAAAGCGTTTAATTTTATAAACGCTGTAACCAATTTGTCATCAATTCAGATACCAGACCTATGACTGATTTACCGGATACCGACTTCACCCAACGCTTCATTTTCGACGAGAGCGACGCCCGCGGCGAGATGGTCTCGTTGGAGCGCAGCTATGCCGAAGTCCTTGCCAAGCACCCCTATCCGGAGCCGGTCGCACAGCTGCTTGGTGAGCTGATGGCGGCCGCCGCGCTGCTGGTCGGCACCATGAAATTCGACGGCTTGCTGATCCTGCAGGCCCGCTCCGAAGGACCGGTGCCGATGCTGATGATCGAGTGCTCCAGCGAGCGTGAGATCCGTGGACTGGCTCGTTATGAGGCCGACCGGATCGCTCCGGACGCCACGCTCAGCGACCTGATGGCCAATGGTGTATTGGCCATTACGGTCGACCCGACGGAAGGCCAGCGTTACCAGGGCATCGTCGACCTTGACGGCGAAACGCTGTCGGACTGCTTCACCAACTATTTCGTGATGTCCCAGCAGGTGGGCACCAAGTTCTGGCTCAACGCCGACGGCAAGCGCGCCCGTGGCCTGTTGGTCCAACAGCTGCCGGCCGACCGTATCAAGGACGACGATGACCGTGCTGAAAGCTGGCGGCACATCATTGCCCTGGCCGACACCCTGAAAGCCGAAGAACTGCTGGGCCTGGACAACGAAACCATCCTGCATCGCCTGTACCACGAAGAAGCCGTGCGCTTGTTCGATGCACAGGGCCTGCGCTTCAAGTGCAGCTGCTCGCGCGAGCGTTCGGCCAATGCGTTGGTCAGCCTGGGCCTGGAAGATGCGCAAAATCTGGTGGTGGAACACGGTGGCCATATCGAGATCGACTGCCAGTTCTGCAACGAGCGCTACCTGTTCGATGCGGCTGATGTCGCTCAATTGTTCGCCGGCGCTGGCATCGACACGCCTTCCGACACCCGCCACTAAAACGTTTAAGCACAGGTAAATCACCTGACAAATGCCGGATTAGAGGTGTTCTGACGGGAGGGCCCTACTCTTTTTGGGCTTTTCTGGCATAATCCGGCCCACTTTTTTCGCGGTAGTAGTGCGCAACTTTCTACTACAAAACGTTTGGAGCACTCGGCCACAGGCCGACGGGGAACCTCATGACGCAAGCCAATAACGCCGTATACACCGATCTGAGTGTTGACGATCTGGTCAAAGAAGCCCTGCAGCGCGGTGAAGGCGTGCTTGCCGATACTGGCGCGCTGGTCGTGGAAACCGGTCACCGCACCGGTCGTTCGCCGGTTGACCGTTTCATCGTTGAAGAGCCTTCCACCCAGGACGCCATCGCCTGGGGCCCGATCAACCGCAAGTTCCCGGCCGACAAGTTCGATGCCCTGTGGAACCGCGTAGAAGCCTTCAACAACGCGCAAGAGCACTTCGTTTCCCACGTTCACGTAGGGGCTGCCGAAGACCACTACCTGGCCGTCAAAATGACCACCCAGACTGCCTGGCAGAACCTGTTCGGTCGTTGCCTGTTCATCAACCCGGCACAGTACAACCCGGCCGGCCGGGATGAGTGGCAAGTGCTCAACGTGGCCAACTTCGAGTGCGTGCCAGAGCGTGACGGCACCAACTCCGACGGTTGCGTGATCCTCAACTTCGCCCAGAAAAAAGTGCTGATCGCCGGCATGCGTTACGCCGGTGAAATGAAAAAAGCCATGTTCTCGGTGCAGAACTTCCTGCTGCCGGCCGCCGACGTACTGCCGATGCACTGCGCCGCCAACATTGGCGAAGCGGGCGACGTGACCCTGTTCTTCGGCCTCTCCGGCACTGGCAAGACCACCCTGTCGGCCGACGAAAGCCGTTACCTGATCGGTGACGACGAACACGGCTGGGGCGAGGGCGTGGTGTTCAACATCGAAGGCGGTTGCTATGCCAAGTGCATCGACCTGTCCGAGAAGAACGAGCCGGTTATCTGGAAAGCCATCAAGCACGGCGCGGTATTGGAAAACGTCGTGATCGACGAAGCCAAGCACGCTGACTACGCCGACGTGAGCCTGACCCAGAACAGCCGTGCCGCCTACCCGCTGGAGCACGTTGCCAAGCGTTCCGAGAAGAACCTGGGCGGCGAGCCAAACGCGGTGATCTTCCTGACCTGCGACCTGACCGGCGTACTGCCGCCCGTGTCGATCCTCAGCGAAGAGCAAGCGGCCTACCACTTCCTGTCCGGCTACACCGCATTGGTGGGCTCGACCGAAATGGGTTCGGGCAGCGGCATCAAGTCGACCTTCTCCACCTGCTTCGGTGCGCCATTCTTCCCGCGCCCGGCTGGTGAATACGCTGAGCTGTTGATCAAGCGCATCCGCGGCTTCGGCTCCAAGGTCTACCTGGTCAACACCGGCTGGACCGGCGGCGGCTACGGTGTCGGCAAACGCTTCAATATCCCGACCACGCGCGGCGTGATCGCAGCGATCCAGAGCGGCGCTCTGATCGGTGCCGAAACCGAACACCTCGACACCATCAACCTTGACGTGCCATTGGCCGTACCGGGCGTTGAAACCGGCCTGTTGAACCCACGTAACACCTGGGCTGACAAGGCGGCTTACGATGAAGCGGCGAAGGCGTTGGCCGGCCTGTTCATCGAGAACTTCAAGAAATTTGAAGTGAGCGATGCGATCAAGGCTGCGGGTCCCAAGTTGTAAGATTCGCATGTTGTGAAAAAGCCGCCTCTTGTGGGCGGCTTTTTTGTGCGCGATGGGTTAATAAGCAATGTGCAAAAGCACCGCCCCGACCAGCACCAACACGACCCCCAGCACTTGCACGGCCGCCAATCGCTCCTTGAAAAACACAAACCCCAGAATCGCCGCAATCCCACCCGACAACGTGCTGATCACTGTTACCACCGAGACCGATCCGGCCATCGCTCCCCATGAAAACGCCGAGAACCCGCCGAGGTTCATCACGCTGGCGCCGGTTAACGTTGCGCAGTTTTTCAACGGTGGTATTTTCAGGCCGTCCTTGATCCTCAGCACCATCATCACCAGTACGCACACGCCCACCAGATAACCCAGCCACAGCATGGTAATCGGCCCCAGCGCCGGTAATGTATAGCGGCCCTGCAACCAGAAACTGGTGCCGTACAGCAATGCGGCGAGCATGGCGTAGGCGATGGACAGGCGCGGGTTGTTATGAGGGACGCCGTTGTCCTTGTGGAGGCTGGAGAGGATCACACCGAGCACGCACAGGGCGATGCAGCCGAGTTGGATCAGATTGATGTGTTCACCGCTGGCCCAGGACAGCAGGGTGGTGACCACGCCGTATGACGTCACCAGCGGCGCAACGATGGCTGCTTTGCCCAGAGCGAAAGCCTTGGACAGCGCGAGCGCGCCGGACACAGTGAGCAGTGCGGCGGCAATGCCCAGCAGCCAGACGCTCAGTGACGCGTCGAGGGCTTTGAAGAGGAAGATCGGAAAGATGACCAGCAGCAAGGTCATGATCAGGAAGCCAAGTGCCTGACCGAAATACACGGCGCGTTTAACACCGACGGCGCGGGCATTGAGGCCCACGAGGAAATCCGTGCCGCCCCAGAGCAGGGCGGCCAGCAGGCCCATTGTTGCGTCCATGCAAGATCCTTGTTGTTTTGAACGCGGCCCCTTGGGCTCGCGCAGATCCAATGTGGGAGGGGTTGCGGTGTGCCTGGAGTCGGTGTTCGCTCAGCTCAGGTTCTCCAGCGTCTGCGTGTCCCAGCTGTGGGTCTTGATCGCCAGATACAGCATACCGATGGTCAGTGGCACTTTTTCGCCACGACCCTTGGCGCGGTGTTTCATGAACACGTCGAACATCGGCGGGTTGAAGTAACGATAAGCGTCGTAGTCGCCCAGGTCGACGCCAAAATCCTGTTCCAGTGCTTCCATGAGTTGTTTGGCCTCACTGCCGTCGCAACCCAGGTCGAAGTTGATCGCCGTTTGCAGGCGGAGGGTCTTGTGTTTCGGCAGGCCGATTTCTTCGTGCAGCAGTTGCAACAACTGTTGCATCGCGGGGTCTTCGGGGAAGTTGGGGGCCAGGTTCATGGTGGGGGCACGCAGGAGTGGATGAGGGGGATGGTTGTGTGATCTTTTGTGTTTGTTTTGGGTGAACAAGAGATCGACACCTGTGATGAAGGCAATGATCGGGAAACTGAAGAATGGTAACTGTGTTATCCAGGACGTGGCGCTGAATAAAAGTGTAGGTCCTGTAAGCATAAGGGCTAACCCAGTCCATTTTCTGATTACGGGGTGCTTCAGTTTCCTATCCAATACAGTGGCAAGTACTACAAGGATGATAAGAGTTATCCAGGGAGAGTATTCGGTCACCGTATTATCCTCCCTGGAACTTTCGGACCATGGCTGACAACGATCGTTGAGGACCGATGCCGCCGTTTACTTGTGCGTCTATGCCGATGATGACGTCTGCGGCGTGATAGCTGCGAATGACATCTTTCACTTTCAGGCCAACTGCTCCACCTGCGGCGGCTCCCAAAAAGGGTGATGCCAGGCTGATGGGCGCTGAAACAGCACCGGCGATCAATCCTGCCACGATGGTTCCACGTTCATTAAGCAAATCGGCCTGGCGCCGGGTCAGCGGCTTGGAGATTGCGACAGTCATCTTGCAAGGTAAATCACGGGCAAGCATTTTTTCGTAAAGGCGCATCAGGCGGTAGCGAACGTCGTTTGCTGAAGGGCCGGCCTCCAATAAACAAAGGTTTGCCAGTGCCTGTCGGTTGGCAGGTAAAACGGTAAGGCGAATCACAGTGAACGTGACGCCGTAATGGCCGATGTGTTGAGTCCGTTCGATGTTCACATTTTTTGCCGAAAAAAAAATTGAGAGAGCGCTAGTTTCGGTCAGAAATAGGGGGGGCCTGTAGAGGGGCGGGCAGGTGTTTTTTGCAGTTTAGGAATGGGCTTGCACGGTGTTTGGTTGTTTCCTACAGCAGCTTCTGGCATTTTCGGCTTGGCAGCGATTTGGCAGCTGAAACGGGTCAAATGTGGGCGCTGGCCGGCTTATTGATACACCGCTCAAAAATCGCCTCAAGCCCCCGATAATCACACGCCACCGCATCAATATTCGCCGGTATCCACGCCGCATGTTTCACCAGCCACCAGTTCACCGAAAAACCTGCATTCACGATGATCTGTTCGAACAAAATCCGCTGCGCCCGGCCGTTGCCTTCGCGGAAGGGGTGGATAACATTGAGGTCGCCGTATGCCTGGGCAATCTGCGTTACCAGTTCGGCCTGGCTCGCGCCGACAAACCAGTTCGCCTCTTCCATATGCCGAATGATCTTCGCCGCTTCCGGCGGAATGCGTTCCGGGGTGCAGAACAGTGTGTCGCCTTTCTGGATGTTGACGCTGCGCAGTTCACCGGCCCAGTCGTAGATGTCGCCGAACAGCGTACGGTGGATGTGTTGCAGGCGATCGAGGTCGTAGGGTGGTGGGAAAAGCGGGAGGTTGCCTACGGCGATTTCGGATAATTCCCGCTCGGCCTGATGCAGGCGGTGCTCGTCGAGCAAATCGAGGCGGTTGCGCAGGACGCTGCTACCGGGATAGCAGTACGGGTCCTGGCCCACCCCGTATTTGTCGAGCATCAGCGTGAGGTGTTGCGGTACTTGGCAAGCACGGCTTCGCGGGTCGGCAAGGGTTTGTCGACGTCGGCGGGTTGGGTCTCGAACCCTTCCAGGCGCAGGCTGGCCAGGTAATTGGAACGGCGGATCTTATGGTAGTGATCCTGTTTTTGCTCAAACGTCAGTTCGCTCATCGCAGCGTCCTCCTGGGTAGCAAGGCTTGATTGTAGCGCAATGCGTCAGCGGGCAGGCGGGATAAAAACCGCGTCACATTTTGTATAAAAAGTCCGCCAGCAGGCTGAATTCAGCGTATGTTTCACCGCAAAATCTTGTAGGGCGATTCCGCCCGTTACTTAAAGGGAGTTAAGCATGAGTTTGCTTCGTGTCGCTTCGGCGATGTCTTTGTGTGCGGTGGCTTTTTCCGCTCAGGCCGAACAGTTGCCGATTGAAGTGCTCAGCGCGGTGGTCAAGGACCAGAAAATCGCCGACGCCGAAGTGCTGCTGCAACGCAACGGCGCGCAGAACGTGGTGGGTCGTACCAACGCCCAGGGCCAGGTGACCTTGACCAGCGAGGCGGCTGATGATGCCAGCAACCTGCTAATCATCAAGAAGCCTGGTTATTCCAACCTGGTGGTGAAGTGCCCGTGCAAGGGCATGACCTATGCCATCAGCCCGGTGATGGAAAACCTCGATGGCCTGCGTGTGGTGCTGACCTGGGGCCAGACGCCGGACGATCTCGACTCCCATATGATCTTCCCCGGCAACAATATCTACTTCGAGAACAAGACCGGCACCGACGCCGAGTTGGACGTGGATGACACCGACAGCTACGGCCCGGAAACCATCACCCTGCAGAAAAAACACTACGGCGAAAGCTACGTTTACGCCGTGCACGACTACAGCAACGGCGGCAATCCAAGCTCGCGCCAGTTGTCCAACAGCGAAGCCACAGTGTTCGTGTACATGGGCCAATCGCTGGTACGCACCTACTATGTGCCGAAAAACCGCAGCGGTAACCTATGGACAGTGTTCCGCATGACCGGTAGCGGCGACTTCCAGGACATCAACACGTTCAGCGGTGTGAAGGTCGATGCCAAGAACGTACTGAACGAAGTAAAGCCGTTGCTGGATGACAGCGTTGCAGTCACCGCAGTAGCTGTCAGCTCATCCGCACAAGCTGATGCGAAGCGTCTGAACGTACAGGGTGAAGCGGCCTACCAAGCGGGTAACCTGGACCAGGCGATTGATCTGTTCCGTCAGGCTATCGATCTGGACAATGGGTTTGGCAAGGCCTACGGCAACCTCGGTCTGGCATATCAGAAGGCCGGTAACACTGCCGAGTCGATCTGGGCCAATCGCAAGGCCATCGCCCTGGCGACCGGTGCCAATGCGGCCACCGTACGTGCCGGCGCCTACTACAACATTGCGCGGATCTATGAAGCGGCGGGGCAGTTTGCGGATGCGTTGCGTCATTACCAGTTGGCCAAGGAGCAAAAGGCCAATCCGGTGTATGACACGGCGATTGAGCGCGTGCGGAACCGCTGATTCAGCCATGGCGCGGTTCTGAAAATGTGGGAGGGGGCAAGCCCCTCCCACATTTGGATCTGTGTCTTCCTGCTACCTGCTCAGATTATTCCCACTTCGGCCCTGGGCCATCCCCCACCCTGTGTATCATCCTGTCTCTTTTTTTCATGCGACCTTTCTCGATCCGCTGAGCTGACTGGGCTACGTTTTTAAGCCACGTTCAACGGTCAATGGAGTGACAGCCTATGCACGACACCCTCCAGCAGGTCTTCGGTTATCCACAGTTTCGTTTGGGCCAGGAAGAAACGGTCAGCGCCGTTCTGGCAGGTCGTTCGGCGGCCGCGATTTTCCCGACCGGGTCGGGCAAGTCCCTGTGTTATCAACTGTCTGCCGTACTGCTGCCACACCTGACATTGGTGGTGTCGCCACTGTTGGCGTTGATGCAGGACCAGTTGGGCTTCTTGCAACGCCACGGTATCTCGGCGGGCAGCATCGATTCGGCGCAGAGTCGCGAGGCGGCCAATGACGTGATGGCTCGCGCCCGTTCCGGCGAGTTGAAAATCCTGATGATTTCCGTGGAGCGCCTGAAGAACGAGCGCTTTCGTAATTTTCTGCAAAGCGTGCGGATCTCATTGCTGGTGGTGGATGAGGCGCACTGTATTTCCGAATGGGGCCACAACTTTCGTCCGGACTACCTGAAACTGCCGGACTACCAACGCCAGTTCAAGATCCCGCAAGCGCTGCTGCTGACGGCTACCGCCACGCCCAAGGTGATTGCCGATATGCAGGCCAAGTTCGCTATTGCGCCGGACGATGTGGTGACCACGGGTTTCTATCGACCGAACCTGAACCTGTTGGTCGAGCCGGTCAGCGGGGCGGACAAGCGCCGACGCCTGGTGCAGTGGATGAGCGAGCGCGCCAACCAGCCGAGCATCGTTTACGTCACCCTGCAGAAAACCGCCGAGCAGATCGCCGAACACTTGAATCGCAACGGCATCCAGGCCGAGGCCTATCACGCCGGTTTGCCCCATGACAAACGCGAAGGTATCCAGCAGCGCTTCATGGGCGGTCGCTCCAATTGCATTGTCGCCACCATCGCGTTCGGCATGGGCATCGACAAGAGTGACATCCGCAATGTGGTGCACTTCGACCTGCCCAAATCCATCGAGAACTACAGCCAGGAAATCGGCCGCGCCGGGCGTGATGGCCAGCCTTCGGACTGCCTGGTGTTGGCCAACCGCGACAGTCTCAATGTGCTGGAGAACTTCATCTACGGCGATACGCCCGAGCAGGAGGGCATCCGCCACGTGCTCGAAGACTTGCAGGCGGCGCGCAGCGAGGGGCAGTGGGAGTTTGTGCTGAGGTCGCTGTCGGACCACAGCAATATTCGTGAGTTGCCGCTCAAGACGCTGTTGGTGCAACTGGAACTCAAGGGCGTGATCGCGCCGCGCTATGCGTTTTATGCCGAATACCGCTTCAAGTACCTGATTGAGCCAGAGGCTTTACTGGCGCGCTTCTCGGGTGAGCGGCAGCAGTTTGTCGCGGCCATTATCCAGGTGTGCAAGCGCGCGAAAACCTGGGCGACGGTGGATTTCGACGCGCTTTACCAGCAGCACAATGCCGAGCGCGGCCGCGTGGTGAAGGCGCTGGATTACTTCCAGGAGCAGGGCCTGATCGAGCTGGAAAGCAAGCAGATGACGGAGGTCTACAGCCTGCTGAATACCGATTTTGATCCACTGGTGCTGAGCGCCGAGTTATACACAGGCTTCAAGCAGCACGAGGTGACGGAGGTGGCGCGGATTCACGCCATGCTTGATCTGTTTGCCACTGAACAGTGCCTGGGGCAACGGTTGGCGCGGTATTTCGGTGATGAGAACGCACCGCAGCGCTGCGGACATTGCTCGGTGTGCCACGGGCACGTCGCGCATCTGCCACCGCCGCCGAGTCTGCCGCCGCTTGTGGATAAAAACTTCATGGGGCTGTGCGGTGATTTTATCCACAGGCATCATGAGCACACCGGCCAACTGCCCGGCGCGGAACGGCTGACGCGGTTCCTGGGTGGGATCAGTGTGCCGTTGTTCAACAAGTTAAAGGCGCGGGGCATTCCGGGTTTTGCTGCGCTGGAGGACTACCCCTACGCCGAAGTGCGCGAGTGGGCCGAGGCCCATTTGAACGACCTGTAAATTCCCTTTCACCAGAGGTCTACATGCCTGACTCCGTGCCGCAACGTGCCGATTACCCTCACTTCCAGCCGATCATTACGCGCTGGCACGACAATGATGTGTACGGCCATGTCAACAACGTCACCTATTACAGCTTCTTCGACACGGCGGTGAATACCTACCTGATCGAGCAGGGCGGGCTGGATATTCATGACGGCGAGGTGGTGGGATTTGTGGTGAGTTCGGCGTGCGATTACTTCGCGTCGATCGCCTTTCCCGAGCGCATTGAAATCGGCTTGCGAGTGGGCAAGCTGGGCAACAGCTCAGTGCAGTATGAGTTGGCGGTGTTCAAGACAGGCGAAGAGGAAGCCTGTGCGGCGGGGCGTTTTGTGCATGTGTTTGTGGACAGGGGGACGAACCAGCCGGTGACGATTCCGGGGATGTTGCGTGAGGCATTGCAGCGGTTGGTGGTGTAGCCGGCCCCCCCAAAAAAAATACTGCAAAACTAATGTGGGAGGGGCGGTGCGACGATTCGACTTGCCCCCTCCCACATGGATACTGCTGTGATCTTCAGACTGCGTATGGATCAGTCGCGATAACGATGCTTGTTCTTGCGATGCCCGTAGGCATGGCCACGGCCTGGGTGGTCATCGCGGTAGTAGCGACGGTCGTCACGGTCGCGTCCACGATAACGGCGGTCATCGTCGTCGCTCTTGTTACCCATGTAGTTGCCCAGCGCGCCACCTGCGCCACCACCGGCCGCGGAGCCGACCAGTGCGCCGGTGCTGCCGCCGACACTGCGCCCCACGACGTTGCCGCCGGCTGCGCCCAGTGCGCCGCCAATGGCGGCTTCGCCACGGCTGCGCTTGTCGGCGCCGACCGCGCTACCACCCGCGCCGCCAAGGGCCGCGCCGATGGTCGAACCTGTGTTGCCGCCCAGTTGTTGGCCGACAACTGAACCTAGAACCCCGCCCAATGCGCCGCCTACACCGGCTTCGGTGGTGCCACCGGCCATGGCTGCGCCACTGACCAGGCCAAGGGACAACAAGAGAATCGAGGAAAGCTTCATTCAGGTAAACCTCAAGGGGATGACGGCGCGATCCTGAGGCCGTATTGACATGCTGACAATAGAAATCCGACCAGTAACACGAGTTGTACACAATTCTCTAAGTTACTGTTTTAACTGCGGAACTTAAGTGATTTTTGCGAGTCATTAGCTCTTCGGAACGGCCGCTTTTATGCAAAAGCGGCCTTTTTTTGTGTCCAAAATGATCGATCAGGCCGAGCGCGACATGATCAAACCGCTCTCGCTCGCGGCTTCCAGGCGAATCGCCACGAATTTCGAGGTTGGCGTATGGCTGCCATCGCCGGTACTTTCGAGCGGCACCAGCGGATTCACTTCCGGGTAATAAGCGGCTGCCTGCCCCGCCGGAATATCAAATGCCAGCAAGGTAAAGCCCTTGACGCGGCGCTCACGGCCGTCTTCCCACAGCGACACAATGTCGGCCTTTTGTCCTGGCTTGAAGCCCAGTCGGATGATGTCGGCTTCGTTGACGAACAATACGTCACGCTGGCCTTTGACCCCACGGTAGCGATCGTCCAGACCATAAATGGTGGTGTTGTACTGATCGTGGGAGCGCATCGATTGCATGATCAGGTCCGGCACACGGCCTGTGGCGTGGGTCCGCTCGTGGATCAGGTCCTTGGGCAGGCTGTTCGGGCGGAAGTTGGCGCGGCCAGACGGGGTATTCCAGCGGCGTGCGCCGGCGGAGTTACCCAGATAGAACCCGCCCGGGTGCTTGATCTTTTCGTTGAAATCCTTGAAGCCCGGGATGGTGTCGGCGATCAGGTCGCGGATACGCCCGTAGTCAGCCACCAGCCAGTTCCAGTCCACCGGTTTGCTGCCCAGGGTAGCGGCGGCTATACCGGCGAGGATGGCAGGCTCGGATTTCATTAGCTTGGACAGCGGTTGCAGTTGGCCATTGGAGGCGTGAACCATGCTGAACGAGTCTTCCACCGTGACCGCTTGCGGGCCTTCGGCCTGGATGTCGATATCGGTACGGCCAAGGCACGGCAGAATCAGTGCGTCTTTACCGTGGGTCAGGTGGCTGCGATTGAGCTTGGTGCTGATCTGCACGGTCAGGTCGCAGTTGCGCAGCGCCTCGAAGGTGCGGGTGCTGTCCGGCGTGGCTTGGGCGAAGTTGCCGCCCAGGCCGATAAACACCTTGGAGCGCCCTTCAAGCATGGCGTGGATCGCTTCGACCACGTTGTGCCCGTTGGTGCGCGGTACCCGAAACTGGAAGCGACGTTCCAGCGAGTCGAGGAACGCCACCGGAGGACGTTCGTTGATGCCCATGGTGCGATCGCCCTGCACGTTACTGTGGCCACGCACCGGGCACAGGCCGGCGCCCGGGCGGCCGATGTTGCCGCGCAGCAGCATCAGGTTGGCGAGTTCCTGGATGGTCGGCACCGAGTGGCGGTGCTGGGTAATGCCCATCGCCCAGCACATGATCACGTTCTTGCCTTTGGCGTACATGCGCGCCGCTTGCTCGATCTGCACCAGCGGCAGGCCGGATTGCTCGACGATTTCGTCCCATGAGGTGTCGTCGATCCTGGCCAGGTAATCCAGCACGTTGGCCGTGTGTTCGTTGAGGAAGTCGTGGTCGAACACCGCTTCCTTGCCTTCGGCCTGGGCCTGGCGTTCCCACAGCAGCAGGAACTTGGCCATGCCGCGCAGGATGGCCATGTCGCCGCCCAGCGCCGGGCGGAAATAGGCGGTGTTGGTCGGCTTGTCGCCGTTGGTGAGCATTTCCAGCGGGTGCTGCGGGTGCTGGAAGCGTTCCAGACCGCGTTCTTTCAAGGGGTTGATGCACACCACTTGCGCGCCGCGCTTAACCGCTTCGCGCAAGGGTTCGAGCATGCGCGGATGGTTGGTCCCAGGGTTCTGGCCCCACACGAAAATCGCGTCGGCGTGTTCGAAATCATCAAAGGTCACGGTGCCTTTACCGACGCCCACGCTCTGCGCCAGGGCCACGCCGCTGGCCTCGTGGCACATGTTCGAGCAATCCGGGAAGTTGTTGGTGCCATAGGCGCGCACGAACAGCTGATACAGATAGGCCGCTTCGTTGCTGGCCCGGCCCGAGGTGTAGAACTCGGCCATGTCCGGGCTTGGCAAGGCGTTGAGGTGCTTGCCGATCAGGTCGAAGGCCGCTTCCCAGCTGACGGGCGTGTAGCGGTCGGTCTCGGCGTCGTAGCGCATCGGTTCGGTCAGGCGGCCCTGGTACTCGAGCCAGTAATCGCTCTGCTCCAGCAACGCGGTCACGCTGTGCTTGGCGAAAAACGCAGCGTCCACACGGCGCTTGGTGGCTTCCCAGTTGACCGCCTTGGCGCCGTTTTCACAGAACTTGACCATGCCGCTTTCCGGCGAGTCACCCCAGGCGCAGCCTGGGCAATCGAAGCCGCCGTTCTGGTTGGTCTTGAGCATCATGCGCAGGTTTTTCAGCGCGTTGTCGCTGGTCAGCCAGGCCTGTGCCACGCTGATCAGTGCGCCCCAGCCGCCGGCCGGGCCTTTGTAAGGCTTGTAGCGCGGGGTCGGGGTTTGGTCGGCTTGATGATGATTGCTCACGGCTGGTTCTCCATCGCAGGGCTGTAGACCCGCGGCGCACTTTTTTGCGGCAGGTGGATGAGATTGAGGTTGTGCCGGCGGGCCCATTGCAGGGCCAGGCCTGTGGGCGACGACAGGCTGACCAGGGTCTGGATGCCCGCGCGCAGGACTTTCTGGATCAATTCGAGGCTGCAACGGCTGGTGACAATCGCCAAGCCACCTTCGGTGGGGATCTTTTGGCGGATCAGCGCACCGATCAATTTATCCAGGGCGTTGTGCCGGCCGATGTCTTCGCGGCCCAGCAGCAATTCGCCCCGGTGGTTCATAAACACTGCCGCATGCACCGCGCCGCTGTACTGGCCCAAGGGCTGGAACGCGCCGATGCGTTGGCGCAGGCCATCGAGCCATTCGGCCGGCGGCAAGGGCGCGCCGGGCAGTGCCTGAAGATCCGGCAGGGCCTGCTCCACCGCTTCCACGCCGCACAGGCCACAGCCGCTGGTACCGGCCAACTGACGGCGCTGTTGCTTGAGGTTCCAGAACGCGCGACTGGAAATCTGCACCTGAGCCTGCTGGGCAGAGCCCGAGCCGCTGAGTTTCAGGTCATAAATATCGCTGACGTCGGCGATGATGCCGCTGCCGATGCTGAAACCGACGACAAAGTCTTCCAGGTCCGTCGGCGTCACCAGCATGACTGCCTGACTGATGTCGTTATAGGCAATGGCCAACGCCACTTCTTCGGCCAGCGCAGTGCTGCCGACATCCGTGTGTTCGAGATTGCAATACTGGTAGCTCTGGCTGGCGGCGGGCGCGGGCATTTGGAGAGCGGGCGCCGCGCAGACAGGGCGCTTGGCGTTCATGAGGCAGTACCACCGGCGGATTGATCAGTGTTTAGACTAGGCGCGACAAAGCGTCGCGTCTAATTGCCAGTACTGATCTACCGATAGATGACGTCGATCAAGGCTCGATGTGCAATTTCTGATACAGCGCGAAACAGGCCTCGGCCAACGCCGAACGGGGTGCGCTGCGACGCATGATCAGCCCCAGGCGCGCCAGGGTGTGAGCGTCTTCGATCGGTTGCAGGCGCAGGTGTTCGGTGAGCGCTTCCAGGCCACCGTCCAACGGCATCACCGCGCAGCAGAGGCCGCCGTGTACGGCTTGTAATAACTGATGGACGGCATCGGTTTGCAGCAGCGGTTGCGGATGGAGCCCACGGCTGTGGAAGTTGTGGTCGATGGACTGGCGAAAATGCATGCCGCTGGTGAGCATGCCCAGGGGCAGTTCGATCAGCGCCTCCCAGCTCAACGGCGTGTCGCCGAAGCTGAAAAAACGTTGATCGTAGAGCAGGCCCATGCGGGTTTCACCCAGGGCCAGCGAGTCGAAGCGTTCGTTGTCCAGGCGCTCCAGGTATGACACGCCCAGGTCCAGGCGATTGCTCGCCAATTGCTCAAGAATCTGTTCCGAGCTGAGGGCCGACAGCTCGAAGCGCAGGCTCGGGTGCTCTTTATGCAATTGTTGCATCAACGCCAACGGATCAAAACTCGACAGTGGCACTACGCCCAGGCGCAACGTACCGACCAGGTTACCGCGACAGGCAGCGGCTTCGGCCTGCAAGCCGTCATAGGCCGCCAGCACCGTGCGCGCCCAGGCCAGCACGCGCTCGCCAGGGGCGGTGAAGCCTTCGAAGCGCTGGCCGCGATTGACCAGAGGCAAGTCCAGCTCTTCTTCCAGACTGCGCAGGCGCATCGACAGGGTCGGTTGGGTGATATGGCAACGCGCCGCGGCCTGGCCGAAGTGACGGGTTTCGTCGAGGGCGATGAGGAATTTCAGCTGTTTGATGTCCATCTTCGCTCCAGGGCTTATTCCAATGGCGGTGGGATTCTAGCGCGTTTGGGTCTTGGGCCGGTCTGGAACCCAATTGTGTGGGATTGGTCTAGTCTTGGGCATCTGGAACTTAAATACCAAGGAGCGTGCACCATGAGTCTTTTTAGTTTTGTTAAGGAAGCCGGCGAGAAGTTGATCGACCTGTTGACGCCGGGTAATGCGAATGCCAGTGAGCAGTTGAAGGAGCACGTGGCCAAAGTCGGTCTGGGGAATCCGAATGTGCAGACCACGGTGGATGGCGACAAGGTGACCGTAACCGGTGAAGTCGCCAGCCAGGAAGAGAAAGAGAAGATTTTGCTGGCGCTGGGTAACATCCAAGGCGTGGCCAGTGTGGATGACCAGATCACCGTAACCGGCCCGGCCGTTGCCGCTGCCCGTTTCGTCGTAGTGAAAAAGGGCGACACGCTGAGCGCGATTTCCCTGGCGGTGTATGGCACTGCCAACCAGTACAACAAAATCTTCGAGGCCAACAAACCGTTGCTGTCGCATCCGGACAAAATCTACCCAGGGCAGACGCTGCGCATTCCTGAGTAAAAACGCAGGGCAAAATGTGGGAGGGGGCTTGCTCCCGATGGCGGAGTGTCAGATACACATTCAGTGACTGACACTCCGCCATCGGAGCAAGCCCCCTCCCACATGGTTCAGAGTCCGGCAATGAGGTCTCGGTAGTCATCGACGGCTGCAAACTCAGCCGTGTCTTTGGGCCCCTTTTTGCTATCCGGCTCTTTCACCGCGAGCAAATGCCCCACGCCAAAATCCCGCGCACTGCGCAAAATCGGCAGGGTGTCATCGATAAACAGGCTGCGCGACGGGTCGAAGCCGGTATCGGCTTGCAGGGCATCCCAGAATTGCGGGTTTTCCTTGGCAAAACCGTAGTCGTGGGAGCTGATCAGCCGCTCGAAATACGGCGCCAGTTCAATGCGCTCCATCTTCAGCGAAAGCGAGTCACGATGGGCGTTGGTGATCAGGATCACCCGTTTGCCGGCCTGCTTGATTGCCGCCAGAAAGGTATCGGCATCCGGGCGCAGGGCGATCAGGTGGGCGGTTTCCAGCTTCAGCTCGCGCACCGGGATCTTCAGTTCCGCACTCCAGAAATCCAGGCAATACCATTGCAACTGTCCGGCGTTACGCTCGAACAGTGGCAGCAGCTCCATCTCGGCCATGGTCCGGCTTACGCCGTGCAGTTCGGCGTAGCGCTGGGGCAGGTGCTCCATCCAGAAGTGGTTGTCGTAATGCAGGTCGAGCAGGGTGCCGTCCATGTCCAGCAGGACGGTGTCGATGGCGTGCCAGGGCAAAGAGGGCATGGGGCGTTCTCACGTAAGTAAAGATATCCGACACAGACAATCGGAAAAGCCACGGTATAGTAACCCGATCACGCCAAGGAGCCGCTTATGCGCCAGAAACCCACCGTCCTCGCCCGCGAAATAGTCGCCAGTAGCCGTTTGTTCCGCGTGGAGGAAGTGCAATTGCGCTTTTCCAATGGCGTCGAACGGACCTACGAGCGCCTGGTGGGCCGGGGTGCCGGTTACGGCGCGGTGATGATCGTGGCGATGATCGACGAAGATCATGCCCTGCTGGTGGAAGAGTATTGCGGCGGCACCGACGAATATGAGGTGTCCTTGCCCAAGGGCCTGATCGAACCCGGCGAAGACGTGCTGGCCGCCGCGGACCGGGAGCTCAAGGAAGAGGCCGGCTATGGCGCGCGGCAGTTGGAGCACATTACCGAACTGTCGTTGTCGCCCGGTTACATGAGCCAGAAAATTCAGGTGGTTTTGGCCACCGATCTCTACGAAGAACGCTTGGAAGGCGATGAGCCTGAGCCGATGCGCGTGGACAAGGTCAACCTGCGCGAGCTGTCGCAGTTGGCGCAAAACGAGCAATTCAGTGAAGGTCGCGCCCTGGCGGCGTTGTACCTGGTACGAGACCTGTTGACCCAGCGTGGAGCGTTTGTCGCATGAGCGAACTGTTTTTAGGCCACCCGTTTATCGCCCCTGTGATCGAGCTGGCTCGCAAGGCCGGTGAAGTGATCCTGCCGTACTGGCGTGTCGATGTGGCCGTGACCTCCAAGGCCGATGATTCCCCGGTGACGGCAGCGGACATGGCCGCTCACCACCTGATTCTCGCGGGCCTCACGGCCCTGGAACCGAGCATCCCGGTACTGTCCGAGGAAGATGCCGATATCGACCAGAGCGTGCGCGCCGGTTGGACGCGCTGGTGGCTGGTGGACCCATTGGATGGCACCAAGGAGTTCATCAGCGGCAGTGAAGAGTTCACCGTCAATATCGCCCTGATCGAGCACGGGCGGGTGGTGTTCGGCGTGGTGTCGATGCCTACCAGTGGCCGTTGCTATTTCGGTGGCGCGGGGTTGGGCGCATGGCGCTCCGATGTGAACGAAGCGCCTCGGCAGATCCAGGTGCGCGAGGCACCGGCGGCCGGTGAGGCGTTTACCGTGGTTGCCAGCCGTCGACACACCAGCCCTGAGCAGGAAAGCCTGTTGAACGGTTTGAGCGCGGGGTTGGGTGAGTTGAAGCTGGCAAATATCGGCAGTTCGTTGAAGTTCTGCCTGCTGGCCGAGGGCAGCGCCGATTGCTACCCGCGCCTGGCGCCGACTTCGCAGTGGGACACCGCAGCGGCCCAGGGCGTGCTGGAAGGCGCGGGCGGCGAGGTGCTGGAGTTGAGTGGCGAGCCGTTCAGTTACCCGGCGCGGGCGTCGTTGTTGAACCCGTTCTTTCTGGCGTTGCCGGCTAAGGCGGCATGGCGTGAGCGGTTGTTGGCCCTGGCTCGGTCTTAACCCCTCAGCAGATCAAAATGTGGGAGGGGCTTGCTCCCACATTTGTTTTGTGTGATGGCTTTCAGCGGTGCAGGACGTACTGGCCGGTGAAGGTTACTGCATGGTCCTCATGGCCCTCATTCACAATCCACGTGTCCAGCGTCAACCGCGCCCGGCCATAGCGCTTGTACGTCGCCAAAAAACGCTTCCACACCTTTTCCTCCGGCGCGGCGCAAATCGCGGTTGCGTCTTGAGTCACCGGCAGCGGGTAACTGATCTGCCCCTCCTGGATCACGATATGCCCGTCTTCAATCCCTTCCTCGCGCAGTTGCAGGTGCAGCCAGCCCCAGCCTGCCAGCACGGCGCCGCAATACAGGCTGCCGCCGAACATGGTGCTCTTGTGGTTGATGTTGGCTTCAAGGGGTAAATGCAGTTGCAGCTGCCCGTGCTGCCAATCGAGCACCTTGAGGCCCATTTCCCGGGTGAGGGGGATGTCGTGGTGGAGGATCGATTCCAGGTAACGGCTGTCGCGGCTCATGGCGGCCTCTTGGTGGGTGGGCAGGGTCATTCGTCGTCAGCGCTTTGGTTGGCGAAGTTGAGGCCGTGCTTGCGCAGTTTGTCGTGCAGGGTTTTACGCGGTACGCCGAGGGCTTCGGCGAGGCTGCGCATGGAGCTGTGGGGGCGGGTCAGTTCGGCGGCGATCAGGCTTTTTTCGAACTGCTCCACCTGCTCGCTCAAGCCGCCCGGTGTGGAGATGAGCACGCCGCTGGCGGGGTTGTCCGGCGTGTTGTCCAGCGCCAGTTCCAGGCCCAGGGCAAAGCGCTCGGCGGCGTTTTGCAGCTCGCGCACATTGCCCGGCCAGCTATGGCGCAGCAGCAAGGCGCGTTGCCCAGGTTGCAATTCGTGCAGCGGCAGGCCGTGGCGGCTACTGGCTTCGTCGGCGAAATGCTGGAACAACATCAAGGCATCTTCACCGCGCTCGCGCAGCGGCGGAATACGTAGCGGCGCGACGTTGAGGCGGTAATACAGGTCGGCGCGGAAACGGCCCTGGTCCGCCGCCTGGCGCAGGTCTTCCTTGGTGGCGGCGATGATGCGGATGTCCAGCGGGATCAGTTGGTTGCCGCCCAGGCGCTCCACCACGCGCTCCTGCAGCAGGCGTAGCAGCTTGACCTGCACGTCCAGGCTCATGCTTTCGATTTCATCGAGGAACAACGTGCCGCCGTTGGCGAATTCGAACTTGCCGATGCGGCGTTTCTGCGCGCCGGTAAAGGCGCCGGGCTCATGGCCGAACAGTTCGCTTTCCACCACCGATTCGGCCAAGGCACCGGCGTTGATCGCCACGAATGGCCCGCTGCGGCGGCTCGACAGGTCGTGCAGGGCACGCGCCACCACCTCTTTGCCGGCCCCGGTTTCGCCGAGGATCAGCACATCGGCCTTGGTCGCCGCCAGAGCGCCGATCTGCTCGCGCAGGCGCAGCATTTGCGGCGAGTGCCCCACCAGGCGCGTGCTCAGTTGCTGGCGGTCGCTGAGGGCCAGGCGCAGGCTGCGGTTGTCCAGCACCAGGCGGCGCAGGGCCAGGGCACGGCGCACACTGTCGAGCAGCGCGTCGCTGGCAAAGGGTTTTTCGAGGAAGTCATAGGCGCCGGCGCGCATGGCCTGCACCGCCAGCGGCACGTCACCGTGGCCGGTGATCAGCAGCACCGGCAGGTCCGGGTCCTGGCCGTGCAGTTCGGCGAGCAGCTCCAGGCCATCCATGCCCGGCATGCGGATATCGCTGACCACCACGCCGGGCCAGTCCCGCGTCAGGCGCGCGGTCAGGCCGCTGGCTTCACCCAGGGGCAGGACTTTCAGCCCGGCCAGGTCCAGGGTCTGGCACAGCGCCTGACGCAGGTGTGGATCGTCGTCGATCAACACCACCTGAATCTGGTTATCGATACTCATACACTGCGGTCCTCGGACGGTTGCAGACTGACGCCCGGCGAGCCGGCACGCAATTTCAAGGTTAACAGCGCGCCGCCTTCCCTGTGGTTGGCGAACAGCAATTCGCCGCCAAACGCACGCATCAGCGTTTCACAGATTGCCAGGCCCAGCCCCAGGCCTTGGGTGCGCGTCTTGGTGGTGTAGAAGGGCTCGCTGGCACGGCCCAGGGCTTCCATGCAAAAGCCTGGGCCGTTGTCGCGAATGTACAGGTTGACGCCCTGTGCGGTGGTTTCGGCACTCAGCCACAGTTTGCGCGGCGGTCCTTTCTCGGTGAGGGCGTCGAGGGCGTTGGCCAGCAGGTTGCCCAACACCTGGCGCAGGCGTGTTTCCCCGGCTTGCACCCATAAGGTCGCCTCCGGCAGATCGCGGATCAGCTCCACTTCCATCGAACGTCGCCGCTTGGCCAGCAACGCCAGCGCATCGTCCAGCGCCGGTTGCAGCGCCACGCTCTCCGGCGCATGCCGGTCGCGGCGGGCAAAGGCGCGCAGGTGGGCGATGATCGAGGCCATGCGCCCGGTCAGTTCGCTGATCAGCTTGAGATTGCCCCGCGCGTCGGCCGTGCGTTCATGGTCGAGCAGGATCTCGGCGTTTTCCGCATAGCTGCGAATCGCCGCCAACGGCTGGTTGAGTTCGTGGCTGATGCTCGCCGACATGGTGCCCAGCGCCGACAGCTTGCCGGCCTGCACCAGGTCGTCCTGGGCGCGCACCAGTTCCTGTTGCGCATGTTCGCGCTCCAGCACTTCCTGTTTGAGGCGCCGGTTCAAGCCTTCCAGGTCGCTGGTACGTTCGGCGACGCGCATTTCCAGCTCGCGGCGGGCCTTGGCTTCGAAGGCGATGCGCTCCAGGTAGTGGCGACGGCGTTGCATCAGCAGGCCGAGCAGCAGCATCAGCACCAGCAATGTCGCCCCACCCACCGCCACCACGGTACGCACCGGGCGGTTGATCAGGGATTGCGGGGCGAGAATCTCTACATTCCAGCCGGTCTCGGCAATCGCCGTGGATTGGCGCAACCAGGCGCTGCTGCTCAGGCTCAGCGGTTGTGGGTCACGCGTTGGATACGGCTGGATCGCGATGATGGCCTGGCGTTCTTCGGCGGTGAGTGGACGGGTGGCGCGGAATCGCCATTGCGGGCGCGAGGTCAGGATCACCACGCCATTGTGGTCGGTGACCAGCAGTTGTTCCGGTGTGTTGCCCCACAGGCTTTCGGTGTGGTCCAGATCGACCTTGACCACCAGCACGCCGATGATGGTGTCGCCATTGCGCACGGCGGCGGCGAAGAAGTAACCACGCTTGGCCGAGGTGGTGCCCAGGCCGAAAAACCGCCCCAGGTGCCCGGCCATGGCTTCGCTGAAATACGGGCGGAACGAGAAGTTGCGCCCGACGAAGCTGTCCTGTTTATCCCAGTTCGAGGCGGCGAGGGTCTTGCCGGTGGTGTCCATCAGGTACATCACTTCCACCCCGGCCTGGGCGGCGACGTCCTTGAGCAACTGGTTGGCGTTGGCCAGGTTGGTGCTGACGTGCGGCGCATCCAGTGCGGTGCGCAGGGCGGGCAAATCGCCGAGGATCTGCGGCAGCACCTCGTAGCGATGCAGCGTGCCGAGCAGGTTGGCGACGTACAGGTCGAGGGTCTGGCGGTTCTGCCCGGCCAGTTCATTGCGGTAATAGCGTTCGGCCAAATGCTCCAGCGGCCATAGCAGCGGTGCCAGGCACAACGCCAGCAGGGCGAGGCTGCGCCAGCGGGGTCTTCGCGGAAGGGGTGGAGTCATGGGAATCGTGCGCCTGTGGGTACAGGCGCATTATGCCTAGCGCCGCCCGGCAAGACACTCGCGCAATGCGTGTTGGCAAACTGGCGGCATGCCGATCTGCTCAATGGCGATGTGCATCATGCAATCAGATCCCGCATGTCGGTATTGCCCAATCGTTGGCCCTGATAGCTGCCGTTCTGGACCCTGCGACACCATTCCAGATTATCGAGGTACCACTGCACGGTTTTACGCAGGCCGGTTTCAAACGTCTCCATGGGCTCCCAGCCCAGCTCGCGTTGGATCTTGCTGGCGTCGATCGCATAGCGTTGGTCGTGGCCCGGACGGTCCTTAACGAACGTGATCAGATCGATGTAGGTGTTCACGCCCTGTGGATGCTGTGGCGCCAGCTCTTCGAGCAGCGCACAGATGCTGCGGACCACGTCGATGTTTTTTTGCTCGTTGTGGCCGCCGATATTGTAGGTCTCGCCGACCACGCCTTGGGTGACGACGCTGAGCAGTGCCCGTGCGTGGTCTTCGACGTACAGCCAGTCGCGCACTTGCAAGCCATCACCGTAGACCGGCAAGGGGTTGCCTGCGAGAGCGTTGAGAATCACCAACGGGATCAGCTTCTCCGGGAAATGGAACGGTCCGTAATTGTTGGAACAATGGGTCAGCAGCACTGGCAGGCCGTAGGTGTGTCGCCACGCACGCACCAGATGGTCGGACGCGGCTTTACTGGCCGAGTAGGGCGAGCTGGGCGCATACGGCGTGGCTTCGCTGAACAGGTCGTCGACGCCATGCAGGTCGCCGTACACCTCGTCGGTGGAGATATGGTGGAAGCGAAACGCGCGTCTGGCCGGTTCGGCCAGTTGCTGCCAGTAGCCTCGGGCGGCCTCCAGCAGGCTGTAGGTGCCGACGATATTGGTCTGGACAAAGTCCGATGGACCGTCAATCGAACGGTCGACATGGGACTCGGCAGCCAGGTGCATGATGGCATCGGGCTCGAAGCGCGCCAGCACGGCGCTCACAGTCGCCTGGTCGATGATGTCGGCTTGGACGAACTCATAGCGGCTGTTGGACGCGATACTGGCCAGCGATTCCAGATTGCCGGCGTAGGTGAGTTTGTCCAGGTTGAGCACTTCGTGCTCGGTGTGTTGAATCAGATGGCGTATCAACGCAGAACCGATAAAACCGGCGCCACCGGTGATCAAAATGCGCATGTCGGGGGCCTCTTTCGTAACCGGACGCTTAGCGAGGGGAGCATAGCCTGTGTTGGGGGAGCGGGTGGGTGTGGATGTGAGGGGGGTTGCGCAAGCCCCCCGAACAATGGCGATATACACACCTAAAAAACCGAGGCCACCCCCATGCCGCTCGCCACGTTGATCCACCGCGCCAGTCTACCCTGCCCGTACGTAGGCCCCGATCAGGCGGCTCAACTTCTCGAACAGCATTACGGCCTCGCCGGCACGTTGCAGTCTCTGGGCAGCCAGCAAGACCTCAACTACAAAGTCGACAGCCCTCGCGGTCGGTTTGTACTGAAAATCTGCCACGGTGACTATGCAGCGCTGGAGTTGCAGGCCCAGCATGCCGCGCTTAAGCACTTGCGGGCGGTGCGCGTGCCGAGGGTGATCGAATCCCTGGCGGGCGAAGAGTTGCTGACCCTGACGGTCGACGGCCAAACCTTGCACCTGCGGGTGCTGGATTATATCGACGGGCAGCCATTGACCCATCTGCCGCATCTGGGACGCGACGTGATCGCGGGCTTTGGCGAGCTGTGCGGGCGCATGAGCCGGGCGCTGGCTGAGTTCACCCACCCTGGCCTGGACCGGACCCTGCAATGGGACCCGCGCCATGCGGGGGAGCTGATCACTCATTTGTTGGCGACCTTGGAAAACCTGCCCCATCGAGACGCGCTGGAGCAGGTCGCCGAGCAGGTCGCGACACGCATCCGCCCCTTGGCCGAGCGCCTGCCCTGGCAGGCGGTGCACATGGATATCACCGATGACAATGTGGTGTGGCAGCGCGATGCCCAGCGGCATTGGCAGATTCAGGGCGTGATTGATTTTGGCGACCTGGTACACACCTGGCGCATTGCCGACCTGTCGGTGACCTGCGCCGCGCTGTTGCACCATGCCGAGGGCGACCCCTTTGCCATCTTGCCGGCGATCCAGGCGTGCCACGCTGTTACCCCGTTGCAGCGTGAAGAGTTGCTGGCGCTGTGGCCGCTGGTCGTGGCGCGTGCGGCGGTGCTGGTATTGAGCAGCGAACAGCAGCAACGCCTGGACCCGCACAGCACCTACCTGCTGAAAAACGCCGAGCATGAGTGGGAAATCTTCCAGGTCGCGACGTCGGTGCCATTCGAGCTGATGGAGGCTGCGATCCTCAGCGGTGTCGGCGAAGTGCCGGTGCCGATGGCCAGCCAGGACTTCGCGCCCTTGCTGCCGGGACTGGTGGGGCAGACATTTGCGTTGATCGACCTGGGGGTGCTCAGCCCGCATTTCGAGGCGGGCAACTGGGAGGCTCCCGGCATCGATCGCCAGTTGCTGGATGAAGCGGCGGCGGTGCATGGGTTGGCGGCCAGTCGTTATGGCCAATACCGACTGTCACGCACCCGACCGGACAGTGCCGACGAGCCGGACACGTTCGCGCTGCATGTTGAGCTGCATTTACCCCATGGCACCGTGGTGGAAGCGCCTTTTGCCGGGACATTGCGCCAGGCCGCCGACGGCCTGGTCAGTGTGCAGGGCGCCGAGGCGAGTGTGCGTTTGTGGGGGGTGAACACCCGATTGAATCCTGGCTCTTTTCTGGTCAAAGGGCAGGTGTTGGGTGAGGTGCACGCCCCGCTGATCGTGCAATTGTGCCGTGCCGACCTGGAACCCCCGCTGTTTTGCACGCCGTCTCGCGCGTTGGCCTGGCAAACCCTGTGCCCATCGCCCGCCGCTTTGCTCGGGCTGGCCTGTGATGCCGAACCCGAGTTGGACCCCGCGGCCTTACTGGCTCGCCGGGACGCCAGTTTCGCCCGTTCACAGAAGCACTATTACGTCGACCCGCCGCGCATCGAGCGTGGCTGGCGCAACCACCTGATCGACATGCAGGGCCGTTCCTACCTGGACATGCTCAACAACGTCGCGGTCTTGGGCCATGGTCACCCGCGCATGGCGGCGGTGGCGGCGCGGCAGTGGTCGCTGCTCAACACCAACTCGCGGTTCCACTACGCGGCGATTGCCGAATTTTCCGAACGGCTGCTGGCGCTGGCGCCGAAGGGCATGGACCGGGTGTTTCTGGTCAACAGCGGCACCGAGGCCAATGACTTGGCCATCCGCCTGGCCTGGGCCTACAGCGGCGGGCGCGACATGCTCAGTGTGCTGGAGGCCTACCACGGCTGGTCGGTGGCGGCGGATGCGGTGTCCACCTCGATTGCCGACAACCCCCAGGCGCTGAGCAGCCGCCCCGAGTGGGTACACCCGGTGACGGCGCCGAATACCTATCGCGGTGAGTTTCGCGGGCAGGACAGCGCGCCGGACTACGTAAGAAGCGTGGAGCACAACCTGGCGAAAATCGCCGCAAGTAAACGCCAACTGGCGGGGTTCATCTGCGAGCCGGTGTATGGCAATGCTGGCGGAATCTCCCTGCCGCCCGGCTATCTGCAGCAGGTGTATGGCCTGGTCCGTGCACAAGGCGGCGTGTGCATCGCCGATGAAGTGCAGGTGGGCTACGGCCGCATGGGCCATTTCTTCTGGGGCTTCGAGGAGCAGGGCGTAGTGCCCGACATCATCACCATGGCCAAAGGCATGGGCAACGGTCAGCCACTGGGTGCCGTGATTACCCGCCGCGAAATCGCCGAAGCGCTGGAAGCCGAGGGTTACTTCTTCTCGTCGTCAGGGGGCAGCCCGGTCAGTTGCCGCATCGGCATGGCGGTGCTGGATGTCATGGAGGAAGAGAAACTGTGGGAAAACGCCCAAGTGGTGGGCGGACATTTCAAGGCGCGCCTGGAGGCATTGATTGACCGTCACCCCTTGGTGGGGGCCGTACACGGTTCGGGTTTCTATCTGGGACTGGAGCTGGTGCGCGATAGGCAAACCCTGGAGCCCGCCACCGAAGAAACCACACGGCTGTGCGACCGTTTGCGCGAGCTGGGCATTTTCATGCAGCCCACTGGCGATTACCTGAACATCCTCAAGATCAAGCCGCCGATGGTGACCTCCAAACGCAGTGTGGATTTCTTCGTCGACATGCTGTCGAAGGTGCTGGACGAACAGTTGTGATTAATCGATTGTTATCGGTTACGACTTGTCATATTTATCGATCATGCTCTTTGATCGCTATTAAAGCCGATTTTTATCCGTTATAAAGTCGGCCTTTACCCCATTCGGAGTCCTGATCGCCATGACCACCCTGCACAGCACCCCCCGCGCCGATGGCTTTCATATGCCTGCCGAATGGGCGCCACAGACGCAAACCTGGATGATCTGGCCAGAGCGCCCGGACAACTGGCGTCTGGGCGGTAAGCCGGCGCAAGCGGCACATGTGGCCGTGGCCAAGGCCATTGCGCGCTTCGAACCGGTGACCGTGGCGGTGTCCGCCGGCCAGTACGAGAACGCCCGCGCCCGTTTGGACGTGCCGAATATCCGTGTGGTGGAAATGTCCAGCGATGATGCCTGGGTGCGTGACACCGGGCCGACCTTCGTGATCAACAACAACGGCGAAGTGCGCGGCGTGAACTGGGACTTCAACGCCTGGGGCGGGTTTGACGGCGGCTTGTATGCACCGTGGAACCGCGACTCGCAGGTGGGCGGCAAGATCCTCGAAATCGAACGCGCGCCGCGCTACCGCACCGAAGGTTTTGTGCTGGAGGGCGGTTCGATTCACGTCGACGGTGAAGGCACCCTGCTCACCACCGAAGAATGCCTGCTCAACCGCAATCGCAACCCACACCTGGATCGTGCCCGGATCGAAGCGGTGCTGAGCGCCAACCTGGCTGTGGATAAGATCATCTGGCTGCCGGACGGCCTGTTCAATGACGAAACCGACGGCCATGTGGATAACTTCTGCTGCTACGTGCGTCCGGGCGAGGTATTGCTGGCCTGGACCGATGACCCGCAGGACCCGAACTACGCACGTTGCCACGCCGCGCTGGATGTCCTGCAAAGCAGCACGGACGCCCGTGGTCGAGCGTTTACGGTGCATAAAATGCCGATTCCGGGGCCGCTGTATGCCACTGAAGAAGAATGCGCAGGCGTCGACCCGGTGGACGGTTCCCAGGAGCGTAATCCGAGCGTGCGGTTGGCGGGTTCCTACGTCAACTTCCTGATCGTCAACGGCGGCATCATTGCGCCAAGCTTCGACGACCCATTGGACAGCCAGGCCAAAGCGATCCTGCAGAACCTGTTCCCGCAACACGAAGTGGTGATGGTGCCGGGCCGTGAACTGTTACTGGGGGGCGGCAATATCCACTGCCTGACCCAACAACAGCCCGCCCCGCACAGAAACTGAGTGCAGTTGTAACAGCGCCTTTCATGCAACGGGGGCGCTACTCGGTTTCAGTGCCCACAGCAAGCCCGCGGCCCAGCACGGTTGCGGGCTTTTTTGTGGGTGCATGCCTGCAAACACAGGACATTGGCATAGCTCTTGTATCGTTGATTGTCACAGTGGTTCGGGGGCATGACTGCGTAGTTCTGTCATAAACCTTGAGTAAGTTAGCCGCTCACGCAGTAGGAGAGAGCGCTGAAATGAACGCCGATATCAACCTGATGAATACCCGTACGTTTCACCCTTTGCGGGTCAACGGCGACGCGATCCAGGCGCTGGGACTCTGGTTGAAGGAACACGGCTCACGGCAGGTCAGGCAGTCGCCGGATTTGCGCAGCGTGATGAATGAACGTTACCCGGTGGGGTTGTTCAGTGAGGATGAAGTGCATGCGTTGTGTGACTTACTGAAAAACTAGGCAGCGCTGGTAACGCGTGTGGGAGGGAGCAAGCCCCCTCCCACATTGTTGAGTTGTGTAGCTTTTTAGAAGGTGTAAGTGCCCGTCACCACCAGGTTACGCGGCTCTCCCGGCTGAATCTGCGCCACGCTGGTCGCCGATTCATAGTAGGTCTTGTCGGTGATGTTGTTCAGCGCCGCCCGCACATCCCAGGCTTTCTGACGGAATCCGACCAACCCGTCCCAAGTGCCGTAGCCCGGCAGGACCACGGTGTTGAGGCTGTCGGCATAGCGGTCGCCCACCAGCGTCAGGCCTGTTTCCGCGTACCAGCCCATTTCCGGTTTCCAGGTGATAAACAGGCTGGCATTGCGCTTGGCCACGTCGCTGACGCGCTTGCCTTCGAAGCCGTTGTTGTCCTTCTCGACTTTGGCATCCTGCAGACCGATGCCGCCGCGTACATACCAGTTGTCGACGAGCTTGCCGGTGGCGGTCAGCTCCACGCCGCGCGAGCGTTGCAGGCCGCTGAGCAAGGTGATGGTGCGGTCCAGCGGGTCGCTGGTGCGGCGGTTGTAGAGTTCCAGTTCGTAGACTGCCAGGGTGGTGCTCAGACGGTCATCGAGCCAGTCGCTTTTGACGCCGATCTCCTTTTGTTTGGTCAGCTCGGGGCTCAGGTCGTTGACGCTGCCGGCGGCGTTCGGGGTGATGCCGATCAGGCCGCCGCCCGCCGGGGAGAAGGTTTTGCTCCACGAGGCATAGAACGAATGGTTTTCCAGCGGCGTCCACACCAGGCCGAAGCGCGGGCTGGTGCTGTGGCTTTTCACGTCTTGCCGGGTGTTGAGCAGCTTGTTTTCGGTGTCCACTTCAAAGCGGTCGTAGCGCAGGCCGGCCAGCACTTGCCACTGATCATTCAGGCGCAATTGGTCTTGTACGTAGAGGGCGCGGCTGTCGACTTCGGTGTGGTTATCACTTGATACGCTCATGCGCCCGGTGTGGCTGAGGTTGCGGTTGGGCCGGTTGAGGTCAAGGCTCGGCACCGCCTGGCCGCCTCGGTTCACGGCAGTGGCGGTATACAACGTAGGATCGCGACGCTGGGTGCCCAGTTCGAGACCGGTGAGCAGGCGATGGTCGAGGCCGAAGGTGCTGAAGCCGCCTTCCAGCTCGACATTGTTGAAGATGTTTAAGGTGGTCAGGTCCTGCTGCCAGCGTTGGCGCGTGACGCTATTAGTGGCTGGGGTGTAGCCGGTGAGGTAGGTGTTGTCGAAGTCGCTGTCGAGCTTGAACACGCCCAGGGTCTGGCGCAGTTGCCAGTTGTCATTGAGTTCATAGGCCAGTTTGGAGCGCAGCGACTGGGTCTTGTCGTCAATGTAATCACGGCTGTCACCGTAGGTGGTGCTGCGGCTCACATCGGCGGGGCGGCCGTTGACGCCTGGGATGCCTCGGTCGGGCGTGCGGTTGTAGCGGCTGTATTCGTATTGCACCAGCCAGTTCAGGTCCGGCGTGAGCTGCCAGCTCATGGACGGCGCAAACAGTTGGCGATTGCCGCTGACGCCGTCGCGAAAGCTGTTGTTGTCCTGATTGCCCATGTTCAGGCGCAAGCTGATGTTCTCCGTGGGATCGGTGCTCAGGTCGGCGTACAGACTGCGCAAATCATTGCTGCCACCCTGGGCCTCGATGCTCGATGTACGCCCGGCCGTTGGCAACTTGCTCACACGGTTGACGATCCCTCCCTGACCGCCTCGCCCGTACAGCACGGCTGCCGGCCCCTTGAGCACTTCGATGCGCTCGATGTTATGCAGGTCGCGCACGTACTGGCTGTCGTCGCGAATCCCGTCCAGGTAAAAATCGTTGCTCGCGTCAAAACCACGGATGCGCAAACTGTCGAAACGCGTGTCGGCGCCGCTGCTCACGTTGGGGATGCCGCTCAAGGCCTGGCCCAGGTCATTGGTGCCGTAGGAGCGCAGGCTTTCGGTCTTCACCGAATCGATGGCCTGGGGCACATAGCGCACCGGTGTGGCAGTGCGGGTAGCGGTGCTGGTTTCCTTGGTGCGCGGGTCATCTTCGTCAGCTTCGGCGCTGATCGCGGTTTCGGGCAACGTGGTCGCCGCACAGGCAAAACCGGCAGACAGCAGGACAGAGAGCCCAAGGGTGATGGGCGTCAGGCGAGGGGCAGGCATGGGAAAATGCATCCAGAGGGTTTGGGAGAAGACAGCGCGCTAATGGTAATGCTTTGCATTTGCGCGCGTTATCTATTGCCAAACGTATCCGCTTTGAATGTGTTACGAGATGTGTTTTCAGCGTCGTTGGAAGCTGATACATGTCGTTTTTAGAAAGGCCATCAGCCTTTGCTTAGAATTATTTCGCCTAAATACAGACGATTCACGAAATTGACACATAGTTCAACGCGCGACTAGGATTGCGCCCAACGCCTGTGGCTAACAGCCATGACTCATCCAATAAGAAAAGGCCCGCGGTATGTTCAGTCGTCCGCGGGCCTTCTTTTTTCCGGAGAAAGTCGACACCAGAAAGCGACATGGGGCCTGGTGTCACCGCGCGTACTCAACCAGAAATAAGGAATACAAGAACATGTTGAAGCAACGGATGAGTCTGATCGCTCTGGGGATTTTGAGCGCATCGACAGCAATGGCAAACGACCAGGAGCAATCCAAGGGTTTCGTTGAAGACAGCCACCTGAACATCACCGCACGTAACGCCTACATCAGCCGCGACTACAAAAACGGCAAGCAGGACAAAGCCGAATGGGGCCAGGGCTTCATCGGTAAGTTCGAGTCCGGTTTCACCCAAGGCACCGTCGGTGTGGGTGTGGACGTGATCGGTCAGTACGCTATCCGTTTGGACGGTGGTAAAGGTCGCAGCGGCGCGGGCGGCATCGACTTCTTTAAACAAGGTGACAGCGGTGCGGCGGCCGACGATTTGACCAAAGGCGGCGCGGCGGTGAAATTCCGTGTGTCCAACACCGTGCTCAAGTACGGCGACCAAATGCCGGCTGTGCCTGTGCTGCAGTACGACAATTCCCGTCTGTTGTCGGAAACCTACACCGGTACTTCGATCGTTTCCAAGGAGATTGAAGGTCTGCAACTGGACGCGGGTCGTTTCACCAAGGAGGCCCGCAAGAGTGCTGAAGGCACCGACAGCGGCAACCTGAAAAACATCAGCTACCTGGGCGGCAGCTACAAGTTCACCGAAAGCCTGTCCGCTGCGCTGTACGCTTCCGACATGGAAGACGTGCTGAAGAAGCAATACGTCAACGTCAACTACGTGCTGGCCCTGCCAGAGAAACAGTCGCTGACCTTTGACTTCAACGGCTACAAAACCAAGCTGGACAAGAGCTTCGCCGAGCAACGCGGCGATGCCGACGCGCGTGACAACAAAATCTGGAGCCTGGGCGCCACCTGGGCGGTGGGCGCACACAGCTTCACCTTGGCCCACCAGCGCAGCACCGGCGACACCGGCTATCTGTATGGTGGCTATCGTGACAATACCCGCGACACCGGCATCGGCGACGGCGGCAACACCATCCTGCTGGCCAACTCCTACTGGTCCGACTTCAACGGCAAGGACGAGCGTTCGTGGCAAGCAGGCTACGGTATCGACTTCGCCACCTTCGGCGTGCCGGGCCTGACCTACAACGTTGCGTATGTACGCGGTACCAACATCGACGACGGCACTGGCCGTGGCGATGGCACCGAGCGTGAAATCTGGAACCAGTTCAAATACGTGGTCCAGAGCGGTCCGGCCAAAGACCTGAGCCTGCGTGCCCGTGCCTCGTGGTTGCGCGTTTCCAACAACGCCAGCAACTACAACGTTGGCGGTAACGAACTGCGTCTGTTCGCCGACTACCCGATCAACGTTTTCTAAGTGATCGCACGTCGCGCCTGACGCCAGGCGATAAAAACCCCGACTGGTTCGGGGTTTTTTCATGGGCGCCGATCAGCCCTCGCCGCTCTGCAAAATCTTGCGCGCCAGCGACGCGTTGACGTAGTCAGTCATCAACACCAGGCCGTCGTATGGCTCGATCTTTTTGTTGTCGATGCACAGCTGCGCCATCTGCAGCAGCACCTGGCGCTTCTTCTTGTTGACCCGTGCGCCGGGCACGCCGAACGCGGTTTTGCGCAACTCGGGCAAGGGCGCTTCCGGCGTCAGATCCAGCGTTACCCAGATGCCTTGCATAAATTGCAACGTGACGCTGTCGATGTGCTCGATGGGCAACGGCTGCGCCAGGTTGGCAAACACAAAATGCTCCGGCGTCAGGCGCAACGCAATTTGCGGGGCGCGTTTGAACCGGCGCACGCCCAGCCAGAGAAAGATCAGCGCGATGCTACCGATGGCCGCACCGGCGCCGAGGGCGGACAACGGCGTGCCTTTCATGCGTTCCGGGGCAAGCCAGGGTTGAGCCATGACCCACAGCCCCAGCAGCACGAACGGGACCGACAGCACCGCCATCAGCACAGCGCCTCGCCGCCCACCTTCGTGCAACGCATGCTCGCCCTGGGCCGATGCGACCATGGTTTCCAGCAGATGGGTATGTTCGGCATTCTCCAATACGGCGACGTCGATCAAATCGCCCGACAACTGATCGCGTAGCCTGTGGGGTGCGCTGAAGCAGGCATCGATTTGCGCATTCGCCGTGTCGCAATCCACTGCGCGAGTGGCGCTGTGCAAGGCATCGTCCAGCGACACGCGCAGTGCCTGTAGGCGTTCGCCGTTGGACGGGTGGGAATCGGTCGGGTGCGGTTGATGAATTTCCAGGGCTTCGGGCGGTAGCTGCAGCTCACACTCGCGCAAGGCGCGGAGTACCGCGTCGGGCAGGTCCGTCGCTGACGCGGCGTCACACAAGGCCATCAGTGAGTCCTCAATATGCGGCTGCAACACCGACACCCGCAACAGCGCCGAGGCTGCCGCGCTATTGCCCCCCAACCGCGCGCCAGCGGCATCCGCCAGCAATTCGCGCTCACGGCTCCAGTGGTTCACCGCCTGGTCAAAGCGCTGCATGAAAAACACACCGAACATCAACGACGGTCGCATCAAACGTCCCTGGATAAAGTCGCTGGCCTGCAGGGTGTCCAACAGCGCTTCGAGGCTACGATTGACCCCATCGTAGATCGGCAAAAAGCGCAGGCTGTACTCCGTGTCCTGCCCCGCAAAGTGCGCCAGCTCGTGGCCGATCACCGCGTCGATTTCGTCGTGGCTCAGCAGGCCCAGGTAAAGCAGCGGCACGTGCAGGGTGCGACCGTGCAACGAAATATCCGCCGGTTGCACACTGGCCTCGCTGGAGGTCACGTAAAAACCCTGGGCCAGGCTCACCACGATATGGTCCGGCGGCAGCGCGCCAAGTTTGTCCGCCAACGCATTCACTTGACGCCACAACCCCGGTGCCTGCTCGGGGCTGACCAACTGGCCGAACATCTCCAGCGGCACGGGCTTGAACATCCCCAGCATGTGGCGCAGCTGTTTAAGCAACTGCCAGATCGAATACAGACAGAACGCCGCGATCACCCCCAGCACCGCCATCAACTTGACTTCGCCACTGCCCAACCGACCGATGTGCCACATCGCCAAGCCTTCAAAACTCAGCGCGACCGCGACCGCCGCCGCCATCGCCACCCCATGACTCACCAGCACATAGGGCAACAAGCGGCTGCCCAGAGCGAACACCTGCCACAACTTCTCCCGCGACTGCCGTGCCCGCCGCCCCGCCCAGTGCGTGCCCGCCAACGCCGCCACGCCAATCAACGCCGCCAACAACCCCAGGCCCATCACCCACAGCGCCAGCCCACGCATCGCATTGTTCACGCGATGAGCGATGGGCAGTTCCGTTTCGATTTTTGCCAGACGGCTGAGCGCCAGGTGCACGCCGATTGTTTCATCGACCAGCTTGACCGTGGCCGCCGGGTCTTTTGCCGCCAGAGCTTGAAGCTGCCGTTTAGCGATATTCACAGTGCTGTGGTAATCGTTCATCGCGGTGGTGGTTTCGTCAGCACGCTGACGCTCCCAGCCGCCCAGGGCGGTGAGCAGCAGCGGGAAAATCACCAGCAGGGCAATCAATTTCAGGGCGTTCATGGGCGTTTGTTCACGACGCGGGGTTGTCGGTTATACCGAAAAATGCGCAGGGCGCGATAGAGGCTGGCAAACCGCATGAGTGAAGTCCTCCGTCCCACCACCCGGAAGTTGGCCACTTGAGTTGAGGCCAGAGGATGGTGCTTGGATGAACCAATGTACAATCGCCAAACGAACACGGACTTTCGGGAATCTACACATTGGCATCCTACGACCAAGCAACCCTCCTCGCGATACTGGAATACTGGCATAAGGTCGAGTTCTTCGTCCCCTATGGGCTGGAGCAATACCTCGATGACCTTGAAGAGTGGCAGTCCAAGACGCTTTTGCGTAATCGCCTGGAAAGTACAGACACCGGTTGGCTGACCATTGATGTGCCTGAAGACAAGGAATTGCTTGGCTATAACTTGTTCCTGGGAGTTTTCGACAAGTCCTCTATCAGTCAGATCTGCGAATGTATCCGCCCTTCAATCGACGCCACCGATAGCACAGGTGTTTTTGAGGAAGAGGCACGTGCAGACCTGGAGGGCATGACCTGCTTTGCCAAGTTGCCACTGGATAGAGCCGGCTATCCCATCATCGATTCAATCTCCATTTCGACGGCCCCTTGGGCGTTGGGACAAACACTTAATGATGGCCTGAACGCTCTAAACCATGACGCATTCGATTCAGCACAAAAAGAGCTGAAGATGATGCTCCGCGACTTCATGAGTGAGCGTGGCTGCTTTGCGGATAAGGGGCTGGATGCATCCGAGGTGCTTTCGTTGCAGGCATTGCTGTGCAGATGGGCGGGATTCACGCCCTCGGCAACGCAACCCATTGCAGCCATTACGGCAAAGGTCAAAGCGCGCACGCCCGTCACGACAACGGAAAAAGCGTCCCCCGAAGCCATAACTCCCGACTTCGACGACGACGAAGAGGGTGAAGCGCCGGAGGAAGAGCTGGATATCCTGAACAGCTTTTATATTCGCGATATCGAACGGACGATCAACAGCGTGCGCACCGGCGATATTACGCAAGCACTCGGGCAGTATCTGATTCCGCTTGCCACCGACAAACGTATCGACCTGTATTCCAGAGAGGGCTGCTCAGCATTACTGCAGGCACTGCGTCCGAGGCTTATGAACCCTGGACACTGGATGGCTGACCCAGGTCAACCGATGAGTCTAATGCAACAGTTCGCTCTCAATCAGATAGGGCAGGACCTTGAGCGCAGCGGGCTTTTTTCGGTCAACGGCCCGCCCGGCACTGGCAAGACCACGCTCTTGCGAGACCTGTTCGCGGACAACATTGTCCAACGCACTCGGATACTGGCGGGGTTGGCCAAAGCTGACGATGCCTTTGAAAAACACGCACTCACGGTGCGCTTCAAAAGCGACTCAAGCACTGTCCAACTACGCCCTCTGATCAACGCTCTGACCGGGTTCGAAATGGTTGTAGCTTCGACCAACAATGCAGCGGTCGAAAACATCTCTGTCGATCTGGTCAAGCGCAAGGCGTTAGGCGAGCAATGGCGGCATTTCGGCTATTTGCAGCCGATAGCGCACAACATGGCAATTGAGCAGACCAAGCGCGGCAACATTTCTCCCGAAGGTGACCAGATGCCTTGGGGGCTGATCAGCTGTGCGCTGGGTAACTCCACTAACCGTCGCAACTTCAATGAACGCTTTAGCATGTTCAGCCTTGAAACTGCCAGCAAGGAAAAGGCTATGCGGATCTGGGAGTGGTTCGACAGGCCCAATGCACTGACCTTCAAGCAAGCCTGCGATGCATTCAAGGAGGCTGATCGCCAATTGTGCGAGGCACTCGACGAGCGTGAGCGACTGGCCGAACTGTTGGACGTGCTGAGCCGAGGAACCGAGGCTGACTACGTCGCCACTGCGGCGCTTCAAGTCAAAGAGGCTAATAGCGAAGTCGCCAGCCTGAATGCATTGCATGAACGCCATCTTCAGCGTCTTCAAGTGGCGCAGCAAAACTTCGTACAACTCACCGAAGAACAGCGCCTGATCGACCGCACTGCACCGGGCTGGTGGGCACGTTTATGGCGTACGAAAGAGGCTAAGGCCTACCTTGAGCGACGCAAGCTCAATGCCAATAGCCAACTGCACACCCATGAAGAAATCCGCAGTGTTCGCCAGGACCAGCAGACGTTGGTGGAAAAACTTCGCGATGCCATGGAGCGCGTCCGGCTTCACGAGCACCAGCAAGCGGAACTCGCTCAGCAATGGCAACGACAGAGTGAAGAATGCGAGCAATTGCTGGCAAGGTTGGGCAAACCCCATTTGCCCGCTGATCCGCTGGAGCTAAGGGAGAACGATCGGTTTCAGATCGAAGGCCTATGGCACGATAGAACGCTTGCTGAACTGCGGTCCAGCTTGTTCGCGGCTGCACTTGCACTGCAACAAGCCTGGCTGCACACGGTGGGTCAAAAGAGAGGGGCGCTGAGAAAAAACCTTGTAGCCATCTCTGCGCTGCTTTCCAACAAAACACCGGAAGACCCAAGCCACGCTTTGCCCATCTGGCAAAACCTGTTCATGGTGGTGCCAGTGGTTTCCAGCACGTTTGCCTCCTTCGCCAAACAATTCGCCGGCCTGGGCCCAAACGCTTTGGGCTGGGTTTTCATTGATGAAGCAGGCCAGGCCGTTCCGCAAGCTGCCGTCGGGGCGCTTTGGCGGGCACAACGCTGTGTGGTGGTTGGGGACCCATTGCAGATTGAACCCGTCTTTACACTTCCAACGCCTTTGCTCAACGCGCTGGGCGAACTCAACCCTGTCACCGCCAGCAATGCCTATGCGCCCCATTGCGTGTCTGTCCAGCGTCTCGCCGACCAGGCCAATCGCTTTGGTGCCTATGCACCTTTCTTGGACGAGACAATATGGGTTGGCAGCCCACTGCGTGTACACCGTCGCTGTCACGAACCCATGTTCACCTTGGCCAACCGTATCGCCTACGACAACAAAATGGTCTATGGCCTACCTGAGCGAAACCCCAGTGCTGCACCATTGATCGACCTCCCCAGTGGCTGGGTCGACATCCGCGGCGCCGTCGAACGCAAACAGGTAGTGCCCGAGCAGATCGAGTTCATGATCAAGGTGATCGTCAGCCTCTTCCACCGCGACACGGCACTGCCTGAGCTCTACGTCATCTCGCCTTTCAAGGCGATCCGTACAGCGTTGCGTGAAGGTCTACTGAGCTGTACGTGGAAGCAGGCTGTACCCAAGAGGGATGAATTGAAACGCTGGCTTAAAAGAAGCGTCGGCACCGTCCATACCTTTCAAGGCAAAGAGGAAAAAACGGTGTTCATGCTATTGGGCACTGACATGGAGAATGCCGGTGGCGCAACTTGGGCCTCCTCCAAACCCAATCTGTTGAATGTGGCGCTGACCCGAGCCCAGCACCGCATCTACCTTGTGGGGGATATCAAACTGTGGGGAGCATTGCCCTATTTTGAGAAAGCTGTGACGGGAGACGTGGCGATACCGCGATGGAGACGGTGCGATTTTGGGGTGATTGTGCAGAGCGCGAACGCCCAAGAAAGAACGGATGTCTAGTTGCAACCACCCGCAGGCAGATCAACTTCAGGGCGTTCAGCGGCGGTCATTCACGACGCGCGAATGATCAGGGTTATACCGAAAAAAGCGCCCCAAGCCGGGGCGCTCATGCTGTGGGAGCCGAGCTCGCCCAGCCACCACAGCCCTTCTTATTGCCCGCCCCCGGTATTGCCTGGCGACTCCAACACCTTCACCACATCATCAATCACCGCCTTGCTCATCTCCTGCAAATAATGCGACGCCCAGGCATAACGGTCCGTCTCCTTCGTCATCGCTGCATCTTCGGCGAGCAGCTTGGCGACGTGGAGCAGGTCGGAAACGTGGTGCAAGGCTTCATGCAGGGAAACACCGCTGTTAACGCGGAACAGAGGCTGGTCGGAGTGAAAGGAGAAGGGGGTGACGCCGAGGGTGGTTAACGCAGACGCAGGTGTAGCGGTCATCGGTAAAACTCCCATATCGAGTGAGAGCTACCACATTCGTTATCAGGCGAATTGGGTGGCAGCTGTGCGCAGGCTGATAAACCGGAGATACAGGAACCCGGCAGACCCGAAGGTCTCCCACGCACAGCCGCCATTGCACGAATTTTAAGGCAAAAAAAACGCCTTCAAAATCGGGTTTTGGGGGCGCTATGTGCGCCTGCATCTTGCCGGGTTATCAGGCCCGATCGCTGAATTGGCAGCGATGGAGGGAGGGTAGCGTGGTGGGGCGCAAGGAGCAATCGGGAAAATAGAACGGTTGGTCTGGGCGAGTCTTAGGGCGAGCGAAAATCACTGTGCCGATTCGAAGGTCGCTTTCAAAATGATGTAACTATCGCCTGGGCCAGCTGCATGTCTGACATGCGGGGGGAGGGATACGCCGACTGGTAGTACCTGGAGGCCTGCTCAAACCGAGCGCCGCGAATCTCGCCATCTGAGCCAATAAACGCAAGCGCATCATCCTTGGCGGGCTTGAATTTTTTTGTGACGGCTAGAGAAATGCCCGTCGTTGCAACAAGGACGAGAGTGGGAGCCATAGTTATCATCATCATTGAGTTTTGATACGAGCCCCTATCTTCCGCAACGGTCTGAGCGCTGATTGATACCATGACGGCGATTGCCAGAGTCTTCCATGAACCCATGCTTTGATGCTTCCATTGCTGTCTGAGGGGGCAACCCTATCAGAGCAGGGGATTGCCAGAAACAAGAAGCCCGGCGCCAGACTAAGGCCATGCCACGATTTTCATTGACGAATCAATCCTTTGTGATCGTTTCAACTGAGCTTCCGCATCCGCGCGGGAAACATAGCAGGATGAACTGTCTAGGGTACTGGTAAAAGTCGGCATCGCTATGCCCATGAGAGAGCTGCTGGACGCTAATCGCACGTTGGGTACCACGGTTTGAGGAACGTGGGCGGACCAAGATCTCCATTTTAGATTGGTGCATGGTCTTGCACCTTTCCCTATTCTCCCGGGCTCTCAGCTTGCGCGACCTTCGATACGCCATATTTCCCGGGCCCGGAAGCTACCGCGTCAGTGTCCGCGCAGAACACGACCTTTTGAAGATAATCCCTGACGGTCGACCACTCTGCACGTTGCTTGGCAAATCGCAGTACTGTTGCGCTCGCGCTCACTGGATCTTGTGGTGCAACGAGACCTTGCGCTTTCCAAGATGAGGGCGTGTCGGTCATGTGATGTAAGTCAGCATCTTGATTTGTGTATGAATAGTATTGAATGACTCGTCCGCTGGGGCAGGCTGTCGTCGGGCTGAAATCGCGAAGGGTATGGCCGAGTGAATACGAGTCTTGTATGACGTGGAGCAGAGAGCCTAGGGCCATTTGCGGGGTGTATTCGGAAGCTTTTAGTCGATAGGTTGGGGCAAACAGGTAGTTGATGGTCCAGCCCGGCTGTTTGCCGAAAAAGCTTTGGAAGTTTGGAGTTCTTACATCCTTAAGTTTCGTTTCTGCATCAATCTGGTGAGTGGCTACCTGATAAACGAATTCGGCCCATGCGAGGATGTTGGCTTGTGTGACTAATGCCGGTTGGCCGTCGGCACTTGCCATGGCGTGGAGAAACTGAAGGTCTCCATAATGAGAGCGGTACTGCATATAGTAGGTTTGATTGATTTCTGCTTTCTCACCCTTGTAGTTCGTGCCTGTATGAGCAATTCGCTTGCCGTCATGCATCCAGGCTCGCCATTTGGCATGGCGATTTCCAAAAAAACCAAAAAGCAACTGGTTTGGGTCATCGTTCCACCAAACTCCACGTACCAGCGCATCTTGCTTGTTACCCCCTAATCCCGCTCCTGGCGATGAGCCAGCGGTCGTGCATTTCAGTATTAGTGGTGGTTGGCCTGATTGATCTTCTGCGCACTTTCGCGCTCGGTAGGTTATTTCTTCATGCAAGGGGGAGGCGGCCATACCTGCGATTGAGGGATTCGATCCAGGCACGTATTTGTTGACCAGTGGGTTGATTTGATAGGCTGAGGCGGGGCAAATAAATCCCGCAACTCCAGCCATGACGACCGCCTTTCCGCACGCTTTTAACATGATTCCCTTCCTTGAGTGGTGGCAAAAGGACATTGCTAAACTGAGTGTAGGTCAGTGGTAGTTTTTTGCTCGGGCGAAGAATCAAGTCGTTATTTGTAGGGCAAAAGCTCTTTATACGTCTCACTTATGCAGCAAGGGGAGGGGCACTCATTGCGCCTCGATGACTGCCATGTTGGTTCTCATCGCCAGAGCGTAGGGAAGGAAGAAAAGCCCGTGGGAAGCCGCGCGGCAAGCTCAAACAGGGCGAAACAACTGAGAGCGTAAGCGCGCTAACATCAAAGCTCAGAAACAACAAAGCCCCTGCATTTCTGCAGGGGCTTCGTTTTGTATGGTGCGGCACCAGGAGTCGAATAAAGTTCTAATTAGCTAATATATAAATTTTTTTTGGCCATTAAGCGAGCGACTACCCCTAAAATTATCCTTTTCCTGTCGTGCCCTTTAAGTCGGATTTCTCCGGAGGAGAATCTTTAATCACATCCCACTGACGCCTAGTCATTTATGGCTGGTATCCGTCAGATTGGCAGTGGAGCATTTTGTGGTTGAGGCACCCCTGTCAAATCTCTAAGTAGAGGCAAGAGGCGTTGACAACCCTGAGCGCACCGGATCGACATAAATCGGAACACTGCCGCTTTCAAAAATGAACGATCACGAAATCCACAGCCAGAGAGGTATTGTTCATAACGATCAATTGCTTCCGTGACATCATTATCTGCCGTGAATCTAAATGCGGCGCTCCTACAATAGTTTCTGAAATCGCCGAGCCATTGATTGAATGTTGGTTCGTCCAAAATGTCCCGTTTCCACCGCTCTCTGATATGGAATATTTCTTCCCAACTTTCAATTGCTTCGTTTGTAGGCTGAAAGTCAATTACCCACTCAGAGATTATACGGTCGACGGCGAAATCGTCGACAATACTGTTGTTCAGTGAAATACTTATACCGTCTGTAAGATATGGGTCGCAAGCTATTCTACGGCGGCCGTCAGTGCCACGTAGTGGGTCCTGCATATGCTTATATGAGGCATTACACCTGCCCCCCATAGGAGCCAAGTTTCGTAAATTTGCAGCGGCAAATGGATACTTTGATCGCGGAATGTAGTGATCTAAGTCTTCCTGAGGGGCTCCTGGGGCATCTAGCCCTTCACAGCCACAAAATGGACAAATACGAGCAGGTATGGTTTCGCATAGTGCCTTATATTGGCGTTGACGAACCCCATAGTCAGTGAGAAGCCCGAAAGCGAAAGTGAAAAGATTTTTAATAGGCTCTCGTGAGGCCATGGGAAGCTCTTCTAGATCCATGCAATCACACTGCCGGCTTAGAAGCTCGGATATCCTATTCTGTGTGCTGAGAGCTTGAAGCACCAACTCTCGATCTGCAGAACTTAGAGATTTTATGGCTTTGGTATAAACTGCTAATCTTTTGGCCAGCCCTTTTCTGCCCGACAATCTCTCCCTATACGCATCGGGAAAAATGTTCGGCCATTTTGGCATACGCTTTCCCTCATCAACTAGCGAGTGAACTTTTTCAACTGCTGCTATCATACTTTCATGTAGCCAGTTTTCAGAGGTAGCTGCGATAGAATAGCCAAACAGCACGTTATTCCCTCGATTTTCGTTGTAGTTGACGAACTCGGTCTGCAAGAAGAATTTTTTCTACCGACTCACCTAGTGTCTGCATACGATCTTGGATTTCTTGAGCATTCTGTGAAGATTTAAGCTCTTCGATTACTGCTTTGGGAACGTCAGACATTGGTGGGCGTATATCAAAGCACTCGGCCAGGATTGAGTCGAAAGTCGTCCCAAAAGTCTCTATGTCGGGGTGTCGAACGTCAATTTTCCCTGTGTCTGGGTTTTTTGTGAAAATCAAAACACGTTCCCTTGGCATATCGGAGGGAACAAAGGGAGAGTGGGTAGTAAGTAGTAAGTCTTGCAGGGCGGCGGCGCATACCTCATCACGTTTACCGTTTGCTGTAGGCAAACTCAAAATTTTGGACATTAGCTTTACCCGCCATTGCGGGTTGAAGTGTGATTCCGGTTCGTCAAGAAGAAAAAGAACATTCGGGAATGAGGCCATGCACAGAGTACCTAGAAGCTGTGCCTGCTGATGTTCCCCATCGGAGAGTGATACGTAGTCGACTGTGCCCCGTTCTTCATGAGCGTTGAATGTAACGCGTTCGAACCTAAAGACTTTATCCTCGTCTTGGGGTTCCGGTAAACGAGATGCAAACTTGCGTAACTGGGTTTCCTTCTTGAATCGATCGCGCGTCATTCTTGGGATGGCCAGATCATTTAGCATCGCAAGCTTATGCAGGGCTCCATATAGCTCGAGCGCAGTTGACCAAAAGGAGGCGAAAGCAATGCGCGTTTCTTTTGTTATAAAGAAATCGAACGTATAACTGTCATTTTTAGGGTCGTGATTATGACTTGTCGCGCAACGTCGCAACTGATCTAGGTATTTTTCCAGTTCATCAGTGAGCTGTATGCCTTTTCTTTTATAGCGGCCTCGTTTTGCGGCAGCTGTCTTAGGAACTGCGGAGTGTGCAAGTTGAACGACGCATCTGAACGTATGGAGGTCTTGAACGCGCGCATCGCTCAATAGAGCTGTTCTTTGCTCTGCTGTCCCTAATAATAGATTAGATACCAAAACTTCAAGGTGGGTTCCATAATCAATCAACATCAGTCTCGTATCTGGAACTGATTCGGAAACTGTTTTTTTATTTAGAGCCCTGCGTGTGACTTCGTCGGCATACCCGCTACGAGACACTAAAAAAGGTAAGCTTAGAGTTTCATTCGCCCCAGAAGTATATCCAACTACTTTGGCCGGAAGAAGTGAAATGGTTGCAGGGTCTGTTAAGTCGCACTCTACCCATTCGTAATCGTCAATTTTCTTGGATAGAGTGATAACTGGCCTTTTTCTCCCTTGAGCAAGGCGGCTTGCGCGCACCTCTATTGGCTTCTCGTTTGTTATAGGAGATATAAGATATTCAATTTCGAACAGTAGGTTTTCATTGCCTTCGTTTCGCTCCTCGCTAGGAACGACGGCGTGAAATAATGACTGAAAAGCTTCCGCAATTACCTGAATAAGCTGCGATTTTCCGGCGCCATTTGGGCCTATTAGGCAAAGCGGCTCGAACTCAACCGGTCCGGTGCTTGAGTCTCGCATGGTGATGTCGAGACCATCCAGTAGGCCCCCGCAGGACTTGGCGGAAACGATATGTACTCGAAGGAGCTTCATCCTTGTACCTGCCTGAACTTCATTGTCTTTGTTTTGGTATCGAAGAATTGTTGAATAGCCGGCTCTTTCATGGAAAGTAATTTGAATAGCTCTTCCTTGACAGTCTCGTAATCCCGCCCAGCTAAATTACTGAGTTCTTCAAAAGTAAGGCCGTCTTTCGGTATCTTGTCGATGACATCTAATAGAGTCTCGTCGAGCGCAGCGTCCAATGGAGTCCTCCTTGTTGGCTTTGTAGTTGTCAGACTAGGCCTTTGAATTTGATTTGCTGCCATGGCGCGCGTGAGTAGCTCTTCAGCTGGTTCGTCAGATGAATCTTGGGGCACGAAATTTCCGCTAAACGCTTTAGAAATAAGCGAAGGAATGAGCTGATTCACTTGAGCGCGAAATACTTTGTATTTTGCATCCAGTGCATCCGCGAGCGAAAAAAGAGATTCAATACGTCGAACTATTTCTACTTGCTCTTCAGGAGGCGGTATAGCTACCGGCAAAGATGATAAGACTGACTTATTTATAGACGCTAAGTTTGTAGTTTGCTTTCCATTGGTCAGAAAGTAAAAATGTCCACGGCTGTTGCCATACCAAGAAATATAGCGGGGTTCAAAATTGGGGTTCAGCAAGCGCGCACGAAATACATGGTTCTGATAAGTGCATACTGGCAGCTCATCATTCCAGATCCAGCCTCTTCCAAGCTTATCTATATCTCCGCCTTCGTTGAAGAGGATGTCCCCGGCTCTCAGGAGCAAGTTTTCGAGTTTGTCTGGTGGGACACGAATAGACTTTATTTCATTGAGATTTAGATAGCCTCGTTGAACGTTAGCAACACGCAAATATGGTATCTCGGGATGGAGGTGAGACTGTTTTTTCAAGTCCTTAGTTACTCCTCCCTGAATAGAAGCAATATCTGAGAGTCGTACAGCTTGCCAGCTTATAGGGAATTGGTATGTGCTAAAGGAATCGCTCTCGTCTATATTAAAAGATTGTACACCATCTTCTATTTTTTTAGATTCGCGCCATTCAGCTGATAGGTCGCCTCTTGTTGCAGCTTCCAAAACGGCCTGACGAAAGTTATTAAGTATTTTAGGTGCGCGGTCAAGCCGCTCTCGACAAGCATCCGCTCTGGCGATAAGTCGGTCGAGCTTATCTGCGATCCGTTTTTGTTCAGCGAGCGGTGCGAGTAAAATAGGTATGTTTTTCAGCTTTGCCTGAGACAGGTTACGCATGGATTCGCTGGTCCCTGTCGCATTGGCTTCTATATAGGTGCGAGCAATAGGCGAGCGCAGGGCCTGAACTAAATAACGTGGATCAACGAGTTCAGATCTATACAGCACACGTAAAATTTTGTCGGGGAGCATCAAGTGGTCATAATTTCGGTCGACTAGAACTGGAGCTCCTACTAATGCAGTGGTATTAGCTCGGGAGATGAGCAAATCTCCTGATTTTACCGTTTCATGGGGAAGTGGCTTGTCAATAGAGAAAAGTGCTTTATTTTCTTCTGGCTGAAATCGTCCCCAAGTAACGGCACTAATTTTCAACACGCCAAACTCATCCGGACCTGCAGGCGTACCAGCAGCCTGAATACTCCTCCCTGTTTCGAAACCTTTGATAACCTGGCCTAGGGTGGCCTCAGTCCAGCTCTTCGGAAGTGTCTTCACTCCTCACCCTCGTCCAGCTCCTCACCTAACTCGAACAAAATTCCCTTCAAATCCTCTAATGCCTGTTCTAGTTCACCCAACGCCTCTCGAGCTAATATAGCAGGGTCCGAAAGCAACTCATGACGTCCTTCTCCGTCGTCCTTCAACCAAGAGATATCAAGACTGTCACCTCGGGCCGCAATAAAATCTCTCGTGAAAACGCGCCAGCGTCCTAGCTCGCCCTTATCCTGGCGGTTAGATAAATTGGCGGCATCTCCATAGGGGTCATCCCCAAACTCAGATTCGAAATCAGCAAAAAGTTGTTGAGTAAGTTGGGTGCGTTTTCCAAATTGGGGCATATTTGTGCGCATGTCATACACCCACACTTGTTTTGTATTGTTTTGATCCTTTTTGCCTCTAGTGAAAAACAGAACATTTGTTTTCACTGTTTGTGCATAGAAAATACCAGTCGGGAGCCGGAGGATAGTATGCAAATTGCATTTGTCCATGAGGTCGCGGCGAACTTCGGCTGCTATATTTCTATCAAATAAAACATTGTCAGGTAGCACAACTGCTGCCCTGCCGCCCGGCTCAAGGGCATTTATTATATGTTGTACGAAGCAAAGTTGTTTGTTGCTTGAAGGGAAAGAAAGATCGGTGCGTGCAGGTAAACCTCCGCCCTTTTTTGTTCCGAAGGGAGGATTGGTGAGTATCAAAGTAGCACCTGTTTTGGCTAATTTTTCGCCTTCAGGGCCGAGCGTATCACCGTAGTGAATTCCACCTTTTGTGGGGCCCATCTCTCCTGCACTATTGATACCGTGGAGTATCAAGTTCATAAGTGCCAACCGATGGGTATCTTGGACGTGTTCCATTCCGAAAAAAGTGTCGCAGCTTAGCTTTCGTCTCTGAGACTTGCTGAGTGTATCGAGCTCGTTATGCTCTTTCAGATAGTGGTGGGCAGCGATTAGGAACCCACCCGTACCTGCAGCTGGATCTTGGATACGGTCATCTAGTTTAGGCTTCATGACTGCAACCATGCTGTCTATCAGCACGCGTGGCGTAAAGTATTGTCCAGCCCCGCTCTTCTTTTCGTTAGCGTTTTTTTCTAGAAGGCCTTCGTATATGTCGCCTAGACCTTCCTGTCGAGCGCTATACCAATCTAGTTTGTCCATATCGGTTACTAAAGAGGATAGAGTTGCAGGCTTTTTTATGAAGCTGCTAGCGTTTGTAAATATTTCTTTTACAACTGGCGAGCTGTGGTTCCCTAAACGAATTAAGGTCACCTTGTAGAACTCCAAACGCTGAGCAGGACTTTGTGCAACCAAGTCCGCCCACTCGCATCCTGCAGGCAATTGGCCCGTTTGACCGGTCTCGTCTACCATCTTTAGAAATAATAAATAAGTTAGCTCGGTGACGTATTGATGGTACGTCACGCCATCGTCCTTTAGGACGTTACACAGGCTCCAAAGCTTGCCAACGATATCTTGAGTAGTCATCTGGACGAGACTGAGAGCTGAGCAGCCGGTAGCTGGGCCGACTGGCTGCCTGTGCGGGGATTGTTCACCAAAGACATGGTATCGGTTTCCAAAATTTGCAGCTGTGTATATCTAGGATTTTCGACGGCTATACAATAAAAGCACCGCCGCGACGTTTTGGACCAAAAACCGGGGTCGTTTAGGCCAATTGGTGTCTTTAGGCGTGCTGCGCTCTCTGGGACAAACGATTTCTTGGAGGCATGCCGTCGGGATGAGCCAGTTTCTCAGTTCTATTGAAAAATTGAAACCGTATGGGCCCGCGACGTACTGGTTCGAAGCTGCTCGGTGACGAGGCTGTCAGTACGATTGTTTGGCTGCGGTCAATCTGGGCTTAAGTCTTGACGCTGTTCGTGTAGCGGCTGCGCGCACCCACGCCTACCTAAACCAAGGCTTTCCGAGCCTGAGAGCGACCAGCTGTGCGGTGAGGGCGAAGTAGTAGTGCGTTGCAGAGGCGCGATGCTTCGCGCTTTGGTTCAAGAACCATATGAGATGTTTTTTTTGCCATGTCCATGGATTGTCTCGGTTCCAGCGTTCAGAAATGGCTGCTTGAATAGTCTTGGCCTGGCGGATGTGACGTACTCGTGTTGCATGTGCTCCAGTCAATACCCCTGCCAAGAAGATCTCCATATCGAATGGTTTGTTCATACCTAGCCACCGATGTAAGCCGATATCACGTTGACTCGACCGTGTCCCAGCTCATAGCTGATTTGTAATCGTGCCTCTCGATCAAGGTGAGGGTCGACTCGCCTGCACCTGCCACCATTGATGGGAGCAAGGTGATGGGTGATCTGCTTAAAGCGTTCACACGCATAGGCCGCCCGCAATTCGTGGAAGCCTTTGAGGGTTTGCGTATGGAGGATGCCCCGTGCAGGGCGGACGACCTGCCGTTGAAAATCAAAGTAGTTTTCGTTCGGCGCAAGTAGGTTGCGACTACCGTCGGGTGAGACCTGTTCGGCAAACCTCAGCGCATCACGAATATGATCATCTACCGTAACCCAGCGAGGTGCTGACGCCCCTGAACGGCCACCTTTGGTGCCATCCTGGATGTTGATCTTGCCATAATGTTCGGCCTCACGTTTTAAACGCGGTAGGTCCGCCAAAATGGCCTCGCGTAAGCGCATGCCGGTGGCTCTCGCCAACTGAGTGATTGCCGCCGCGCGCGGCATTTGGTGTTCGCAGAGCACGTCGACGATCCGCTTCACGTGCCTGCGATCTTGGCCTTGCGGCACCGAGCGACGAACACGGGTTCGCCGCATTCCCAATGCCTTGCTCGGACTCGGCACTTTCACATACTGATCACCGCGCAGCGCGGCGATGGTCCGGTTCACGCTGGACAACCGGTTTTGTGCGGTGGCGATGGCGAGCTCACCTTGTTCAACTTGCTGACGCAGATGTCCGGCATAGTCCAACAAGGTCTGCCGATCTATTTGCCGCGCATCGTTAACCCCCGGCCCATCCTCCGAGCGACACCAGCGTACAAACGCCTGCCAGCGATCACTGTGCGCTTTGACCGTGCCGTAATGGCCGCCGCCAAAAAGATCACGCAATGCTTGTGGCCCGGCATAGCTCAACTGCCGGCCATATCCAAAATTGCGCCCGTCTCGCCTTCCTACCAATGCCATGATCAAACTCCTCTCGAAGCCAAACCTATAAAACCTTCCCCACGTCATCCCGCCACGAATGTTGAGTGTTATCAGGGATCAAGGCCCCTGCGACCTGTGAGGGTTGTCCACTAACGCGGGACTGGCGGCTCTTTACGACGGGAGCTTGGGCATCTCATGATCTGGCCTCCTGAACACCGTTACCGGTGGGCGGGTGGAGGCTGCACTGGCTGACGAGACCAATGCCGCGAGATCCTGAGTCGGGTGAAGGCAGCGAAGTGATGACCGGGGCGTGCCTGACTGTCAGTCAGGTGCAGTCCATTCCGTGGGCTGCGGCACCATCATCTGCATCGCTGTTGCTGGTGATTTCGGTGTTTGTCACGCCGATTGTAACGAGGGGGAATGCCGCAAAGCCTTGTACGAGTTGGGCTGCAGCAGCGGTAGGAGCGCCCGTCTCTTTTCGGAAGAAAGAGACGGGCGCAGGTTGGCGCAGTGAAATGGCCAAGCGGATAGGTTGCTGCAGGGCAGCTATGAAAGGGGATGAGTTGCCGCAGTGGGCACACTGATAAAAGTAGGCATCCATCACATCGCTGTGACCGTGCGAGCCGCCGGACGCTAATCGCACTTTGGGGGAACCACCACGGTATGGCGTAGCCTTAAAGGTTCTGGCTACCTGGGTTGCTGTCAACGACAGCGCTTTGCCCGATCTTTTCTACGCCTGTGGATAATTTGGGTCAAGGCTCGAATTTTCGGGATTACTGCGGCTGTGGATGAAATTATCCACCGGTGGAAATCCGTGGTTTTCCACAGACAGTTGGATGAGCTTTAGATTTTTTAAGTGAGGTCCATCCAAGCAGGGCGGCTTTGCAGCCCTGTTTGGATGGACCCGCGTGGACAAACGGATCATCGAGATTTCGAGAACGTACGCTTACTTTGCTGCGCCGCGATTGGCTTTTGGCCGTGTGACATTCGTGCAGAGTCGTGAGTGACATCCTCCTGCTGATTCGTGACAGGGAATCGGCTCCACCAGTTCATGATCAGTCTCCGCTCGTCGAGTTGCGTGCGACTATGGAAGACTGAGTACAATCCCCGCACGTAAGTCTTTTCTTCGACCTTTTGCAGCTACGTGAAGCCGGCTGATCATTTAGGAAGTCTTTGATGTCACTCAATCCCCACACCCTTGAAGACCTGCCCTCGCTGGTTGAATCTGTCGAGCTCGAGTGCAAGCTCGCTCAGGGGCAGGATGGGAAGGGAGAGTTGCCTAAGGATTTCTGGTTAACCTACTCCGCTTTTGCTAACACTCAGGGTGGGGTAGTACTGCTTGGCGTGCGCGAGAAGGATGGGCAGTTCAGCGTTGCAGGCCTATCAAATATCGAGAAAGTACGTACTGACCTGTTCAATACCCTCAACAATCCGGCCAAGGTCAGTGTCAATCTGCTGACTGACCGGGAGGTGGTCGTCAGAGAGCTGGAGGGCAAGCAGGTACTTGAAGTGAAAATCCCGGCGGCTTCGCGTAAGCAGAAGCCGGTATTTCTCAATGGTCAGCCGCTAGGTAACACTTATCGTCGATTACATGAGGGGGATCGGCGTTGCTCTGAAGAAGATGTTCGCCGCATGTTCGCAGAGCAAGTGGAGGACTGTCGGGACGAGCGGATTTTGCCGAATTACGACTTCGCAGACATTGATCCGGACAGTCTGCGTATCTACCGCCAGATGCTTAGCGACATAAAGCCAGGCCATCCAGCGCTGGAGCACCAAGGGATTGAGTTTCTCCGACAGATAGGAGGTTGGCGTAAGGACCGCGCGAACGGAGTCGAAGGGCTGACTCTGGCAGGTTTACTAATGTTCGGACGCTGGCTTTCGATCCAGGAGAGTGTGCCGCATTACTTTGTGGACTATCAGGAGCGGCCGCACGCCAAAACAGAACTACGTTGGGTGGATAGGCTCGTCCCTGATGGAACCTGGTCAGGAAATCTGTTTGATTTCTACCGGCGGGTTTATCGCAAGTTGGTTGAGGACCTAAAGGTACCGTTCGCTCTCAAAGGTGATCAGCGCCAGGATGACACACCGGTACATGAAGCTCTGCGCGAGGCTTTGGTTAATACCTTGGTCCATGCCGACTATACCGGGCGGGTTTCTGTGTTAGTCGTGAAGCGTCCTGACTTGTTTGGCTTTCGCAATCCTGGCGGCTTACGTTTACCCCTTGAGCAGGTGTTGCAAGGTGGTACCAGCGATTGCCGGAACAGGCTAATGCACCAAATGTTTCTTCTTATCGGTCTTGGCGAGCGTGGTGGTTCTGGGGTTCCAAAAATCTACAGCGGGTGGCGCAGCCAGCATTGGCGACCGCCAGCCCTTTATGAAAAGCCCGAGCCCGAGCAAACCCTTCTTGAGCTTCGCATGTTGGACTTGCTTCCTGAAGGGGTGGTGGAGCAGTTACGAGAGCGATTTGGGGTTCGTTTCGAGAGCTTGGAACATACTGCTAGGTTGATTTTGGCCACGGCCGCGATTGAGCGGGTGGTCAGCCATAATCGTCTCCTTGAGATTTGTGATACTCATGCTCATGACTTGAGCCAACTGCTTGCGCGGTTGGTACGCGAGGGATTCCTTGTGCCCGACGGGCGCTCGCGGGGCATGATTTATCACCTGCCAGGTGAGCAACTGCCTACGCCGGAGCAAGTGTTCGCAGGTCCGCTACAGAGCTCCGAACATTACGCCGGCAGCTCCGAACATAACGGGGCTAGCTCCGAACATAATGTAGGTAGCTCCGAACATAAGGTCGAGCTGGATATGCAGCGAAACGATGATGGCTGCTTGTTGAGCGATCATATTGACGCGCCGCTGATCGATGCTTTGGACAGGCTTGATGCAGGGTTTCGAGAAAAGCTCGAAATACTGGCTGAGGAGCCGCGCAATCGAGAGCGCATGCAAAAGGATCGTATGCAACAGGTGATTATCACCCTATGCAAGGAGCACTATCTGACGCTCAACGTTTTGGCTAATTTGGTAAAGCGCAGTCCAGATGCCCTCCGTCAGCAGTACCTGAATGGAATGGTGAAAAGTAGGCAGATTCAGTTGGCATTTCCGTCCAAGCCGACTCATGAAAGGCAGGCGTACAAAGCGTACGTTGGTGGGCAGGACGAGGAGTAGGCTAACGGCCTACTCCCTCAAGCGGCTTTTCGCCTTGAGCCGCGTGACGTTCGTCCCGGTCTGGTTTGCAAACTCGTGTGGAGTGACATGCTCCTGCCGGTTGGCCTCCAGGTACCGGCTCCACCAGTTCATGATCAGCCTGCGCTCCTCGATGAACTCGGCCTTGTGGATGTAAGCGGCGCGGACGTTGTTGCGCTCCTTGTGGCTCATCTGCCGTTCAATGGCTGTCTCCGACCACAATCCTGACTCGATCAGTGCGCTGCAGGCCATCGAACGAAATCCATGCCCGCAGATATCGGTTTTGGTGTCGTATCCCATCGTCCGAAGCGCGTTGTTCACCGTATTTTCGGACATGGGCTTCCAGGGTTTGGCATCCCCTGCGAAGACCAATGCGAATTTGCCTGTGAGTGCATGGATTTTTTCGAGTAGCGCCACTGCTTGCGGCGATAAGGGTACTAAATGGATATCCCCTGCCATCTTCGTACCCCTTGTGGAAAAGGGTACTCCTTCCAGCGCGGGTCGAGTGTCCGGTATCTCCCAGGTGCCGCGCTTGAGGTCGAACTCGCTCCAGCGTGCGAAACGCAGCTCGCTGGAGCGTACAAACACATGCAGCGACAGCATCACCGTCAGACGGGTAAGCGCCCGGCCTTTATAGGTGTCTATCCGCTCCTGTAGTTCCGGCAGTCGCGATAAGGGTAGAGCGGGGCGATGTACCACTCGCGGGGCCTTGATCGAGCCTTCGAGGTCGTATGCAGGGTTGGCGGTGACAAGCCGGAGGCGCTTTGCCTCGCGCATGATGCTCTGCAGGTAGTTTTGTACCCTTAAAGCAACGTCGATCGTTCCGCGCTTCTTGATCGCTTCCAAGGGCTGCATAAGGTCATGGGTGTCGAGATCAACAATGGCGCGTGCGCCGATCAGCGGGAATACGTGGGTTTTGAGGCGGCTCATCACTGTCTTGGAATGGCCCGGTGCCCACTTGGCCGACATTTCCGTATGCCAGTCGAGCGCAACGCTTTCAAAGGTTCTGCCTTTGATTACGGCTTCCGCCTTAGCTTGGTGTTTGGTCTCTATAGGATCAACGCCATCCGCCAGCATTCGCTTGACTTCCAAGCGCTTGCGGCGCGCATCGGCGAGGCCAATGACGGGGTAGTTGCCGAACGAGGTCAGTCCTTCCCGTCCGTCAGGTTTGACGTAACGGAGCCGCCAGCCTTTGCGGCCATTGGGTTGGACTAGGAGATAGAGGCCATCGCCGTCGAAAAGCTTGTAGGCGCGGTCTGTAGGTTTTGCCAAGCGGCAAGCTGCGTCGGAGAGCGGAGCTGTTGTGCGCGACATAAGGGTACTCCCTTTTATCGAAGTGACCTGTATCCCAAACTCTACCCTTAAAACGGTTGGAATCCACCAGTTTCTGACGGAATCCGACGGAACGCCAAAACGAAAAAACCCGCCAGAAGGCGGGTTTTTCGGGGGTTTCAGAGATTTTGAAAGCCTTCTCTGGAACCTTGTATGGTGCCGGCACCAGGAGTCGAACCCGGGACCTACTGATTACAAGTCAGTTGCTCTACCAACTGAGCTATACCGGCGTGTTAGGGCGACGATTATAGCGACTGCCAGAGTTCTGTAAACCCCTGAAATCTGACTATTTTTGCGAAAACCCAAGTTTTCGCAAATCTCCCCGCATTTCCCTACGTCACCCGCGAAAAATCAGCGTTCGTGCAGTGCCTCGGCGCGCGATTTGATGATCGGTTTGAGCAGGTAGCTCAGGATGCTTTTCTTGCCGGTGATGATGTCTACGGACGCCACCATGCCCGGGATGATCAGCAATGGCTTCTCGTCGGTGCCCAGGTGGCTGCGGTCGGTGCGCAGTTTGATGAGGTAGAAGGTGTTTTTCTTCTCTTCGTCCATCACGGTGTCGGCGCCGATGGTTTCGAGTTTGCCTTTGAGGCCGCCGTAGATGGTGTAGTCGTAGGCGGTGAATTTGATCATCGCCTCTTGGCCCGGGTGCAGGAAGGCGATGTCTTGTGGGCGGATCTTTGCTTCCACCAGCAGGGTGTCGTCCAGCGGGACGACTTCGGCCATGTCGCTGCCGGGCTGGATTACGCCGCCGACGGTGTTGACCAGCATCTGTTTGACGATGCCGCGCACGGGGGAGGTGACCATGGTGCGGCTGACGCGGTCTTCCAGGCCTTTGGAGGTCGCTTGGGCCTTGCTCAGGTTGGTGCGAGCTTCGTTCAGCTGGGCAAGGGCTTCGCTGCGGAACTTGCCACGGGTTTCGTCGATTTTGCGCTGCACTTCGTTGATGGCGGCCTGGGCGCGAGGGATGGCCAGGGTGGTGCCGTCGAGCATGCCACGGGTTTCGACTTCGGAGCGTTTGAGGCGCAGCACTTCTACCGGCGAGATCGCGCCTTGTTTGACCAAGGGTTCGGACATGCCGATTTCCTGGCGCAGCAGGTTCAGGCTGTTGCGGTATTGCTCCTGCTTGGAGCTGAATTCACGCGACTCTTGCTGGCGTTGCAGCAGTTGCTGTTGCAGCCCGCCAATTTCGTCCGCCAGTTGCTGGCGGCGGCTCAGGTACAGCGATTCTTCGTTCGAGGCCTGGTTGGGCACGGCTTTGCGCGCGTCCTCGGTGATGTTCAGCGGGCGATTTTCGATCTCGGCGCTAAGGCGTTCCACGCGCAGTTCCATGGCCACGCGGTCGGCTTCGGTTTCGCCGACGTTGGAGGCAAAGCGCGTGTCGTCCAGGCGCACCAGCGGCGCGCCGGCTTCGACGATCTGCCCTTCGTGTACGTAGATCTGCGCGACGATGCCGCCCTCCAGGTTCTGGATTTTCTGGATGCGCGACGACGGGATCGCCTTGCCGTCACCCTTGGTGACTTCGTCGATAATCGCGAAGTGCGCCCACAACAACAGAAACACGAAAAAGCCGATCACGCCCCAGATGGTCAGGCGCACGATGCGCGGCGCATCGTCGATCAGCGCCTTTTCGACCTCGGGCAATGGCTGGTCATCGAGCGAGTCGCTGCCTTTGAAATAGCGGAAGATAACGTTCTTCCAACCGCCTGCACCGGACTTAAGCAACACTGATCTGCCCCTTTTTCAGCGCTTCCATGACGGCCGCTTTTGGACCGTCTGCGAGGATCTGGCCACGGTCGATCACCAGCAGGCGATCGACCAGACTCAGCAGCGAAGCACGGTGGGTGACGAGAATCACCGTCTTGTTTTCGATAACCGACTGCAAACGTTGTTTCAGGCGTTCTTCACCGGTGTTGTCCATGGCGCTGGTCGGTTCGTCCAGCAGCAGAATCGGTGGGTTCAGCAGCAGTGCGCGGGCCAGGGCGACGTTCTGGCGTTGACCGCCGGAAAGGTTTTGCCCGCGCTCGCCCACTTGCAGTTCGTAGCCTTGGGGATGCAGCCTGGCGAATTCGTGCACGCCGGCGAGTTCTGCCGCCTGTAGCACCATTTCATCGTCCACGTAGCGGGCACCGGACACGAGGTTGTCGCGCAAGGTGCCGGCCAGCAGTTGGATGTCCTGGGCCACGTAGCCGATGTTATGGCGCAATTCGCTGACGTCGATCTGGCGGATGTCGACACCGTCCACCAGCAGCGAGCCGGAGTCCGGCTGATACAGACCCACCAGCAGCTTGGCCAGCGAGCTTTTGCCCGAGCCGCTGCGGCCGATGATGCCGATTTTCTCGCCAGGGCGAACAGTCAGGTTGATGCCTCGCAGCGCCAGGTTCTGCTGGTTCGGGTAGGTGAAGTCGACCTCGCGGAACGCCATCGCGCCTTGCAGCGTTTTGCGGCTGAGGGGGCGTTCGTCGAAGTTGCGTTCCTGCGGCAGCTCCATCATCTGGTCCACCGACACCATCGTCACCTTGGCTTGCTGGTAACGCGTCAGCAGGCCCGACAGCTGCGCCAACGGGCCGAGTGCGCGACCGCTGAGCATGTAGCACGCCACCAGGCCGCCCATGCTCAGGACGCCATCGATGATCTGGTACACGCCGAAGATAATCATCGCCACGCCCGCCACTTGCTGGATCAGCAACGTGATGTTCATCGCCAGGCCGGACAGCACCTTGACCCGCAGCTCCAGGCGGCTGAGGGTGCCGATGGTTTGTTCCCACTGGTATTGGCGTTCGCTTTCGGCGTTGTTGACCTTCACCGCATCCAGCCCGGCGAGGGTTTCGATCAGGCTCGATTGGCGTTCGGCCCCCAGAGCCATGGTGCGCTCAAGTGTCGCGGTCAGCGGTTTTTGCAGGAAGTGGCCGATGCCCAGGGCGAGCGGGAAGGCGACGATGGGGATCCAGACCAGGTGGCCGCCGAGCAGCGCGATCACCGCGAGGATGATCAGGGTAAACGGCAAATCGATCAGGCTGGCGAGGGTCAGGGAGGTGAGAAAGTCGCGCATCCCCTGAAACTCATGGATGTTCGAGGCATAGCTGCCGACGCGCGCCGGGCGCATTTTCATCGACATGCCCACGATGCGCTCGAACAGCGTCGCGGAAATGATCAGGTCGGTTTTCTTGCCCGCCAGGTCCAGGCACAGGCTGCGCATGCTCTTGAGCAACAGGTCGAACAGGTAGGCGCCGCAAATACCGATGGCCAGCACCCACAGGGTGGCGGTGGCCTGGTTCGGCACTACGCGGTCATACACGTTCATCACAAACAGTGGCGCGGCCAGGGCGATCAGGTTGATCACCAGGCTGGCGGCGATGGCGTCGGCATATAGCCAGCGCGAACGCTTGAGGGTGTCTTTGAACCACGAGCGCGCGCGCGGGATCAACGTGCCGCTGGTGACGTCAAATTTATGTTGCGGCTGCGCGAAAAAAACCCGACCGCTGTAATCTTGACTCAGCGTTTCACGGGTGACTTGGACTTCGCCGCCGTCACTTTCGCTGAGCAGCAGGCGGGCGGTGTCCCCCTCCCATCCCAACAGCACCGCGCTGCGACCTTCCTTCAGTAACAGCAAGGCCGGCAATGCAATGGACGGGATCTGCTCCAGCTTGCGCTGCAGCAAACGGCCCTGCAAACCTGCCCGGGCCGCTGCGCGGGGTAGCAAATCCGGGCTCAGGCGTTGCCCCGCCAGGGGCAGGCCTGTGGTGAGCATAGCCCGGCTGGCGGGCTTGTAATGCAGGGAGCAGAGCGTCAACAACCCGTCCAGCAAGGGGTCGTCATGCTGACTGCGCGGGTCATGGTTGAGCTGCGCCACACCTATTTCAGAATCCAAGCTGACTCTCTCTTAAACGGTTGAGTGGTTCACGCCGTCAAGAATCAGTTCATCCCTGGCAGGTTTACCTTCGTTTTGACTTCGTTCTGCACAACCGATGCCAGCGGCGCAACGACGCCCTGACTTCTCAGCAATTGGCCCATATCGGCCTTGATGCGGTACTGCGTATAGATGTGCAGGTTTTTGATCTGTGCCAGGCGCTGCTGAGCGGTGAACAGTTCGTTCTCGCTGTCGAGCAGGTCGAGCAGTGTACGTTCGCCCAGGCTGAACTGCTGCTGGTACGAGGTGCGCACCTTATTGCTGCGGTCCACGTATTGCTGTGCGATCGGCACCTGCTGGCTCGCGTTATTGTAGGCGTTCCACGCCAAACCGAGTTCTTCATTCAGCTGGCGCAGCGCATTGTTGCGAATATCCAGCGCCTGGCTGGCCTGGGAGGCCTTGGACTGCAGGCTGGCCTTGTCGCTGCCGCCGTTGTACAGGTTGAACTGCATGTTCAGCATGGCGGAATAACCATTGTCATGGCCTTCTTCGCCGCCGATGTTGTTATTGGCTGAGCGTTGCAGCACGGCATCAAAGCGCGGGTAGAAAGTCGACTTGGCGGCTTCGTACTGCTTTTCGGCAGCGGCGATATCCGACTCGGCCGAGCGCAATACCGGGCTGTCCGCAACCATCTGGCGGCGTGCTTCATCCAGGCTGGCCGGCAGCGCGGTCACAATGCCCATTGGCTTTTCGAGCTGATCGGGCTCTTTGCCGACTACGCTCAGGAAGTTGGTATTGGCATCCGCCAGGTTGGTCTGTTCGGTGATCAGGTTGTTTTGAGCCTGAGCCAGTCGGGCTTCTGCCTGGTCCATGTCCGCCATTCTGCCGACGCCACGGCTGGTGCGCAGTTTGATCTGGTCAAAAATACGTTCGTGGCTTTTCAGGTTGTCTTCTGCCAGTTGCACCATCTCGCGACGGGTCAAGACATCCAGATAAACCTGGGCAACCGTCAGTGCGGTGCGCTCGGAGGTATTGAGCAGCGCATAGCCACGGGAGTTGGCGGTGGCTTGTTGGCGGCCCACTTCATTGATGGTGCCGAAACCTTGGAACAAATTTTGCTGAAGTCGGATGGTCGACTCGCCGCGGTTCAGGGTTTTCCAGTCATGGCTATTGCTCGCGGCGCGGGTCGAGGTGTTGTCCGAGCTTTCACGGCCATAACCGCCCAGCAGGTCGACTTTAGGCAGGTAGCCGCCCTGGGCCTCTCTGACCTGGTAGTCGGCGGCAATACGCGCATTGATAGCCGCCTGGATCTCCGGATGGTTTTTCACCGCGTCCTGCATCGCTTCGGGAAGGGTTTGAGCCTGGACGAAACCGGCGGCCAGAGCAAAAGGCATAACTTTAAGAAGGTGCAAACGCATTCTATTTTTTCCCGAGGATTGGTTGCCTGAAAAACCGCAACAAATTGGAGTGGCAACTCGAAATGCCCGTTTTTCTTGGACGCCGAAAGGCGCAAACAGAAAGTCGCGAGGCCGCTTAAATATCAATGTGACATTACGAGGCGGATTGTTTAGGATGGCGTCCAATAGGTCAATACCTTGACGGGAAAGTAATTTTTCTCACGAAACAACAAAATATTGACGCCAATATATTTTCGAAAAAATGTGTACTCCAACTATCTGAATCGGCAGCGGCGAGCGGGCCGGTCTCCTTGATGGATACCCCCGAACGGTAATACACGGAGAGTCTTTTATGAGCAGCGTTGCGGTCGTCAAAAGCATTGTCGGTCAAGTGTTCGCAGTTTCCCCGGAAGGGATTCGCCGCCTGCTGGTAGAAGGGGATCGCCTGGTTGCCGGGGAGCAGGTCGATACCGGCCCTGCGGGTGCCATATCGTTGGAGCTGGCCGATGGTCGAGTGATCGACCTGGGCCGCGACAGCCAGTGGAGTGCCAACGCGCCTGACTCGGCCATCGACCTGAGTGCCGCCACTGCTCAAGCCGCACCGTCCGTCGCCGAACTGCAGCAAGCTATCGCTGCCGGCGTCGACCCGACCCAGAACCTTGAGCCCACTGCGGCCGGTCCGACCGCTGCAGGCGCGGACGGCGCCGTTGGCGGCGGCCACAGCTTTGTCGTGCTGGAAGCCACCGCTGGTGTGGTTGACCCTACCATCGGTTACCCGACGACCGGTCTGAACGCCGCTGATGCCGTGGGCAATACGCTCACCGCCGGCGATAACAATGGCGTCGACCCGCGCAACGTCACCATTACCCTGACCGCCACGCCCACCATCACCGAAGCCGGTGGTGTTGTCGTTTACACGGCGTTTATTACCCAGGCACCCACCAGCGACCTGACCGTCACCTTGTCCAACGGTCTCGCGGTTGTGATCGCCGCCGGCCAGACCTCGGGTGCACTGAACGTCACGTTTGCAGGCAATGACACGCCGTACCTGGATGCTTCGTCGATCTCCGCCACCATCACCGGCACCGCCGGCGGCGGCAACCTGATCATCACCACTGACCCGGCGCCAGCGGTCACCCAGATCAACGACACCATCGACACCACCACCGTCACGCTGACCGCGACCGCGTCGGTGGATGAAGGCGGCAAGATCGTCTACACCGCGACCGTGACCAACGCGGCGCAGACTGACGTCGTGATCAAGCTGTCCAACGATCAGACCATTACCATCGAAGCGGGTAAAACCAGCGGTACGGTCAGTGTCGACACGCCTGCCAACCTGGCCGATGGCAAAGACCTTGCCGTCAGCGCCACGATCACCAGCGCCACCGGTGGTAACTACGAAAACCTGGCAATCAATCCTGCTGCGGCCACCTCGACAGTCGTCGCCGTGGACAATGCAAGCGTTTTGGTCGCCGATACCGCCACGATTGCAGAAGATGGTTCCGCCACCGGCAACGTGCTGAGCAACGACAGCGACATCGATAACGTGTTGACCGTTGCGACGTTCAATGTGGACGGCCGCACTTTTAACGCAGGCCAGACTGCTCAGATCGAGGGTATTGGCTCCATCACCATCGGTGCTGATGGTGCGTATGTATTCACCCCGGTCAAGGACTACAGCGGCGAAGTGCCGCAGATCGGGTACACCACCAACACCGGGTCGAGCAGCACGCTGACGGTGACGATTACACCCGTCAATGACCTGCCCGTGATCGAAACAACGGCCAATACACTGGTCGAAAACACCGCCGTGGCCGGGACTGTGGCCGGCACGTTCAGTGTCAGCGATGCGGAAACGCCAGTTGCCGGTCTGGTCGTGACCTTTACGGGTGACAGCAATAAAGACGGCTACTATGCCATTGTCGGCAATAACGTGGTCCTGACCCAGGCCGGTGCCGATTTAGTCAACGCAGGCAACAAACTGCCGGCCTTTGACCTGACCGTGACGGATGCGGCCAACACCACGGCCCAAGCCAGTGCGACCCCGGACGTCACCCTGGTCAACGACCTGCCAACCATCGAAGTCGTTGCCAACCCGCTGGTTGAAGACACCGTCAGCAAAGACACCATCGCCGGCTCCTTCACCGTTGGCGACGAAGAAACCCC